>NZ_PDJI01000004.1:917238-1222984 GCF_002563695.1 Georgenia soli | reverse complement strand
GACCTCGGCCGCGCCCGCCCAGGGGACGAGCCAGGCCGGCGGGGACAGCTGGGCGGCCCTCATCGGGGCGGCGATCGCGGTCGCCGGCTCCTCCCTCGGCGCCGCCGTCGCGGTGGCCTACACCGGGTCGGCGGCCCTGGCCGCGATGAGCGAGCGCCCCGAGATCTTCGGCCGCGCCATGGTCATCGTCGGCCTCGCCGAGGGCATCGCCATCTACGGCCTCATCGTCGCGATCATCCTGCTGGGGCGGGCATGACGGGGCGCGTGGCGGTCCTGGGGGAGGGGACGGCGGTGAGCGCCTTCGCCCTCGCCGGCGCCCTCGTCCTGCCGGCCGACGACGACGCCGCCGTCCGGTCCGCCTGGGCGGTGCTGCCTGCCGACGTCGAGGTGGTCGTCCTCACCGCGGCGGCCGCGCAGGCGCTGGGACCGGTCCACGACCGACCGCTCCCGCTGACGGTCGTCATGCCGGAGGCCGGGCCGTGACCACCACCCAGGGCGCCGCCGGACCGCCCGTCACCCCGGAGCGGCCCGGGACGCCGCCCGACCCGCTGGCCCCGGTCCGGGCCGCCCTCCTCGAGCAGGCCCTCGCCGACGCGGCGGCCACCGGCGCACGCGCCGACGCCGACGCCGAGGCCCTGCTCGCCCGCGCCCGCAGCGAGGCCGAGGCCGTGCGCGAGGCGGCCCGCGCCGAGGGCCGGGCGGACGGCCTCGCCCTGGTCGGCGCGGAACGGGCCCGCGCCCGCAGGGAGGCGCGCGGCGTGGTCCTGGCCGCCCAGCGTCAGGTGTTCGAGGACCTGACCGCGCGGGTGCGCGACGCCCTGCCCCGGCTGCGCGACGACCCGGCCTACCCGGCCTGGCACGACCGCGCCGTCGCGCAGATACGCGCAGCCCTGGGGCCCGACGCCGCCGTGACCAAGCTGCCGGAGGGCGGGGTGTCCGCCGAGGCGGCCGGGCGGCGCGCCGTCGTCCCGCTCGCCGCGCTGGCGGGGCGCGCGGTCGAGGCGGTCGGGCCCGAGGGGCTCTGGGCGCCGTGAGCGTCGTGCGCGTGTCCGGGTCGCTCGTCGAGGCGGAGCCGGTGCCCGGCGTCGCGATGGACGACGTCGTGCTGCTCGGGCCGGCGGGCGTCCCCGGCGAGGTCGTCGCGATCACCGGGCACCGGCTCACGATCCAGGCCTACGAGGACACCGGCGGGCTCGCGCCCGGCGCGGCGGTGCAGTCGCAGGGGGCGCCGCTGTCCGCGCCGCTCGGACCCGGGCTGCTCGGCGCCGTCTTCGACGGGCTGCTGCGCCCCCTCTCCGCCGCCGGCCCCTGGCTGGTCCCCGGCTGGGGCGCCGGCCAGAACGACGCGCGCCGCTGGGAGTTCACGCCCGCCGTCACCGCCGGCGCCGTCGTCGAGGCAGGCCAGGAGGTCGGCACGATCGACGACGGACCGGTCCGGCTCCGGCTCGGGGCTCCGGTCGCCGGGGTGGTGGGCGACGTGGCGCCCGCAGGACCGGTAGCGGCCGACGCCGTCGTGGCGACGGTCGGCGGCCGGCCCGTGCCGGTGACCACCCGGTGGGCGGTGCGCCGGCCGCGCCCGTACCGCGAACGGCTCACCACGGCCGAGGGCCTGCACACCGGCCAGCGGGTCCTGGACCTGCTGTACCCGGTCGCCCGCGGCTCTAGCGCCGCGGTCCCGGGCGGTTTCGGCACCGGCAAGACGGTGCTGCTCCAGCAGATCGCCAAGTGGTGCGACGCGGACGTCATCGTCTACGTCGGCTGCGGGGAGCGCGGCAACGAGATGGCCGACGTCGTCGCCGAGCTCTCCGAGCTGCAGGACCCGCGCACGGGGGACCGGCTCGCCCGGCGCACCGTCATCATCGCCAACACCTCCAACATGCCGATGATGGCGCGCGAGGCGAGCGTCTACACCGGGGTGACGGTCGCGGAGTACTTCCGGGACATGGGGTACCACGTCGTGGTCATCGCGGACTCCACCTCCCGGTGGGCCGAGGCGCTGCGCGAGTTCGCCTCGCGCACGGGCGCCCTGCCCGCCGAGGAGGGCTACCCCGCCGGGCTGCCCTCGGCGCTGGCCGCCTTCTACGAGCGGGCCGGCCACGTCGTCACCCTCGGTGGACGGCGCGGCTCGGTGACCATCGTCGGGGCGGTCTCCCCGGCCGGCGGGGACCTCACCGAGCCGGTCACCGCCCACACCGAGCGCTTCGTCCGGTCCGTGTGGACGCTCGACCGGGACCTCGCCTACGCCCGCCACTACCCGGCCGTGACCTGGGAGGGGTCCTTCTCCCGCGACGCTGAGACCCTCGGCCCCTGGCACGCCGAGCAGGGGGACCCGGCGTGGGCGCGCCGGCGCGAACGGGTCGTCGCCCTGCTCGCCGACGCCGACCGGCTGAGCGCCCTCGCCGAGCTGGTCGGGGTGGGGGGCCTGCCCGGGGTGGAACGGGTGAGCATGCTCGGCGGGCGGCTCCTGCGCGAGGGCGTCCTCCAGCAGAGCGCGCTCGGCACCAACGACGCGCACTGCTCCCGGGAGAAGGGGGCGGCGCTGGTCGACGCGGTGCTCGCCGTCGTCGACCGGTGCGAGGCGCTCGTCGCCGCCGGGACCCCCGCGACCGCCGTCGAGGAGACCGACTTCGGGCCGCTGCTGCGCGCCGCCCGGGAGACCGGGCCCGACGACGCCGCCGGGGTCGCCGCGCGGCTGGAGGCCGTGCTGGCTGGGCTGGGGGCGCCGACGTGACGGCGCTCGTCGAGTACACCGACGTGGCCGAGCTGCGCGGCCCGCTGCTGGTGGTGCGCGGCGTCGCCGGGGTCGGGTGGGACGAGTCCGCCACCGTCGCGGCCGGGTCCGGGGCGCCGCGGCACGGCGCCGTGCTGGAGGTCGACGGCGACCTCGCCGTCGTCCAGGTCCTCGAGGGGACCGAGGGGCTGCGCCCGGGCGGCACGCGGGTGCGCTTCGCCGGCGAGGTCCTCCATGTGCCGGTGGGGGAGGCCTGGCTCGGGCGCGTGTGCAACGGCCGCGGGGAGCCGCTCGACGGCGGACCGCCCGTCCTCGCCCGGCGGCGCGCGCCCGTCTCGGGCTACCCGCTCAACCCCACGTACCGCGAGCCGCCCGCGGAACCCGTCATCACCGGGGTCTCCGTGATCGACGCCCTCACCACCCTCGTGCGGGGCCAGAAGCTGCCGGTGTTCTCCGTGGCCGGTCTGCCCCACCTGGCGCTGGCCACCCAGATCGCCGCCCAGGCGACCGCGGGCGGGGAACCGTTCGCCGTCGTCTTCGCCGGCATGGGGCTGACCCACCTCGACGCCGCCACGGTGCGGGACGTCCTCGAGGAGCGGTCCTCGGCCGGGGACCTCCTGCTGCTGCTCAACACGGCGGACGACCCGGTCGTCGAGCGGATCCTCACGCCGCGGATCGCCCTCACCGTCGCCGAGCACCTCGCCTTCGAGCTCGGCCGGCACGTGCTCGTGGTCATGGCGGACATGACGAGCTACGCCGAGGCGCTGCGGGAGGTCTCCGCCGCCCGCGGCGAGATTCCGGGCCGGCGCGCCTACCCCGGCTACCTCTACAGCGACCTCGCCTCGATCTACGAACGCTGCGGGCGGATGCGCGGCTCGCCGGGCTCGGTGACGATCGTCCCGGTCCTGACGATGCCCGCCGGCGACATCACCCACCCGGTGCCGGACCTCACCGGCTACATCACCGAGGGACAGATCGTGCTCTCGGCGCAGATGCAGGCCAGGGGCGTCTACCCGCCGGTGGAGCCGCTGAGCTCCCTGTCCCGGCTCATGCGCAAGGGCGCCGGGCCGGGCCGGACCCGGGAGGACCACCTGGACGTCGCGGCGCAGATCCTCGCGGCGCTGGCGCGCGCCCGGCAGACCCAGGAGCTCGCCGAGCTCATGGGCACGGACGCGCTCTCCCCGACCGACCAGCTCTACCTCGCGTTCGAGCGGGAGCTCCGCGAGCAGCTCCTCGACCAGCGCGGGGACGAGGCGCGCACGCTCGAGCAGACGCTGGAGCGGGCGTGGCGCGCCCTGCTGACGCTGCCGCGCCGCGAGCTGACGATGCTGCCCAGCGCGCTCCTGGCCGAACGGGGGGTGTGAGCGGTGCCCGGCGCACTGCACGCCCCGCCCGGCCGCGCCGGGCGCCTGTGGCTCCAGCACCGGCTCGCGACCGCCAGGCACGGCGCCGAGCTGCTCGACCACAAGCTGCGGATCGTGAGGGGCGAGCGGGAGCGGTACATGCTTCTCCGCGAGCGGACAGCCGACGCCTGGGCGGGGACGGCGGCCGAGGCGCAGCGGTGGTCGGTGCGCGCCGCGCTGCTCGCGGGCGAGGAGGGCCTAGGGCGGGCCTCGGCCGCTTCGCCCGCCACTGTGGAGATCGCCTGGGAGGAGCCGATGGGCGTGCGCTACCCGGCCGGCGCGCGCTGCATCGTCCCGGAGCCGGCCGAGGATGCGGCCCCGCTGGACACCGCGGCGCTCGCGGCGGCGCGCGCGGCGTGCGGCCGGGCCCTCGAGGCCGCGGTGGCCCACGCCGCCGCCGAGGCCGCCGTGCGGGTGCCCGAGGAGCAGGAGCGGGCGACGCGACGGCGGATGCGTGCGGTCCGGGAGCGCTGGATCCCACGCCTCGAGGCGGCCTTGGCCGAGGCCGAGCTGCGCCTGGAGGAGGACGAGCGGGCCGAGGGCCTCCGGCTGCGGTGGGCCGCCGGGCACGGCCCGGGGGAGCGGCCCAGCCCGGGGGAGCGGCCCGGCCCGGGTGAGGGGAGCGGACGGTCATGAGCGGTCAGGTGTTCGGCCGGATCCTGGTGGCGGTGGACGACTCGCCCGCCGCCCTGGCCGCCGCCCGGCTCGCCGTCGCGCTCGCCGCCCGCACCGGTGGGGGCGTGAGGTTCGTCCACGTCGGCGGGAACGGCGAGGTGACGAGCGCTCTGCGGGCGATGGGTCGTGACGGGGCGCTCGCCGCCCGGCGCAGCGCCGCCGTCGACGCCCTGCTGCAGCACGTCGCGGCACAGGCGGAGCACGAGGGGATCACGGCGGAGACCGGCAGCGGCTCGGGGCAGCCGGCCGCCCTCGTGCTGGCCGAGGCCCGCCGGTGGCACGCCGACCTTGTGGTCCTGGGCCGGTCGGACGCGGGTGGGCCGGGCCGCACCCACATCGGCTCGGTGGCACGGGAGGTGCTGGAGTTCGCCGACGTCCCGGTGCTGGTGGTCCCGCGCCCCTGACATCCCCGGCGCCGGCGTCACTCCACGGTGAACGGCGCGCGGATGCCGTCACCCACCATGCCCGGCTTGCACGCCGTCTGGTACATGCCCGCGACGGCGTTGACCTTGAGCTCCCTGGTCAGGCCCGGGCCGATGTTCTCCACCTCGCCGACGACCTGCTGACCGTCCTCCTCGTAGAGGTAGAACTCCGTCGGCTCGGTGCCGTCGTTGGTGACCGAGAGAAGACGATCGGGCCCTCCGGGGCCGTGCCGGCCGAGACCTTGCACGAGTCGGCGGTGCTGCTCACCGTGACGGTGGTGGCTCGGCCGGCCGCGGTCGCCTCGGTGGAGGCGCCGTCGGTCGGCGCGCCGTCGGTGGAGGCACCACCGCCGGCGGAGGTGGCTCCGCCCGCGGGACCGGCCGGGCCGCCGGAGTCGTTCGGCGTGCAGGCGGCTGCGGTGAGCGGGAGCGTCACGGCGAGCACGGGAACTGCGGTGCGGCAGAGCGACGGGGCCACTGGACCTCCCGGGGCCGGGGGACAGGACGCGAAGTGCGCACGCCTCCAGAGCGATATGGGGCCGCGGCGGTCAGGCGACGACCCTCTGCGGAGCGGCCGCGCGCGAGGGAGCGCCGGCGCCGGGCCGACGGAACGCGGAGCGGGCGAAGAGGATGAGCGTCGGCACCACGTAGAGCACCCAGGCACCGGCCTCCAGCCAGGTGGTAGCGGGGGAGAAGTTGAAGATGCCCTTGAGCAGCGTGCCGTACCAGGACGACGGCGGGACCTGGCCCGAGACGTCGAAAGCCAGTGAGTTCAGCCCGGGCAGGATGCCGGCCTCCTGCAGGTCGTGGACGCCGTGAGAGAGCACGCCCGCGGCGACGACGATCAGGAAGAGTCCGGTCCACGAGAAGAAGGCCCTGAGGTTGAGGCGCAGGGCCCCGCGGTAGACCAGCCAGCCGAGCACCACCGCGACGGTGAGCCCGAGGACGGCGCCGAGCAGCGGCCGCGTCGATGTCCCGGTCGCCTGCGCGCCCGCCCACAGGAACAGGGCGGTCTCCAGGCCCTCACGTCCCACGGCGAGGACGGCCATGACCGCGACGGCCCACCTGCCGGCGTCGACGGCGTCGTCGAGCTTGTGCTGCAGGTCGGCCTTGAGATGGCGGGCGGTCCGGCCCATCCAGGTGATGAGCCCGACGGCGACGATGGAGAGTGTGCCCCCGATCGCCTCCTGCGCCTGGAACGTCAGGCCCTGCGGACCGAAGGTCAGCAGCGCCCCGAACCCGAGCGAGACGGCGACCGCGATCCCTATGCCGGCCCACAGCTCCGGCAGTCGCTCGCGCCGCCCGGTCCGCACGAGGTACGCCACCAGGATGCCGACGACGAGGGCTGCCTCGAGCCCCTCACGAAGGCCGATGAGGAAGTTGGCGAGCATGTCCACCCCTGGGGGGTCCGACTCAGGTATGCCTTACCTAAGTTCCTCCGCACCGTATGTCGCCCGGCGTGCGCCCCGCAAGAGTCTCGGCCGAAGGACCTCAGGTGTGCAGCGTCCGGGGCCTGCCGACGCTCAGCCCGACGGCCAGGAGGATCGCGGCGACGACGGCGACGAGCAGCAGCACGGACGCCCCCGGGCCCGTGAGGTCGCGGATGGCGCCGGCCAGGACGAGGCCCACGGCGGCGAGCCCGTACCCCACCGCCTGGGACATGGACGAGAGCTGGCTCGCGGTGGTCGGGTCCGCGGCGCGCAGACCGACGAGCGAGAGGGCGACCACGAACGCCGACCCGGTCCCGAGCCCGACGAGGGAGACCCACAGCCAGATCAGGCCGGGCGCGAGCCAGATGCCCGTCATCGCCACCAGCACGAGCACCGACACCAGGCTCGCGGCGAGCCGCTGGTCGCCGCCCACCCGCATGAGCGAGGGCACCGCCAGGTTCCCCACGATCCCCACGGCCAGGAACAGGAACAGGTGCCAGCCCGCCGTCGCGGGGTCGATGCCGAGGTCCTGCTCCACGGTCGGGAGCCAGTTGAGCATGGTGTAGTACACCGTCGACTGCAGCCCCATGTAGGCCGCGACGAGCCACGCGAGCGGGCGGCGGTACACCGAGGCGTGAGGGGACGACGGCGCAGCCGCGGCGGAGGAGCCTGCCGGGGCGGGGAGTCGCACGGCCGCCGTCGTCCTGCGTAGGCGCGGGAACCACACCGCGAGCGCCAGCGCGACCGGCACCACCCAGATCCCCACCGCGAGCTGCCAGCCACCGAGGTCGGCCAGCGGGACCGCCACGCCGGACGCGGTGGCCGCGAACACGCTCTGCGTGGCGACGTACCAGGCGGTCGTCGCGGGCACGCGAAAGGGGAAGTCCTTCTTCACCACCACCGGGAGCAGCACGTTCCCGACAGCGATCGTGGCGCCGATGAGCGCGGTGCCCACCCAGAGGCCCGCGGCCGGACCGGGTGCCGAGCGCAGCAGCGTCCCGATGGCCAGGACCACCAGCGCCACCGCCACCGTGCGCTCCACCCCGAAGCGACGCCCCAGCGGGTGCACCAGCGGCGAGACGACCGCGAACGCGACGATCGGGACGGCGGCCAGCACGCCGAGGGCCGCGCTGCCCAGTCCGACGTCGGCGCCGATGACCGGCAGCACCGGGCCCACCGAGGAGATCACCGGCCGCAGGTTGACGGCCACCAGGAGGATGCCCGCGAGCAGCAGCCATGCGGGCAGCCGGCTCGAGGGACGGGCGAGACCACTCACGTTCTGGGGGCTCCATTGGCTCGGCTGGCGGACGACGTCGTACCGCGGGGCGGTACGGCCCGCCCACCGTAGCGGCAGCGCCCTGAAGGGCGTGCGGCCGACCACGTCGCTGCTCGACCGCCCGACCGCTCGACCGCTCGACCGCCCGCCCGCCCCGCCCGGCTCGACTGCTCGACCGCTCGCCACCATCTGCGGCCCTCCCGGCACTTCTGGACGGGTTGTGAGACTGCTGCACTGCGCGCAACGACGTGAAGACGTACAGAACGGCTAGGAGTCGTCCTGGTGTGGCCGGAATCCGAGTCGTCCTGGTGTGGCCGGAATCCGAGTCGTCCTGGTGTGTCCCGGATCCGAGTCGTCCTGATGACCGGACTACGCTCGCGGCTGGTGCCGCCGACGCCGGGGTGACGTGCACCCATGGACTGCTCCGAAAGCGCAGGATTCCGCGGTTGAGGGCAGCCTTACCTTGCTATACAGAGGGCCGGGAAAGGCCTACAAATGAGGTATGGCCAGCGTCGTCGGGTTCCTTCGTGAGTACCGGGTGGTCACCGCCACCCTGCTCGTCGGTCTGCTCGGAGGGATCCTCGAGCTGGCCGGCCCGCCGGACGCGGCACGCTGGACGATCTCCGTCTTCGCGCTCGTCGTCGCCGCGCTCCAGGCCCGCGGCATGATCGCGGACCTGCGCGCCGGCAGCTACGGCATCGACCTCCTGGCCGTCACCGCCATCGTCTCCACGGTGCTCGTGGGCGAGTACTGGGCGGCGCTGGTGGTCTGCCTCATGCTCTCGGGCGGTGAGGCGCTCGAGGACTACGCGGCCGGGCGCGCCCGCCGCGAGCTGTCCGCGCTCCTGGAGCGGGCCCCTCAGATCGGCCACCGCTTCCTGCCCGACGGCACGGTGGTCGACGTACCGGTCACCGAGCTCGTCGTCGGCGAGGAGGTGCTCGTCAAGCCCCACGAGCTCGTCCCCGTCGACGGTGTCCTGCTCTCCGAGGACGCCACGTTCGACGAGTCCTCCCTCACCGGCGAGTCCCTGCCCGTCGACCGTCGCCGCGGTGACGACCTGCTCTCCGGGTCGGTGAACGGCGGCGAGGCCGTGCGGGTCCGGGTCACCGCCGCCGCCGCAGACTCCCAGTACCAGCGGATCGTGGAGCTGGTCCGTGAGGCGCAGGACTCCAAGGCCCCGTTCGTGCGCCTGGCCGACCGGGTCGCGGTGCCCTTCACCGTCGTCGCGTTCCTCATCGCCGGCCTCGCGTGGTTCCTCTCCGGGGAGGCGACGCGCTTCGCCGAGGTGCTCGTGGTCGCCACGCCCTGCCCGCTCATCATCGCCGCGCCCGTCGCCTTCATGGCCGGCATGTCCCGCTCCGCGCGCAACGGCGTCATCGTCAAGGGCGGCGGCACCCTGGAGCAGCTCTCCCGCGTGCGGACCGTCGCGTTCGACAAGACCGGCACCCTCACCTACGGCACCCCGCACGTGGCCCGCGTGGACGTGGCCGACGGCCTGGGCCCCGACGAGATCCTCTCGCTCGCCGCCGCCGTCGAGCAGTACTCCTCCCACCCGCTGGCGGCCGCGATCGTCGCCGCGGCGCGCGAACGGAGGCTGACCGTCCCCGCCGCGACCGACGTCGAGGAGGTGACCGCCCACGGCGTCCGCGCGCGGGTGGACGGGCGCGCCGTCGTCGTCGGCAAGGCCTCCTTCGTCGCGGACGAGGTGAGCGGGGTCCGCGACGTCCCGCTCGAGCCGGGGCAGACCGGCGTCCACGTGGGCGTGGCCGGGCGCTACGCGGGCGTCGTCGCGCTCGCGGACGAGATCCGCGCCGAGACGTCCGAGACGCTCGCCGGCCTGCACCGCGCCGGCGTGCGCACGACGATGATGCTCACCGGTGACGCCGAGCCGACCGCCCGCCACATCGCTGCCGGCATCGGCATCGACGACGTGCGCGCCGGCCTGCTCCCGGAGCACAAGGTCGACGCCGTCCGGGCGGTCACCGCACGCCCCGTGATGATGGTGGGCGACGGCGTCAACGACGCCCCGGTCCTCGCCGTCGCCGACGTGGGGGTCGCCATGGGGGCGAAGGGGTCGACGGCGGCCAGCGAGTCCGCGGACGTCGTCATCATGCTCGACGACCTCTACCGGACCGTGCGCGCCGTGCAGATCGGCCGACGCACCATGCGGGTCGCGTGGCAGGCCATCGGCATCGGCCTCGGCTTCTCCCTGGTCCTCATGCTCGTGGCCGCCGCGGGCCTGCTGCCCGCCATCGTCGGCGCGTGGATGCAGGAGGTCGTGGACCTCACCTGCATCCTGTGGGCCCTCCTCGCCTCCCGCCCGGGCCGCGAGGAACGCGCGGAGCAGAACCGCGTGGAGGCGCTGCGTGCCGAACGGGTCCGGACGGCGGGTGCGCCGGTGGGGCGGACCGAGCTCGCGCGCCAGTAGCGTGTGTTCGCGTCGGTGGCCGTCCGGGTCGCCGGCGTGCCGCCCGTGCACCGGTCAACGGAGGTCCCGATGCTCCCGCTCGTCCCCGCGCCCACCCACCTGCGCCTGCAGGAGGGCCCCGGGTTCCGCCTCGTCGCACCCGTCCGGCTCGTCGCGCCGGACGCCGCACGGCTCGACGCGGCGGCGGTGGCCGGCCTCGCCGACTTCATCGGCGAGGCGTCCGGCGGGCCCAGCGTGCTCGTCCACGGCTCGGCCGACGGGTCGCCGACGGTGGTGCTCGAGCTGACGGAGGACGCCGGCGAGCGGACCGACGTCGAGCCGTCGCCGCTGCCGCTGACCCGCGAGGCGGCCGCCGCGGAGGCCTACACGCTGACCGTCGACTCCGACCGGGTGCTCGTGCGGGCGGCCCGGCCGGCCGGGCTGTTCCGCGGCGCGACCACCCTCATCCAGCTGCTCCAGACCGCGCTCGTCCGCGAGGAGGGCGGGGCACCGGTCTTGCCCGCGCTGCACATCGAGGACTCGCCCCGCTACGCCTGGCGCGGGGTGATGATCGACGTGGTCCGCCACTTCTTCGACGTCGACGTGCTCAAGGAGGTCATCGACCTCGCAGCGCTCTACAAGCTCAACGCCCTGCACCTGCACCTGACGGACGACCAGGGCTGGCGGCTCGAGCTCGCCTCCCGGCCCCGGCTGACCGAGCTGTCGGGCACCAGCCAGGTGGGCGGCGGCCCGGCCGGCTTCCTCACGCGCGCCGACTGGGAGGACCTCCTCGAGCACGCGGCCGCCCGGCGCATCACCCTCGTGCCGGAGATCGACGTCCCCGGCCACGTCAACGCGGCCCTGCACGCCTACGGCGAGCTGACGCCGTCGGGCGAGCCGACGCCCGTGTTCACCGGGGCCCACGTCGGCTTCTCCAAGATCACTCTCAACGAGCCGGCCACCCTGCCCTTCGTCCGCGACGTCTTCACCGAGTTGGCGGAGCTGACCCCCGGCCCGTACGTCCACGGCGGCGGCGACGAGGTCGACACCATCACGTCCGCGGACTACGCGGACTTCGTGGAGGTGCTCGGCGAGATCGTCACCGGCACGGGGAAGACGCTCGTCGTCTGGCAGGAGGCCGCCGCGGCCGACCTGCCGGACGGTGCCGTCGTGCAGCTCTGGGCGTCCACGCTCGACCCGTCCGGGGTGCGCGAGGCCGCGGGGCGCGGGCACGACGTCATCATGTCGCCCTCGAACCACGTCTACCTCGACATGAAGTACACCCCCGACTTCCCGCTCGGCCTGGACTGGTCCGGGTGCGTGGACGTGCGCCGCTCCTGGGAGTGGGACCCGGACACCCATGTCGACGGCGTCGAGGCCGCGCGGGTCCGCGGGGTGGAGGCGCCCCTGTGGACGGAGACGGTCGCCACCCGCGAGGACCTCTTCACGATGCTGCTGCCGCGGCTGGTGGCGGTGGCCGAGGTGGCCTGGAGCGATCAGGCCGTGCGGGAGCGCGACGGGTTCGACGGGTTCTCGCGCCGGCTGGCGGGGCAGGTCCCCGTGTGGCGGGGACGGGACTGGGCGTTCCACCCGTCGCAGGACGTGGACTGGGACCAGGCGGGCGTCGCGCCGGCCTGAGGGCTGGCGCCCCAGGCGCCCGCGCCCTGGTGACTGCGCCGCCCTCCGCCTAGTATTTCGGCATGCCGAAACTTTGGTCTCGGGTGGGCCGACGACGCCTCGCCGTCGTCGTGGCCCTCGGCATGCCCCTGCTCGCGGGCTGTGCCGTGACCGAGGGGGCCGCGGAGCGGCCGGACGCCGGGCCCGACGACGGCCGCCCGCTGGTCCTGACGACGTTCACGGTCCTGGCAGACATGGCCCGCAACGTCGGCGGGGAGCACGTGCGCGTCGAGTCCATCACCGACGTCGGCGCCGAGATCCACGGGTACGAACCGACCCCCGACGACCTGAGGCGCGGTGAGGGAGCGGACCTCGTCCTCGACAACGGTCTCGGGCTGGAGGCCTGGTTCGCGCAGTTCATGTCGGACGTCGGCGCGAGGCACGTCGTCCTCAGCGAGGGCGTGGAGCCGATCCCGATCGCGGGGCGGAAGGACGCCGTCAACCCGCACGCGTGGATGTCGCCGCGGGCGGGCCAGATCTACGTGCAGAACATCGTCGAGGCCCTGAGCGAGCTCGACCCCGCCCACGCCGACGACTACGCCGCCGACGGGCGGGCGTACGCCGCCGAGCTGGAGAAGGTCCGCGAGGAGCTCGTGGCCGAGCTGGCCACGCTGCCCCCGCAGCACCGCGTGCTCGTCACGTGCGAGGGCGCGTTCTCGTACCTGGCGCGCGACGCCGGCCTGGAGGAGGCGTACCTCTGGCCGGTCAACGCCGAGCGGCAGTCCACCCCGCGGCAGGTGGCCGCGGTCATCGACCGCGTGCGGGCCGACGACGTACCCGCCGTCTTCTGCGAGTCCACGGTCAACGGCACGGCGCAGCGCCAGGTGGCCGCCGAGACCGGCGCCCGGTACGGCGGCACCCTCTACGTCGACTCCCTCTCGAAGCCGGACGGGCCGGTCCCCACCTACCTCGACCTGCTGCGGCACGACGCCGCGACCATCGTCGCCGGGCTCACCGGGAAGGAACCGTGATGGAGACAACTCTCGCCCCACCCAGCCTGGAGGTGAGCGGGCTGACCGTGCGCTACGGCGCCGTCACCGCGCTCGACGGCGCCACATTCTCCCTCGCTGCGGGGCGGGTCACCGGGCTCGTCGGCATGAACGGCTCCGGCAAGTCGACCCTGTTCAAGGCCGTCATGGGACTGGTGCGCCCGGACGCCGGGACCGTCCGGGTCCACGGCCGCGGCACCGAGCACGCGCGCCGTCACGGGACGGTCGCCTACGTGCCGCAGACCGAGGACGTCGACTGGACCTTCCCCCTCTCGGTGCGCGACGTCGTCCTCATGGGCCGCTACGGACACCTCGGCCTGACCCGCCGGCCCCGCCGCGCCGACCACGGCGCCGTCGACGCCGCCCTCGCCCGGGTCTCGCTCACCGACCTGGCGGACCGCCAGATCGGTGCGCTCTCGGGCGGGCAGCGCCGGCGGGCGTTCGTCGCGCGCGGTCTGGCGCAGGAGGCGAGCGTGCTGCTCCTCGACGAGCCGTTCGCCGGCGTGGACCGGCGCACCGAGGCGACGCTGACCACGCTGCTGCGGGACCTCGCCGCCGGCGGCCGCACCGTGCTCGTCTCCACCCACGACCTGCAGCGGCTCGACGAGCTCTGCGACGACGCGGTGCTCCTGCACCACCACGTCATCCTCCACGCCGCGCCCACCGAGGTGCTGCGCCCCGAGAACCTCGCCCGCGCGTTCGGCGTCGACCCGGCGGAGGTGCCGCGATGATCGAGCTCCTCGCCGAGCCGCTGGCCTACGGGTTCATGCAGCGGGCCTTCGCCGTCTCCGTCGTCGCCGCCGTCGTGTGCGGGGTGCTGAGCTGCTGGCTCGTGCTCATCGGCTGGTCGCTCATGGGCGACGCCGTCTCCCACGCCGTCCTGCCCGGCGTCGTCCTCGCCTACCTCCTCGGCACCCCGTTCGCCGTCGGCGCGCTCGTGTTCGGCCTGCTGGCCGTGGGGCTGATCGGGGTGGTGCGCGACAGATCGGTGATCCGGGAGGACGCGGCCATCGGCGTGGTCTTCACCGTCCTCTTCGCGCTGGGGCTCGTGCTGATCTCCGTGGTGCCCAGCCAGACCGACCTTAACCACATCCTCTTCGGCAACCTTCTCGGCGTCTCGACGGCGGACCTGGCGCAGGTCCTCGTGCTCGGGGCCGTCACGCTCGCCGTGCTGCTCCTGAGGCGGCGCGACCTCACGCTCTTCGCCTTCGACCCCACGCACGCCCAGGCCATCGGGCTCAGCCCCCGGCGGCTCGGCGCGATGCTCCTGGGCCTGCTGGCGCTCACGGTGGTCGTCGCGCTGCAGGCCGTCGGCGTGGTGCTCGTCGTCGCGATGCTCATCATCCCGGGCGCCACGGCCCGGCTGCTGACCGACCGGATCGCGCGCATGCTCCTCGTGGCGCCGGCCCTGGCGGCCGTCTGCGCCGTCGTCGGGATCTACGCCAGCTACTACCTCGACACCGCGTCGGGCCCGATGGTGGTCCTCGCGCAGGGCGCCGCCTTCACCGGCGCCTACCTCTTCGCGCCGCGCGGCGGGCTGCTCCGCCGTCGGCGGCGGGCAGCGACCCACCGTCGCGTAGCGTGGGCGCCGTGATCGACGAGCTGACCGCCGCCAACCAGGACTACCTCAAGGTCATCTGGTCGGCGCAGGAGTGGTCGGACGACCCGGTCACCACGACGTTGCTGGCCCGGCGGATGGGCTTCTCGCCGTCGACGGTCTCCGAGGCCGTCAAGAAGCTGACCGCGCAGGGGCTGCTCGCCCACGCGCGCTACGGGGCGATCGAGCTCACCGAGGCAGGTCGGCAGGCCGCGCTCGCCGTCGTGCGGCGGCACCGGATCCTCGAGACCTTCCTCGTGGTGGAGCTCGGCTACGGCTGGGACGAGGTCCACGACGAGGCGGAGGTGCTCGAGCACGCCGTCTCCGACCGGCTCGTCGACGCCCTGGACGCCCGGCTTGGGTACCCGGGGCGGGACCCGCACGGCGACCCCATCCCGAGCCGCGAGGGCTCGGTGCCCGCCCCGCCGGCCAGCCAGCTCCACCTCGTGCCAGGCGGTGCCCGCGTCCGCGTGGCCCGCATCTCAGACACCGACCCCCAGGTGCTGCGCTACTTCGACGACCTCGGGGTGGCCCTGGACACCGAGCTGCACGTGGTCGACCGCCGCGACTTCGCCGGCACCCTCACGGTGCAGATCGGCGACGAGCCGGGCCCCGTCGAGATGGGGCTGACGGCGGCGGAGTCGGTGTGGGTCGTGCGGCCCTGACCTTCGGTCGCGGACGGTGCGCCCGTGGCGTCCGCCGGGTCAGCGGTCGCGGCCGGTGAACGTCTCCATCGAGCGGTGGACCCCGAACACGGAGGCGAGCGCGTCCCACGCACGTGACGGCAGCACCCCGCGCGCCGCCCGGGCCACGTGGACCGTGGGCGGGGTGACGATGTGCGCACGTCCGGCCAGCATCGCCCGCCATGCCTGGGCCACCGCACGCTCCGGGGTCAGCACCGGGGTCAGCCGCACCGGGCGGGTGCCGGAGAACATCCCCGTGTCGACGTAGGAGGGGCTGAAGGTCGTCACCGCGACCTGCTCGTGGCCCGCCTGCGCCAGCTCGAGCCGGAGCGTGTCGGACCACGTCAGCAGCGCCGCCTTGGAGGCCGCGTAGACCGACATGCGCGGGTTGGGGACGATGCCCGCGGCCGAGGCGACGTTGAGAACCCGCTTGGCCCTTCCGCCGTCGTCGATCATCGCGGGGAGGAGGTGACCGACCAGGCGCATGGGCGCGAGGGTGTTCACGCGCAGGGTGCGGGTGGTGTCGTCGGCGGCGAGTTCCCAGAAGAACTTGTTGCCAGTGATCACGCCGGCGTTGTTGATGAGCACGTCGGGGACCAGGCCGTCCTCGAGGAGGCGGGCGGCGGCGTCGTCCAGCTGGGTCGGCTCGGTGAGGTCGACGACGTCGGTGCGCACCTGGAGCCCGGGCCGGGCCAGTGCCGCGGCGGTTTCGTCGAGGGCCGCGGGGTCGCGGCCCCACAGGACGATGACGGCGGCTCCCTCGTCGGCGGCACGCTCGGCGAACAGGCGGCCCATGCCGCGGGTGGCGCCGGTGATCAGGACACGGGCGCCGCGGACGGAACGGCTCACAGGTACTCCTCGATGTCGGGGCTGCCCATCCTCGCAGGTCAGCGGGCACGGTCGTCGCCGCAGCACGTCAGGCGCTGCGACTCTCGGTCAGATCCAGCTCGGCAGCCACATGTGCCAGTGCCAGAAGTCGTAGGAGACCGTCTGGCCCGTCCAGATCGGCCACCAGAACGCGGCGGCCAGGACTGCCAGGCCGACGACGACGCCCAGCACGACCCAGGACCGGCGGGTCAGCCGGACCGACCCCTCGTTCGTGAGGAGCAGGTCGAGCGTCGACGGCGCTCGCGGAACGCTTGCCCCGGGACGGGCGCCGGTGGGTGCCTCGCCTCCTGTCGCGGACGGAGCTCTGCCGGCTACCGGGGCTCCGGCTGCCGCCGGGGCCGTGGCGGTCACCGGCGCACCGGAGAGCCGCTCGGGCGAAGGCTCCGCCGTCGTCCTGGGGTCTGCTGTCCCATGCTCCGCCGTCCCGTGCTCCGCCGTCCCGTGGTCCGCCGTCCCGGGGCCTGTCGTCCCGTGAATTGCCGTCCCGTGGTTTGTCGTCCCGAGGTCCGCCGTCGTCCCGTCGTCCGGTGTGGGCACCCCGTGCGACTCGGTGTCACGCGCCGCGGCGCCGCCCGACGCGCGCAACGGTCGGGGCGGGCGCACGAGACCCATGACCCGGCCCAGGACGTACACGAGGCAGAGGACCACGTACGGGACGAAGGCGACGGCGTAGAACGTGAAGATCGTGCGGTGCGCGTAGGCGAACCAGGGCAGGTACATGGCGGCGTACCCGGCGAGGATCGCCCAGGCGCGCCAGTCGCGCCCCCGCACGGCGATGTAGATCAGCACCAGCAGGGCGAGCGCGGCGAGCCACCAGACGACGGGGTTGCCGATCGAGGTGATCGCCTCCACGCACCGCTGCGCGCCGCAGGCCTCGGGCGGCGGGGCGGGGTCGGGCCAGTAGAAGGAGGTCGGCCGCCACTGGATCAGCCAGCCGACGGGGTGGGAGGCGTAGGCGTGCTCGGGCGTGAGGTTGTTGTGGAAGTCCCACATCACCAGGTGGTACTCCCACCAGGAGTTGAGGGAGTCCGGCAGCCACGAGCGCGGCACGGTCGCCCCGCTCGCCCGCAGGTCCGCCGCCCACTGCCGCCGGTAGGCGTCGGGGTGAGTGAACCAGGAGAACCAGGTCGCCACGTAGGTGAGCGCCGCCGTCGGGACGAGCGCGAGGAACGCCGGCAGCCCGCCGCGGAGCACGCCGTCCGCGAGCCAGGAGCGGGCCCCGACGGCGCGGCGGGCGCACGTGTCCCAGACGAACACCATGACGCCGAAGACCGCGACGGCGTAGATACCCGACCACTTCACCCCGCACGCCAGGCCCAGGGCGACGCCGGCGCCCACCAGCCACCACCGCGGTCCTACCTTGGGGGCGAGCCGGTTCGTCAACGTCGCCCGGGCTCCGGTGGCCGCCTCTTCGGCGGCCACCTGCTCCGCCGTCCGACGGGCGAGGACGGCCCGCGTGGCGTCTCGGTCCTTCAGGACGAACCAGAACCCGACCAGCACCCAGAACATGAGGAAGATGTCGAGCAGCGACGTGCGTGACTCGGTCAGGTGCATGCCGTCGATCGCGAGGAGCAGCCCGGCCACCGTCGCGAGCAGGACGGAGCCGAACATCCGGAACGCGATCCGGGCGAGGAGCAGCACGGAGATCGTTCCGACGACGGCGGCCGCGAACCGCCAGCCTGCGCCGTTGTCCGCGCCGAAGAGCCGCAGCCCGACGGCGATCATCCACTTGCCGACCGACGGGTGGACCACGTAGTCGGCCACCGTGGAGAGGTCGGAGTAGTCGCCCCGGACGAAGCGGTCGTTGGCGTCCTCCGCCTTCCACTCGCCCTCGTAGCCGAGGGTGAGCATCGAGAACGCCTGCTTGACGTAGTAGGTCTCGTCGAAGATGAGGCGGGACGGGTGGTTGAGGTTCACCAGGCGCATGACGGCGGCCAGCACCGTGACCAGGAGCGGCCCGAGCCAGCCCCACAGCCGCACGGTGGGGTCGAGCCGTGCGGCGAGCGCGGGCAGGCCCAGCCGGCTGCGGAGGTCGGCCTCGATCTCGACGGCGGATCTCGGGCCCCGGGCGGCGTGGGACCCCGGGCCGGTCGCGCGGCGCTCACGGAAACCGCGACGCAGCACCGACCGGGCGAGGTCGCGCCGCTCGTCGTCGCTGAGGTGCCCGGTGCCGCCGTCGTCGGTCGGGGCGTCGCCCAAGGATCGTGGTGACCGTGCCGACTGGGTGGTGCCGCCCACGTGGGGCGTCCGGTCAGGCATGGTCACCCGGCGAGTGTAGGGCGATGGGGGAGACTGGGGAGCGTGACTGTCCCCGCCGCTCCCGACCCTGACGTGGCGACGCCGTCGCAGGATCCCGCGGACGCGCCCGCCGTACCTGACGCGCCCGCCATACCTGACGCGCCCGCCATGGCCCCGGGCGTGATCCTGCTGGCCGCCACCCCCATCGGCGACGCGGCCGACGCGCCCCCCCGGCTCCGCCGAGCCCTCGCCGAGGCGGACATCGTCGCGGCCGAGGACACCCGACGGCTGCGGGCGCTCGCCGGCCGTCTCGGTGTCCAGGTCACCGGTCGGGTCCTCAGCTACCAGGAGCACAACGAGAACCAGCGTGCGCCGGAGCTCGTCCGCGCCGCCCAGGAGGGCGCGAAGGTGCTGGTGGTGTCCGACGCCGGGATGCCGTCGGTCTCCGACCCGGGCTACCGCCTCGTCACGGTCGCCGCGGACGCCGGGGTGCGCGTGAGCGTGGCGCCGGGCCCGTCCGCGGTACTCACCGCGCTGGCGATCTCGGGTCTGGCCACCGACCGGTTCTGCTTCGAGGGCTTCGTCCCCCGCAAGGGCGGGGACCGGTCACGCGCGCTGCAGGCGCTTGCCGACGAGCCGCGCACGATGGTGTTCTTCGAGTCGCCCCACCGGCTCGCCGCCACGCTCGCGGACATGGCGGAGGCCTTCGGTCCCGACCGCCGGGCCGCCGTGTGCCGGGAGCTGACCAAGACGTACGAGGAGGTCCGACGCGAACCCCTGGGCGACCTCGCCGCCTGGGCGCAGGACGGGGTCAAGGGCGAGATCACGGTGGTCGTCGCGGGTGCGGAGCCGGCGACGCCGTCGGTCGCCGACCACGTCGGTCGTGTCCTTGCGCTCGCCGACGGCGGAGCTCGCCTCAAGGACGCCGCGGCGACCGTCGCGGGGGAGACAGGGCTGGGCAAACGCGACCTGTACGAGGCCGCGCTGGACGCGCGGCGCTGACGGCGGAGCTCGCAGCGTTCGGACGCGGAGATCAGGGCACCTGGCGGCGCCATCCATAGCTGCCGCACCGGGACCGCTCGCGGCTCTGCGACGGCCGGTCAGCCCGTGCGGGACTGCCCTGGACCGGAACGGGCGAACGCCAGACTCTCCTCGATCACCGAGACGACCGCCTCGAGCTCGTCCTCGTCCCGAGGACCGTAGATCAGAACCCTAGTGACGCCATGGAGTCATGGCCCACTGCATGAGGGAGCCGCAGTTCGACGTCGCCACATGGCGTGCCGCGTCGTCCACAGCTCCGCCTGATGATGGCTTGTCCCCAGCAGAGGGGCGGTCCGGGGCGGATGTCGGTGGTCGAACGTATGTTTGATGCATGAGCGATGATGCTGAGATTCCGGGGGACGACGACGTCGCAGGGGCGGCCGGTCCGGACCGGTGCCTGTGGTGCCGGCTGGGGGTGGGCTGCGCCCGGCACGCGGGCTCGGCCGTCCCGGACGCGCCGGTCGATCAGGACGACCACGACAGTGGGCCGGCCGGCCCAGAGCGCACGGCCGGGCCGGCGGATCGCCGGCAGCTCGTGCCCGCCCTACGCCCGGTGGGTGCGGTGCCGGGCCGGGTCGGGGGGCGTCCGGTCGGGGCGGTGCTCTCGGAGTCCGAGGAAGGCGCGGGCCTGCTCGCGCACGCGGCGCCGGACGGGGAGCTGCTCGGCCTGCTGCTCGCGGTCGAGCCCGACGAGGTCGACGACTACACCGCGGTCGAGGTCGTGGCCGCCTTCCGCCGGGTCGAGGCCGCCGCCGCGGCCGGCGCGGCCCGCGCCGCGGCCGCCCTCGCGGGACGGGACTCCATGCACGGCCGAATGCCCACCCGTCGCGGCGTGAGCGACGTCGACCTCGCCGCCGACGAGCTCGGCATGCGCCTGGGGGTCACCCGGCAGGAGGCCGGCAAGCTGGTCGACCTCGGCCAGGCCTTCACCGGCGTCCTCGCCCCCACCGGGGACGCGCTGGCGGCGGGGCTGATCGACGCGCGCAAGGCCCGCATGATCGCCACCGCCCTGTCCGGCCGGCCCGGCCCGGTCGCCTGGGGCGTCCAGGACACCGTCCTGCCCACCGCGCCCCGGCGCACCCACCCCCAGCTCCAGCGCGACCTGAACGCCGCCCTGGTCGCCGCCGACCCGCCCGACGCCCACGACCGGCAACGCCGCGCCGCCGCCGCCCGCAAGGCCACCCACCTGCGGCCCGGGCGGGACGGCACCGCGACGATGCTGCTCGACGGCCCCGCCCACGAGCTCATCGTCCTGGACGCGACCCTGCAGGCCGCCGCGGTCGCCGCCCGCGCCGCCGGCGACGCCCGCACCACCGACCAGCTGCGCTTCGACGCCGCGGTCGCCATGGCCGCCGGCGCGTTCGCCGCCGGCCGCATCGGCGAGGCGCCCGGACCGGGCGGCCCCACCGGTCCGTTCGCCCTGTCGGACAAGATCACCGTCAACCTCACCGTCCCCCTCGCCGTCGCCCTCCCACCGGACCTGCCCGCCACCGGAGTCCTCGTCGGCACCGCCGCCCAGAGATCCCAGGGCGCGGCCGCCTGCGGCACCGGCGCGGAACCAGACGCCGGTGCTTCACCGGGCCCGGCCGGCACCGGCAGCCCGGGCGACAGCGGCGGCCCGCCCGGCGGTACGTGGGGGTCGGCGTTCTTCCCGCCCGCCCCGGACGGGGACCCGCTGGACACCTACGGCGACGAACCCGACGGGCCGATCGCCCACCTCGACGGCGTCGGCCCCATCACCCACGAGGCCGCCCGCGCCCTCGCCCTGGGCGGGACCTGGCGCCGCGTCGTCGTCGACCCCTTCACCGACACCGTCCTCGACGTCGGCCGCACCACCTACCGGCCCCCGGCCGACATGGCCCGCCTCGTCCGCGAACGCGACCGCACCTGCATCGCCCCCGGCTGCACCGTCCCGGCCCGCCACTGCCAGCTCGACCACTCCGTCTCCTGGGCGAGCGGCGGCCACACCGCCGTCTACAACCTCGCACCCATGTGCGAGCACGACCACCCCCGCAAGACCTGCGGCGCCTTCCACGTCGAACAACCCCAACCCGGGACCTTCATCTGGACCACCCCCAGCGGCCACCGCTACCGCCGCACCCCCGACGGACACGTCACCACCCTGCCCCGCCACGAACACCCCGACGACGAACCACCCTTCTGACGGGGCCCACGAACCCCGGCGCCTCGTCGACGGATTCTTCCGGTACGCCGAACGGATTGAGGTAGAAGCTAGGAGTCCGACCCGAGCCCCGACTCCTCGAGCGTGATGCCGGCGGCGGTCATCTGCTCGCGGGCGAGCGCGCCCAGCTCAGGGCTCACCGGGACGGTGAGATCGGTGAACACGCGTGTCTGCAGGCCCAGCTTCTTGGCGTCCAGGGCTGTCTCCTTGACGCAGTGCGACTCCACGAGCCCCACCACGTCGACCGACGCGATGTCGGCATCGCGGAGGATCTGGGCGAGGGTGCGTCCCTCCTCGTCCGTGCCCTCGAACCCGGAGTACGCGGCGGCGTACTGCCCCTTCTTCACGGAAGCGTCGAACGCGAGCCCCGAGAGCGCCGGGTGCAGCTCGGCCTCCGGGGTGCCGGCCACCCCGTGCGGGGGCCAGGTGTCGACGAAGTCCGGGTCGTCCGAGAAGTGGGAGCCCGGATCGATGTGCCAGTCCTGCGTCGTCACCACTGCCGCGTACTCGTCACGATGACCAGCGGTGTAACGCGCCACCCGCTCCGAGACGGCGTTGGCTCCTGGGGAAGGTAAGGCGCCCCCCTCGCAGAACGTGGGCTGGACGTCCACGAGGATGAGGGCCCGTCCGCCCTGGTCGGCGTTCTGGCTCACAACGACCTCCGATCCCGGCCCGCCTGGGGGAGGCGGGGCGCTTTGCGGCTCATTCTCCCGGTGGACCGCCTGGCGCCAAAATGCGCGGCGACCGGGAAGACCCGCGGCACGCGAATATTCGCTTTTCAGACACCGGCACGCCGACCACAATCGAGTGGTCGCCGACCGCCGACGAAGCATGCCGCGGACTCGCGAGTGATTCGAGGCGCGGAAGTGTCCCGAGTGCACGACGCGCGCACACGACGCAGTCGGGGCGACCGACCGACCGACCAAGGTCGCCATCTGTGTGCAGTACGGGCGAACCGTCTGCCTCAGTGATGAGCCATCCGTAGAACCCAGACCGGAGGACCTGTGCCTGACAACCGCCTCGCCACCGAGGTAGCGCCTGACGGCGTGGAGAGCGGCGCCGTTGCTCCGACCGACCGTCTGGAACCGTCCACCCGGCTCGTCATCTCGCTCCTGCTCGTCTCGGCGTTCGTGGTCATCCTCAACGAGACGGTCATGGGCGTGGCGCTGCCTCGCATCATGGACGGGCTCGGCGTGCCGGCGACCTCGGCGCAGTGGCTCACCACCGCGTTCATGCTCACCATGGCGGTGGTCATTCCGATCTCCGGCTTCCTGCTGCAGCGCTTCAACACGCGGCCGATGTTCCTCGCAGCCATGTCGCTCTTCAGCCTGGGCACCTTGCTGTGCGCGATCTCGCCGGGGTTCGCCGCGCTCGTGCTGGGGCGGGTGGTGCAGGCCACCGGCACGGCGATCATGATGCCGCTGCTGATGACGACGATCATGACCCTGGTCCCGCCGAACCTGCGGGGCCGCACCATGGGGAACATCTCGATCGTGATGTCCGTGGCGCCGGCACTGGGCCCGACGATCTCGGGGCTCGTCCTCAGCGTGCTGGACTGGCGCTGGCTCTTCTGGCTCGTGCTGCCGATCGCCCTGTTCTCGCTGGGCCTCGGCGCTGCGCGGATCCGCAACGTCACCGCCACCCGACCGGGCTCCATCGACGTGCTGTCGGTGCTCCTGTCCGCGACGGCGTTCGGCGGGCTCATCTACGGGCTGAGCGCCATCGGTTCCGCCGCCCACGGGGCGCCGACCCTCCAGCCGTGGATCCCCCTGACCACCGGCGTGATCGCGCTCGTCGCCTTCGTGCTGCGGCAGCTCGCGCTCCAACGTTCCGACCGCGCGCTCCTCGACCTGCGGACCCTCCTGGCGCCGATGTTCGCGATCGGTGTCGGTCTCATGTTCGTCCTCATGGCGTCCCTCTTCGGCACGATCATCCTGCTGCCGATCTACGCCCAGGACGTGCTCGGCCTCGACCCGCTCTCCACCGGCCTGCTCCTGCTCCCGGGCGGTCTCCTCATGGGGCTGATGGGCCCGGTGGTCGGGCGCGTCTACGACCGGCGCGGGCCCCGGGTGCTCGTCGTCCCCGGTGCCGTGCTCACGAGCGCCGCTCTCTGGTCCCTGACCTTCCTCGGCGAGAGCACGCCGTCGCTCCTCGTGCTCGGCATCCACGTGGTCCTGAGCGTGGGGCTGGGGCTGATGTTCACGCCGTTGTTCACCACATCGCTCGGTGCCGTCCGGCCAGAGCTGTACGCGCACGGCAGCGCGCTGGTCGGCACTTTGCAGCAGCTGGCCGGCGCGGCTGGAACTGCCCTGTTCGTCGTCGTCATGGTCACGCGCGCGTCGGGCCTGTCGGCGGACGGGCTGGGCCCGGAGGCGGCCCTGGCGGGCGGGATCCGCACGGCCTTCCTCTGCGGGGCGGTGCTGTCGCTCCTCACCGTCGTCGCCGCCCTCTTCCTCCGACGGCCGGAGGAGATCAGGTCCTCCACCCGTTGACCCCTACCCGCGGGGCGGGTTACCAAGGAAGGCATGCGAAAGGTCGACGACGCCCTCATCGCACCGCGACGCAGCGTCGCCCCCGCCGGACTCACGTCCGCCGGACGACAGCTCGCCGCCGCGGTCGCCGCCCTGCTCATGCTGGTCGCCGCGGCGGTCACGGCGACGGCCGAGCCACGCGACGCCGACCGACCTCCGGGTGATCGGACAGTCCGGTCCCAGGCGGTCCCGTCCCTGACCTGGGGCAGCTGCGGGGCAGGCCTCGAGGCGTTCCAGTGCGCGACGGCGGAGGTCCCGTCCGACTACGACGACCCCGCCGCCGGCACCACGACCATCGCGCTGACCCGACTCCCGGCCACGGCGCCCAGCCAGCGCATCGGCAGCCTCTTCCTCAACTTCGGCGGTCCCGGCGGGCCTGGCGTAGCCACCCTCCACGCCCTCGGCGGCGACTTCCTGGCCCCGTCGGTCCGGGCGAGGTTCGACGTCGTCGGCTTCGACCCCCGCGGCGTCGGCGCCTCGGACCCGGCCACGTGCTTCCGCGACGCCAAGCAGGAGTCCGCCTTCCTCTCCACGCTCCCGGCCTTCCCGGTCACACCCGAGGAGGAGCCCGGCTACATCGCGTCCATGGCCGCCCTCGGCACCTCCTGCACCGTGCTCTCCGCCGATCGGATCTCGGTCGCCTCCACCGCCAACGTGGCCCGGGACCTGGACCTGCTCCGCGCCGCCGTCGGCGACGAGAAGCTGACCTACATCGGTTACTCGTACGGCACGTTCCTCGGTGCCACCTACGCGAAGCTCTTCCCCGACCGGGTCCGTGCCCTCACGCTCGACGGCACCGCCCTGCCCGAGGTGTGGGTGGGTGAGGGGGACGACCGCGTACTCACGCGGCGCCTCGGCCAGCACGTCGCCGGCGAGGAGGTGTACGGCGAGTTCCTCCGGCTCTGCAAGGAGGCCGGCCCGAACGGCTGCGCGCTCGCCGCGCTCGGTGACCCCGGCGACGTCGTCGAGTCCGTCCTGGCCCGCCTCCGCACCGAACCGGCGAAGGTCCCCGGCCCGGACGGGACGACGACGGAGTTCGGCTACGACGACGCGGTGTCCGTCCTGTTCCAGACGATGTACGACCCGAGGTTCTGGGCCGACGTCGCCGCAGCGTTCGCGTCGCTCGCACCGCAGCCCCCGACCACCCAGTCCGAGAGCGCTGACCCCGGTCACCACGCCGTCGGTGACCTGCTGCGACGCCTGCGGCTGATCGAGGACTACCCGTCCGTCGGCGGCGCGTACGCCAGCCTCTGCGTCGACACCGAGGACCCGGCGGGCCCCCTCGGCTACCCGGCCCAGGCCGACGAGGCCGAGCGGGAGGCGCGCCACTTCGGCCGCATGCGCGTCTGGGCGACCCAGCCGTGCGCGTTCATCCCGGTCATCGACGAGGACGCCTACACCGGTCCCTGGGACCAGACCACCGACGAGCCGGTGCTGGTGATCGGCACGCGGTTCGACCCCGCCACCCCGTACCGGGACACGGCGCCGTACGCCGAGCACTGGCCGGACGCGCGGGTGCTCACCGTCGAGGGGTACGGCCACACCACCATCGTGCCGAGCACGTGCGCCAGCGCGGCGATCGCCACGTACCTCGTCGACCTCGAGGCGCGGGACGGGGCCGTCTGCCGCCAGGACGTCAGGCCGTTCGGCCCGGCCCCTCAGGACCTGCGCTCGGAGCGCGCGGTCCCGCACCTGCTCGGCATGCGCTGACGGACCCCGCGCTCAGACCGGCCGCCTTCTGAGGCAGCCACGTCCTGAGGCCGACGCCGTCCTCAGGCCAGCCGCTCGCGCAACCACGCGATGTCGGCACTGTGCTCGGCGACCCCGCCCGGCGTCTCGACGACCACCGGCGCGCCCGCGGCCCGCACGACGTCGGCGAGCTCGTCGGGGTCGAGGCTGCCCTCGCCGAGGTTGGCGTGCCGGTCCGCGCCGGAGTCGAAGGCGTCGCGGCTGTCGTTGGCGTGGACCAGGTCGATGCGGCCCGTGATCTCCCGCGCCCGATCGACGATGCCCGACAGGGGCTCGCCCCCCGCGTAGGCGTGGCAGGTGTCGAGGCAGAACCCGACGGTGTCGCCGCCGTCCGCCTCGAGCACGGCGCCCCACAGCTGCTCCAGCCGCTCGAGGCCGCGCGCCATGGCCCGGTTCCCGCCGGCCGTGTTCTCGATCAGCAGCGGGACCGGCATCTCCAGCCCGTCGATGCACTTGCGCCAGTTGTCGAAGCCCTTGGCCGGGTCGTCGTCCTTGAGCACGTGACCGCCGTGCACCACGAGCCCGGCCGCGCCCACCTCGGCGGCCATGTTGAGGTGCTGCTGGAGGAGCTTGCGGCTGGGGATGCGGATCCGGTTGTTCGTCGTCGCGACGTTGATCACGTACGGCGAGTGCACGTACAGCGTGACGCCGGCCTCCGCCGCCGCGCTCCGCAGTGCCTCCGCGCCGCCGGGGTAGCGCACCTCGGGCCCCTTCCAGCCCTGCGGGTCACCGAGGAAGAACTGGGCGAGGTCCGCGCCGCGGGCCAGTGCCTCACCGACGGGGTCCTCCTGGTCGACGTGCGCTCCGATCTGGCTCATGGTCACCGACGATATCCCGGCCCGGTGACACCCTGGGAGCCGGCCTTGGGGCGGGGACGCAGGCACGACGGCGGGGGAGCCTGCGCCGTCGGAAGAGTGACGACGGCGGAAGCGGACGCCGTCGGCAGGGGCGCGCGCCGTGCCAACTAGGCTGGGCCCATGACGCGCATCCTCTCCGCCGTGGCCTGGCCGTACGCCAACGGGCCGCGCCACATCGGTCACGTCGCCGGCTTCGGCGTCCCCTCAGACGTCTTCTCCCGCTACATGCGCATGGCGGGCCACGACGTGCTGATGGTCTCCGGCACGGACGAGCACGGCACGCCGATCCTCGTCGCCGCCGACGCCGCCGGGGTCAGCGCCAAGGAGTTCGCCGACCGCAACAACCGCGTCATCGTCGAGGACCTCGTGGCCCTCGGCCTGAGCTACGACCTGTTCACCCGCACCACCACCCGCAACCACTACGCCGTGGTGCAGGCGATGTTCCGCACGGTCCGGGACAACGGGTACATGGTCGAGCAGGTCACGCAGTCCGCGATCAGCCCCTCCACCGGCCGCACCCTGCCGGACCGCTACATCGAGGGCACCTGCCCTATCTGCGGCTACCAAGACGCCCGCGGCGACCAGTGCGACAACTGCGGCAACCAGCTCGACCCCACCGACCTCATCGACCCGCGCAGCAAGATCAACGGGGAGACGCCGGAGTTCGTCGAGACCACCCACTACTTCCTCGACCTCCCGGCGCTCGCGGACGCGCTCGGGAAGTGGCTGGACGACCGCGCCGCCTCCGGCACGTGGCGGCCGAACGTCATCAAGTTCAGCCAGCACATCCTCGAGGAGATCAAACCGCGCGCCATGACGCGGGACATCGACTGGGGCATCCCCGTGCCAGGCTGGGAGGACCAGCCCACCAAGCGCCTGTACGTGTGGTTCGACGCCGTCGTCGGCTACCTCTCCGCCTCCGTCGAGTGGGCCAGGCGCACTGGCGACCCCGAGTCCTGGCGGCAGTGGTGGAACGACCCCGAGGCGCTGTCCTACTACTTCATGGGCAAGGACAACATCGTCTTCCACTCCCAGATCTGGCCCGCCGAGCTGCTCGGCTACAACGGCGAGGGGGAGCGGGGCGGGGCGCCGGGCACCTACGGCACCCTCAACCTGCCCACCGAGGTCGTCTCGAGCGAGTTCCTCACCATGGAGGGCAAGCAGTTCTCCTCCTCGCGCGGCGTCGTCATCTACGTCCGCGACGTCCTCGAGCGCTACCAGCCGGACGCCCTGCGCTACTTCATCTCCGCAGCCGGCCCCGAGACCCAGGACGCCGACTTCACGTGGTCCGAGTTCGTCCGCCGCACCAACGGCGAGCTCGTCGCGGGCTGGGGAAACCTCGTCAACCGCACGGCGTCGATGATCGCCAAGAACTTCGGCGAGATCCCGGCACCGGACGAGCTCGAGGAGATCGACACCGACCTGCGTGACCAGATCCGCGCCGGGTTCACCACCGTGGGCGACCTCATCGCCCACCACCGCCAGCGCGCCGCCCTCAGCGAGGTCATGCGCCTGGTCGGTGAGGCGAACACCTACGTCACCCGCACCGAGCCCTTCAAGCTCAAGGCGCCCGAGCAGCGGCCGCGCCTCGCCACCGTGCTGCACACGCTCGCGCAGGCTGTCGCCGACCTCAACGTCATGCTCAGCCCGTTCCTGCCGCACTCGGCCAACGACGTCGACCGTGTCCTCGGCGGCACCGGCACCATCGCCCCCATGCCGCGTCTGGAGGAGGTCGAGGACCTCGACGGCGGTGACCCGTACCCCGTCATCACCGGCGACTACCGCCGCGGGGACAACATGGCCCCGTGGACGCCCCGGCCCGTGGTGCCCGGGACTCCGGTGGCGAAGCCGACGCCCGTGTTCACCAAGCTCGACGACGACGTCGTCGAGTCCGAGCTCGCCCGCCTGCGCGGCAGCCGGCCCACGGCGTGAGGCGGGCGGTGAGCCGGTCGCGCGTGAGCGAGTCAGCGGTGAGCCAGGCCGCGGCGAGCCAGCCCGCGGTGAGCAAGAAGCAGCAGAAGAAGCGCCGCGGCTGGCCCGAGGAGCCTCAGCCGCTGCCGTCGCCGGTGGTGGACAACCACGCCCACCTGCCCGTCCTGGACGACGACGGCGCACCCGTCGACGAGTTCGACGTCGCTCTCCCGCCGGGCGAGGCGCCCCTGACGACGGCGGAGCAGGTGGCCCGGGCCGCCCGCACGGGCGTCGCGCGCATCCTCACCGTCGGCTGCGACGTCCCCTCGCTCGCGGGGTCGGTCGCCCTGGCGCACGCCCACCCCGAGATCGCCGCGGCGCTGGCCATCCACCCCAACGAGGCGCCCCTGCACGCGGACGTGCGCGAGATCGCGCCGGACGGGCTCGACCCGGCGGTGCGCGACCACCACGCCCTCTCGCTCGACGACGCCATCGCCCGGGTCGCCGAGCTCGCCCGCGACGAGCGGGTCGTCGCGGTGGGCGAGACCGGCCTGGACTTCTTCCGCACCGGCGACGAGGGCAGGGACCACCAGCTGCGTGCCTTCCGCGAGCACATCGCCCTGGCCAAGGAGCTCGGCAAGGCGCTGCAGATCCACGACCGCGAGGCCCACGCCGAGGTGGTCGAGACCCTCCTCGCCGACGGCGCCCCCGAGCGCGTCGTCTTCCACTGCTTCTCCGGGGACGTGGACCTGGCCCGCACCTGCGCCGAGCACGGCTGGTACGCGTCCTTCGCCGGACCGGTGACGTTCAAGAGCAACGACGCCCTGCGCGCCGCGCTGCGGGAGCTGCCGCCGGAGCTGGTGCTCGTCGAGACGGACGCGCCCTACCTCACACCCGCGCCGTACCGCGGCCACCCCAACGCCTCCTACGTCATGCCCATCACGGTGCGCACCATCGCCGAGCAGCTCGGGCTGGAGCTCGGCGCCGCCTGCGAGCGGCTCACCGCGAACACCGACACCGTCTACGGCACCTGGTAACCGCTCCGGGCGGGCTCACCCGCCCCACCCCCTCAGCGGTGAGACGTCAAGTCCTCCGTGAGTTGTCAACTCCTCCCCGAGACGTCACGTTTCCACCTGGACCGGCCAATGACTCTGGTCCAGGCGTCGTCGCGACTCGGGGAGAAGTTGACCTGTCGGGAAGAGGTTGACCTGTCGGGGAGAAGTTGACGTCTCGCGCCGGGGCGGGTTCAGGTGGTGAGTTCATGACTTCTCGCACGTGCTGACCGCTCCCACGTGCTGGCTCTCGCACGTGCGGGCCGGCCCCTCCTGGAAGTGACGGGCAGATCACGTCCACATCTGGTTACGGCCGACTTTGCAATAGATAACAAATCGGTTACGGTCGCATCCGGCCCGGTCTCCCCTCCAGACAGGACAGCACTTCGTGGCACGACACACCGCGGAGCGTAGCGACGCTGCGCTCCTGAACGACACGACGCCCCTCATCGGTGTTCCCGCCCCCGGGACCCGGCGCGCCCTCCGTCTCGCGGAGGAGCAGCGCAGGGCGGCGGAGGAGGGTGCGACCTCCGGTTCCATCGCCCTCCCCGCGCTCGCGGTGAAGGCCATGCGAGGCGGTGTGCTGGGCGCCGTCGTCCTCGGCACCGGCGCGTTCGCCGTCACGCAGGGCTCCGCCGAGGCCGGCGTCGCCGACGCGGACCTCGCCGCCATCGAGGCCGGCACGCTCGCGCTGCGCGACGGTGACACCGCCTCCCGTTCCGAGGCCGCCGGCCGGCTCGCTCTCGAGGCCGACGGGGCCCGCACCTTCACCGTCGCCGTCGACGGCGAGACCCGCGAGGTCACCACGACGGCCGGCACGCTCGGCGAGGCGCTGCGCGAGGCCGGCATCGTCGTCGGGGAGGACGACGTCGTCACGGCCAGCCTGAGCGCCGCCGTTCCCGCAGACCAGACGGTCGAGGTCCTGCGTGCGAGCGCCGAGCACCTCACCGAGGAGACGGTGGACAAGCACGGCGTCGTCGAGAAGAAGGACGGTTCCCTCCCCGAGGGGGAGCGGAAGGTGGAGACGAAGGGCGTCGACGGCGTCACGACCAACACCTACCGCGTCGTCACGGCGGGGGGCGAGGAGGTCAGCCGCGAGCTGGTCGCCACCGTCGTCTCGAGCGCCAAGGTCGACGAGGTCGTGCTCGTGGGCACCAAGCCGAAGGTCGCCGAGGCCCCGGCGCCGTCCGTGAGCGTCTCGGGCGACCCCCGCGCCATCGGCCGTCAGCTCGCCGCCGCCCGCGGCTGGGGGGCCGACCAGTTCCAGTGCCTGGACAGCCTCTGGACCAGGGAGTCGAACTGGAGCGTGACGGCCGACAACCCGACGTCGAGCGCGTACGGGATCCCGCAGGCGCTGCCCGGCTCCAAGATGGCCTCTGCCGGTGCCGACTGGGCGACCAACCCGGCCACTCAGATCACCTGGGGCCTGGGCTACATCGCTGACCGCTACGGCACCCCGTGCGGCGCCTGGGGCCACTCCCAGAGCGTCGGCTGGTACTGAGCCGGTACCCCGCCGCGTCGCAGATCGGTGGCGCGGCGCACACGCGGCCGTCACGTGTGGGCCACGACACCTGGACGCGGAGATAACGATTCGGTTACGTTTGACCCCGGTCCGCCGTGTCGGACCGTAGGACGGGCCCTCGCGGCCTGTATTGACCGCCGGATCAGGCTGACGGTCGGGCGTGCCTCACCAGGCACGTGGCGAGCCCCCACTCGCCCCGCCCGCCGACTTCCCTGTGCCCGGGCCGCGCGACAAAGGACGAACGTGAGCGCGCCGAACCCACTCCAGCCCACCACCGATCCCTACGCCGCGGACTCCGCCCCCAGCGTCGAGACCGCCGCCCCGGCCAAGAAGCGCCGGCTCCTTCCCCTCATCGCCCTCGGTCTGGCCCCGGTGCTCGTCGCCGGCGGCGCCGTCGCGGCCCACGCCCACAAGAGCGTCGACCTCGAGATCGACGGCGAGACCCGCACCGTCTCCACCTTCGCCGGCTCGGTCGAGGGCCTCCTCGCCGAGCAGGGCATCACCATCGGCGAGAACGACCTGCTGGCCCCGGGGCCGGAGAGCTCTCTCGACGACGGGGCGGACGTCGTCGTGCGGACCGCCCGCCAGGTGACGGTCGACGTCAACGGTGAGCCGCAGGTCGTCTGGACCACGGCGCTGACCCAGGGCGACCTCGTCGGAGGCCTCTTCGAGTCCGGTCGCGACGTCACCCTGGCCGCCTCCCGCTCGTTCGAGCGTGACGCGCTGAACCTGCCGCTCGTCATCGACGGCGAGGCCGACGTCGTCGCCGACGGCGAGACCACCCGGGTCCAGCTCGACGGCGAGGCCCATGTCCAGGACGCCCTCGAGGCGGCCGACGTGGAGGTATCCCGCACCGACCGCATCGAGATCGGCGCCGCCGACGACGGCACCGTCCAGGTCACCGTCACCCGCGTGGCCGCGGGCGAGCGCACCGAGACCGAGCCAGTCGACTTCTCCACCGTCGAGCGTCAGGACGGCTCGCTGTACGTCGGCGAGAAGAAGGTCGTCCAGGAGGGCGCCCCGGGCGAGCGCACCCGCACCTTCGCGACCATCACGGTCGACGGCAAGGAGGTCACCTCCACGCTGCGCAGCGACGAGGTCACCACCAAGCCGGTCGACCACGTCATCGCCGTCGGCACCAAGGAGCGCCCGGCGCCCAAGCCGAAGCCCGCCCCCAAGCCGGCTCCGGCCCCCGCCGCGGCCAGCGCGCCCGCGCAGCGCTCCGCTCCCTCCGGCGGCGCCCCGACCTCCGGCGTGTGGGCGCAGCTCGCCCAGTGCGAGTCCGGCGGCAACCCGACCGCGGTGAGCGCCAACGGCCTGTACTACGGCCTGTACCAGTTCTCCGTGCAGACCTGGCAGGCGATGGGCGGTTCCGGTCTGCCGTCCCAGGCCTCGCCCGCCGAGCAGACGCAGCGCGCCCAGGCGCTCCAGGCGCAGTCCGGCTGGGGCCAGTGGCCCGCCTGCGCGGCCAAGCTGGGCCTGCTCTGACGTAGAGGACGCCTCTCGGCCGCCGCCTCCCGCCCGGACAAGTGGTTCCCTGCGAGCAAGCTGTTTCCAACGGTACTGCTCGGCAGAGGCGCTCCTGCTCAGCCATCCGGCGGGACGGCCATCACTCCTACGGCGCCCCACCCGTTCCCGGGTGGGGCGCCGTCGGTGTACCGCTCTCCGGCTGCGGGGAACCGGACATCCGTGTGAGCGTGGGGCCATGAGCACGCCCCTAGAGGACTACGCGCTGCTGTCCAACCTGTCCACCGGGCCCCTCGTCTCGCGGGACGGGAGCATCGACTGGCTCTGCCTGCCGCGCTTCGACTCCCCGGCCCTCTTCACGGCCATCCTGGGCGGTCCCGACGACGGGCGGTGGAAGCTCTCGGTTGTCGACGGCGAAGTGGTCGAACGTCGATACCGGCCGCAGACCTTCATCCTCGAGACGACCTGGCGGACCCCGGCCGGGACGGCGCGTGTCACCGACTTCCTGCCGCCCGCGAAGTCGCACGCCGACCTCGTCCGGCGCGTGGAGTGTCTCGGCGGCACGGTCGAGGTCGAGCACGACCTGCGACTGCGGTCCAACTACGCCAGGTCCACCCCCTGGGTCCGGACGGGTGTGGTCGGCGGTAAGGAGATGCTGCTGTCGATCGCCGGCCCGGAGGGGCTGCTCCTCAGCGGCCCGCTCCTCGAGCGCACCGACGGTGAGGCGGGGGCCGGGCACGGTCCGGGCCACGGCGGCGCTCCCGCCCCGCAGCTGTGCGGCAGGTTCCGGCTCGACGCGGGGGAGCGTCTCGACTGGGACCTGTCCTGGTTCCCGTCCCACGTCGAACCGCCGTCACCTGCCGACCCGGACCGGTCTCTGGCGGAGACCGAGAGGTTCTGGACCGACTGGTCGTCCCAGCTCACGGTGGAGGGCGACTACCGCTCGGAGGTCGAGCGTTCGCTGCTCGTCCTGCGGGCCCTCACCCACGGCCGCACCGGCGGCATCGTCGCCGCGCCCACGGCCTCGCTGCCGGAACACTTCGGTGGCAGCCGTAACTGGGACTACCGGTACACCTGGCTGCGGGACGCCGCGCTGACGATCGAGGTCGCCGTGGCGCACGGACTCACCGAGGGCGCGGCACTGTGGCGGGACTGGCTGCTCCGGGCGGTCGCCGGCGACGTGCACGACATCAGGATCATGTACGGGCTGGCGGGCGAGCGAGACCTGCACGAGCTGGAGCTCGACCACCTCGCCGGGTACGAGAACTCCCGGCCCGTCCGTGTGGGCAACGGTGCCGCCGACCAGTACCAGGCTGACGTCGTCGGCGAGGTGATGATCGCCCTCGGTGCCCTCCGGGACGCCGGCGTGGCGGAGGACGAGTACACGTGGGGGCTGCAGAGGAGCCTGCTGGAGTACTCCGAGGCGAATCTCGACCGCAAGGACCACGGCGTGTGGGAGATGCGCGGAGACCTGCACTACTTCACCCACGGCAGGGCGATGATGTGGGCGGCCTTCGACCAGGGGGTGCGCGCTGTGGAGCACCACGGGCTGGAAGGTCCGGGCGAACGCTGGCGCGAGCTGCGTGAGACGTTGCGGCAGGAGATCTTCCGTCACGGCTATCACGACGAGCTGGGAAGTTTCACCCAGACCTACGACAACACCGAGGTGGACGCCTCCCTGCTCCAGCTGCCGCACACGGGTCTGGTGCCCTACGACGATCCGCGGATGCTCGGTACGGTCGCCAGGATCGAGAAGGACCTGCAGCATCCCAGCGGCCACGTCCACCGGTATCGCACCGAGTCGGGGATGGACGGTCTCGAGGGCGAGGAGTACCCGTTCTTCCTCTGCTCGTTCTGGCTGGTCGAGCAGCACGCCCGCAGCGGACGGGTGGACGACGCGGACGCGCTCATGCGGACGCTCCTCGCGGCCGCCGGCGACCTCGGGCTGCTCAGCGAGGAGTACGACCCGGCGTCGGGCCGCCTCGCCGGGAACTTCCCCCAGGCGTTCAGCCACCTCGGGCTCATCAGGGCGGCGGACGCGATCGCCGCGGCCCGGGCGGGCACGTCCCGCGGTTAGGCTCGCGCAGTGACCGACGACCCCGCCGCACCGACCGAGCCAGCCGGCCTGCTCGGTCCCGCCGACGTCCGCCGCCTCTCCGCAGCCCTCGGCGTGCGCCCGACGAAGACCCTCGGCCAGAACTTCGTCCACGACGCCGGAACCGTGCGCCGCATCGTCCGCTCGGCCGCCGTCGGCCCGGACGACGTCGTCCTCGAGGTCGGCCCCGGCCTCGGCTCCCTCACCCTCGCGCTGCTCGAGACGGGGGCGCGCGTGATCGCCGTCGAGATCGACCCGCCGCTGGCGCGGGCGCTGCCCGTCACCGTCGCCGCCCGCATGCCTGAGGCCGCCGGCCGGCTGGCCGTGCTGCAGGCCGACGCGATGACCGTCACCGGGCCCGAGGTGTTGCCCGCACCCGGGGGAGGGGACGGCGTCGCCCCCACCAAGCTCGTCGCCAACCTGCCCTACAACGTCGCCGTGCCCGTGCTGCTCACGCTGCTGGAGAACCTGCCGAGCCTGCGGGAGGTGCTCGTCATGGTCCAGGCCGAGGTGGCCGACCGGATCGCCGCCCCGCCTGGCTCGCGCACGTATGGGGTCCCCTCGGTCAAGGCCGCCTGGTACGCCGAGGCAGCACGGGCGGGCACCATCTCGCGGACGGTCTTCTGGCCCGTGCCGAACGTCGACTCCGCTCTCGTGCGCCTCACGCGGCGCGAGCCCCCGGAGACGACGGCGACGCGCGAGGACGTCTTCGCCGTCGTCGACGCGGCCTTCGCGCAGCGCCGCAAGACCCTGCGCGCAGCCCTCGCCGGCTGGGCGGGGTCCGCGCCCGCCGCCGAGGAGGTGCTGCGTGCGGCCGGGATCGACCCCGGGCTGCGTGGGGAGCGCCTCGGCATCACCGACTACGCCCGCATCGCCCAGCACGCCCGGTCAGCGGGTGCGCCGGGCGCCAGGTCTGGCACGCTGGGCGCGTGAGCGCCGTCCACGTCCGGGCACCGGGCAAGATCAACCTCGCCCTGCGCGTGGGCGCTCCGCGTCCGGACGGTTACCACCCGCTGGCCACCCTCTTCCAGGCAGTCTCCCTGTACGAGGACGTCGTCGCCCGCCCCGCGGACGACATCACCCTCGAGATCCACGGCCGCGGTGCCGACCTGCCCACCGACTCCGGCAACCTCGCCGTGCGGGCCGCCGCGCTGCTGCGCGAGACGTCCGGCACCGAGGCCGGCGTCCACCTGACTCTCACGAAGCAGGTGCCGGTGGCCGGCGGCATGGCGGGCGGCTCCGCGGACGCTGCCGCCACCCTGCTCGCGTGCGACCAGCTCTGGGGCACCGGCCTGGGCCGGGAGGAGCTCGGCGAGCTCGCGGCCGAGCTCGGCGCCGACGTCCCGTTTGCGCTCACCGGCCTCTCCGCGATGGGCACCGGCAGGGGCGATCTCCTCACGCCGGTGATGAGCAGGGGCCAGTACCACTGGGTGCTCGCGGTGCAGTCCGAGGGCCTGTCCACCCCCGCCGTCTTCCGCGCGTTCGACGAGATCCACGGGTACGGCGCCGCGACCGCCGGCACGCGGGGGAGCGGCGCACCGGAGGCCGACGCCGGTGGCCCCGGTCCCGACGCCGGTCGCCCCGGTCCCGACGCCGGTCGCCCCGGTTCCGACGCAGGCCCCGGCCAAGCGGGGGACGAGGCCGGTGAGACGGACGCCGACGCCGACGTGGCCGGCCCCGACGACGCACCGCGCCTCGACGGCGAGATCGTCTCCGCGCTGCTGGGGGCCGACCCGCTCGTCCTGGCCAGGTCGCTGCGCAACGACCTCGAGGAGGCCGCGCTGTCGCTGCGCCCCGAGCTCGGGGACGTGCTGGCCGCCGCCGACCGGGCCGGCGCCCTGGCGGCGATCGTCTCCGGGTCCGGGCCGACGGTCGCCGCGCTCGCGCTGGACGCCCCGCACGCGGCGAGCGTCGCGGGAGTGATGCGCAACGCCGACGTCGCCGCCGAGATCCTCACGGTCACCGGCCCCGTGGCGGGCGCACGGGTGCTCGAGCACGTCGGCCGCCGCCCCTAGCCGGTCGCGGCCGGGCGGCGATGGCCGGGGGAGCCCGATGACCGCCGTCGTCCCGACGTTTGCGACACTGGAGCACGTGCTCGCACTCAACGACCCGTCCGCCGCCCACGGAGGCCCTCAGTGGCCCATCTGATCGGCATGGAGGGCATGGGCGTCGCGCTCGGCGCCCGCCCCATCTTCGCGGACGTCACCCTCGGCCTCGACGACGGCATGCGCGTCGGCGTGCTCGGCCGCAACGGCGCCGGCAAGTCCACCCTGCTGAAGATCCTCGCCGGCACCGCTACCGCCGACACCGGCCGCGTCACCCGGGCCGGCGGCACGCGCGTGGCCGTGCTGGACCAGGCCGACGCGCTGCCCGCCGGCACCAGCGTGCGCGACATCGTCCACCCGGGCGTCGACGAGCACGTCTGGGCCTCGCAGTCGAGCGTGCGGGACATCCACGCCGGCCTCCTCGCCGACGTCTCCCTCGACGCCGACGTCGCCCCCCTCTCCGGCGGGCAGCGCCGCCGGGTCGCGCTCGCCCGGGTGCTCACCGAGGAGGCCGAGGTGCTCGTCCTCGACGAGCCCACGAACCACCTCGACGTCGAGGGCGTGGACTGGCTCGCCCGGCACGTCCAGGAGCGTTACCGCCGCGGCGAGGGCGCCCTCGTCGTCGTCACCCACGACCGCTGGTTCCTCGACGCCGTGTGCACCCGGGTGTGGGATGTCGTCCCCGGGCACGACGGCCCCGGCGGCCGAGCCCCCGTCCCGGGGCACATCGAGGTCTACGACGGCGGGTACGCCGCGTACGTCCTCGCCCGCGCCGAGCGGCAGCGCACCGCCGCGCTCGCCGAGGAGAAGCGCGCGAACCTGCTGCGCAAGGAGCTCGCCTGGCTGCGCCGCGGCGCACCGGCCCGCACCTCCAAGCCGAAGTTCCGCCTCGACGCCGCCGCCGAGCTCATCGCCGACGAGCCGCCCCCGCGCGACCCTCTCGAGCTGACCCGGCTCGCCACCACCAGGCTCGGCAAGGACGTCCTTGACCTCGAGGACGTCACCGTCACCTACCCGCTCCGCCCGGGAGAGAGGGCCGACGGCGCGACCGGGGCCGGGACGCGCACGATCCTCGACGGCATCACCTGGCGCCTCGCGCCGGGGGAGCGCGTCGGGCTCGTCGGCGTCAACGGCGCGGGGAAGTCCACCCTGCTGCGCCTCCTCGCCGGCACGCAGGAGCCGACCGCCGGCCGCGTGAGGCGCGGCAAGACCGTGCAGGTGCGCACCCTGTCGCAGGAGACGCGCGAGCTCGACGAGGTCGCCCACCTGCGCGTGATCGAGGCGGTGGAGGAGGTCCGGGGCCGCGTCGAGGTGGGCGGCAAGGAGCTCACCGCCGGCCAGCTCGTCGAGCGGCTCGGGTTCACCCGCGAGCGCGCGTGGACGCCGGTCGCCGACCTCTCCGGCGGCGAACGGCGCCGGCTGCAGCTGCTCCGGCTCCTCGTCGCCGAGCCCAACGTGCTGCTGCTCGACGAGCCCACGAACGACCTGGACACCGACACGCTTGCCGCGGTCGAGGACCTCCTGGACGGCTGGCCCGGCACCCTGGTCGTGGTCTCCCACGACAGGTACCTCCTCGAACGGGTCACCGACCACCAGCTGGCCCTGCTCGGCGACGGCCGCCTGCGCGACCTGCCGGGCGGGATCGACGAGTACCTGCGCCTGCGCCACGAGCTGGAGGGGACCGGCCAGGCCGGGGCGCCCGGGCAGGCCACCGGGGCTGCGCCGTCGGGAGGAAGCGTGACGTCGGAGAGCGCCCGGACGGCGGCGAGGACGGGCACGGCGGCGACGGCGGACGAGGCCCCCAGCGCCGCCGACCAGCGGGCGGCACGCAAGGAGATGGCGCGCCTGGAGCGTCAGCTCGCCAGGGCGTCGGCCCGCATCGAGCAGCTGCACGCCCAGCTCGCCGAGGCGTCGGCCGGCGGCGACGTCGAGACGCTGACCCGCCTGGCCGCCGAGGCCAGGGAGGCGGAGAAGCAGCACACGGCGCTCGAGGAGGAGTGGCTCGTGGCCGCCGAGGTCGCGGAGTAGCGCGGCGGCCGCTTCAGGGAGCGCGGAGGCGCCTCGGGCGAGCGGCCCGAGGAGCGCCGCCTCGGTCGAGCGGTCTGGGAGCGCCGCCTCGGGCGAGCGGTCTGGGAGCGCCGCCCGACCGGGGTGCGTCCAGGTGCCTGTGTTAGCGTCGCCCGCTCGTCCAACCGAGAGGGATCTGACTTGACCATGCGGAAGAAGACGTTGCTGGCGGCGCTGCTCGGGCTGTCGTTGTTCGGCCTGACCGCCTGCGCGGACGACGGCGGGCAGGCGACCCCTGAGGCCACCTCGAGCGAGCAGAGCACCGCCGAGGGGCAGGCGGGCGAGCAGCCGGCGATGCCGGAGCCCGACCTCGAGGGCGTCCCGGACGTCGTCGCCGAGGTGGACGGCCACGAGATCGGCAAGGAGGAGTTCGTCCAGGCCTACGAGGGGCAGTTCCAGCAGATGGCGCTGCAGGCCCAGATGTCCGGGCAGGAGATCGACCAGGACCAGCTCAAGCAGCAGACCGTCGAGTCGCTCGTGGGCACCCAGCTGCTGATCCAGGAGGCCGAGCGGCGGAACTTCACGGCGTCCGAGGAGCAGGTCGACGCCACCCTGGAGGAGATCGCGAAGGCGAACGGGATGGGCTCGGCCGACGAGCTCGTCACCGCCCTCGGCGAGCAGGGGCTGAGCGAGGAGGAGGTCCGGACGCAGGCCGCCACCCAGACCCAGCTCGACCAGCTCGTGGCCGACGAGGCAGGGGACGTCACCCCGACCGAGGACGAGCTGCGCAAGCTCTACGACGAGTCGGTCGCCCAGCTCCCGGCCGCGCCGGAGGGCGAGGAGCAGCCCACGCCTCCCACGTTCGAGGAGGCCCGGCCCCAGCTCGAGCAGCAGCTGAAGTCCCAGAAGGAGGGCGAGGTCGTCCAGGCGCTGGTGACCTCCCTGCGCGAGGGGGCCGACGTGAAGGTCAACCTGAAGTGACGGGGCGGCCTCAGCTCTCGAACGGGATGAGCAGGGAGCGCAGCGAGTCGCTCAGACGCTGACGGTCGCCCTCGGGCAGCACCGCCAGCAGGGCACGCTCCGACTCGAGGAGCTGGGACATCGCCGCGTCCACCCGCCGCCTGCCCTCGGGTGTCAGCCGGACCTTGACGACGCGCCGGTCGGAGGCGTCCGCGGCGCGGACCACCAGGCCGTGCGCGACCATGCGGTCGATCCGGTTGGTCATCGTGCCGGAGGAGACCAGCGTCTCGGCGATGAGCCGGCCCGGGGTGAGCTCGTACGGCTCGCCCGCGCGCCGCAGGGCGGAGAGGACGTCGAACTCCCACGCCTCCACCCCGTGCTCGGCGAACGCGGAGCGCCGGGTCAGGTCGAGGTGGCGGGCCAGCCTCGTGACGCGGGAGAACACGTGCAGCGGCATCGGCTGGAGGTCCGGACGCTCGCGCTGCCACGCGTCGACGATCCGGTCCACCTCGTCCCGGGGCCGGTCGTCGCCGGGGGCAGTGCCGTCCCCGGTCGGCTGCGCTGCACTCATACCCGGAGATTACTCGACGTCGAGATAAATCGCCCGGAGCCTGCGACACCCGCGCGCAGCCCTCTTGAGGGGAACTTGAGGATGCGGCCGCCACTCTTGACCGAATCTTGAGTCCAACGCCCTCCCGGGTTGAGGGGTCGGCGAAAAGATGACGCCATGTCGCCCCTCGTCACCTATGCCGCAGCCGTGGCCCTCACCGGGCTCAGCTGCTTCCTCGGCGACCGCACCCTCTTCCGCCGGCTGCGCGTCTCCGAGGCCGGCGTCATCGGGTTCGCGTCCGTGACGCTGGGCGTTGTGGCGCAGATGCTCGCGGCGCCGCACTGGGCACTGACGGTGGTGCCGCTGGCGGTGTCCCTGGCGCTGCTGCTCGTGCTCATGGGCACGCGCGTGCTCGAGGGGATGCTCACCTACCTGGCCGCCGGGGTCTACTACGTCGGCATGCACGTGGTGGCCAGCAAGTTCTTCGACCTCGACGTGCTGATCCCGAGCTGGCCGCTCAGCTGAGGAGGCCGGCGGGCGCCGACTGACACCGCCCGCCCGAGGGCGTCCGGACGAGCGCGCGCGGCGGAGGCCGGTCAGCGCTTCTCGAGCGTCGTCGTCAGGCGCGGTGACCGCTCCAGCCCCGACAACCCGTTCCACGCCAGGTTGACGATGTGCGCCGCCACCTCGGTCTTGGCCGGGTGGCGTGCCTCGAGCCACCACTGGCCCGTCAGCGCGATGAGGCCGACGAGCATCTGTGCGTACATGGGGGCCGCCGCGGGGTCGAGCCGCCGGGCGCGGAACTGCGCGGCGAGGATGTGCTCCACCTGGCTGGCGACGTCGCCGATCAGGGAGGAGAAGGTGCCGGTCGCCTGGGCCACGGGGGAGTCGCGCACCAGGATCCGGAACCCGTCGGTGTTCTCCTCGATGTAGTCCAGCAGCGCCAGCGCGGACCGCTCCACGATCAGCTTGGGGTGCCCGCCGGAGCTGAGCTGCTCGGTGAGCATGCCGAGGAGGCGCTGGACCTCGCGGTCGACGACGACGGCGTAGATGCCCTCCTTGCCGCCGAAGTGCTCGTACACCACGGGCTTGGACACCTTGGCGCGGGCGGCGATCTCCTCCACGCTCGTGCCCTCGAACCCCTTGCTCGCGAAGAGCGCGCGCGAGACGTCGACCAGCTGCTCACGTCGCTGGCTGCCGGTCATGCGGACGCGAGAGGTCTTCGGCTTCGGGGTCACCTCGCACATCATGCCGTGCCGGTGCCCGGCCGGTGCCCGCGAAGTGCGGCGCACCCCACAGTTTCGGCCGTCGCCGTCGCTGCTGGCACACTTGGTCGGGCGCGTCGCGCGCGCGTTCCGCCCTGGTGTAACGGCAGCACGCAGGCCTTTGGTGCCTTGCGGTCCGGGTTCGAATCCTGGGGGCGGAGCCCGATGCAGCCCCGCCGGGGACACGGACCGGTCCGCCCCGTAGGACGGACGGCCGGGGCGGGCGCTCCTCGCGCCCCGCTAGAGTGACCCGTGCACGACGCCCGGGGCGACTCCGGGCGGTGATCCACTCCGAGGGAGCTGGCGTGAGCCTGACCCGTCCTGCTGCTGTCGTCGTCCTCGCCGCAGGTGAGGGCACCCGGATGAAGTCCCGCACCCCCAAGGTGCTCCACGGCATCGGCGGCCGGAGCCTCCTGGGCCACGCCCTGACGGCCGCCCGGGCCCTCGAGCCCCACCGGCTCGCCGTCGTCGTCCGCCACGAGCGCGACGCCGTCGCCGCCCACGCGCTCGAGATCGACGACGACGCCATGGTCGTCGACCAGGACGAGGTCCCCGGCACCGGCCGTGCCGTCCAGTGCGCGCTCGGCGCGCTCGACGCCGCCACCCACGCGGCCTCGCTGGTCCACGACGAACCCGGCCACGGCGGGGAGCTGGCTGCCCGCGAGCTCGAGGGCGCCGTCGTCGTCATGGCCGGCGACACCCCGCTGCTCGACGCCGGCACGCTCGCCGAGCTGCTGCGCGCCCACGACGAGGACGGCAACGCCGTCACCGTGCTGACCACGACCGTGGAGAACCCGTTCGGGTACGGGCGCATCCTGCGCGAGGAGGGCGCCGTCGTCGGTGTCGTCGAGGAGCGCGACGCCACCCCGGAGCAGCGTGAGATCCGCGAGATCAACACCTCCACCTACGTCTTCGACGCCGCGGTGCTGCGCGAGGCGCTCGGCGCCGTGGACCAGGACAACGACCAGGGCGAGGTCTACCTCACCGACGTCGTCGCCCTCGCTCACCGCAAGGGGCTCAGCGTCAGGGCGATCTCCGTCGACGACTCCTGGCTCGTCGAGGGCGTGAACGACCGCGCGCAGCTCGCCGCGCTCGGCGCCGAGCTCAACCGCCGCACCGTCGAGAGCTGGATGCGCGAGGGCGTCACGGTCGTCGACCCCGCGACCACCTGGATCGACGTCGAGGTTGAGCTCGCCCGCGACGTCGCCATCCTGCCCGGCACCCAGCTCCACGGCGCCACCCGGGTCGGCGAGGGCTCGACCATCGGCCCCGACACGACGCTCACGGACGTGACCGTCGGCGCCGGCGTCACCGTGGTCCGCACGCACGGCTCGGACGCGGTGCTCGAGGACGGCGCCACCGTGGGCCCGTTCGCCTTCCTCCGCCCCGGCACCCATCTCGGGCCCAGGGGCAAGATCGGCACGTTCGTCGAGACGAAGAACGCCCAGATCGGCGCCGGCTCGAAGGTGCCGCACCTGACCTACGTCGGCGACGCCGAGATCGGCGAGGAGTCGAACATCGGCGCCTCCTCCGTGTTCGTCAACTACGACGGCGTGCACAAGCACCGCACCGTCATCGGCTCCCACGCCCGCACCGGCTCGGACAACATGTTCGTCGCGCCCGTCACCGTCGGCGACGGCGCCTACACCGGTGCCGGCACCACGATCCGCGAGGACGTCCCCCCGGGCGCCCTGTCCGTCACCGGCGCCTCCCAGCGCATCATCGAGGGCTGGGTGCTCCGCCGTCGTCCCGGCACGCCCGCCGCGGCGGCCGCCGAGAAGGCTCTCTCCGACGGCGGGGCCGGGCTCTCCCCGCAGGCGCGCGCCGAGCGCGAGCGATCCGCCGACGGCGGCGCCACCACTCCCCGGGACCAGCAGGCACCCGGCAACACCGACGAAGGGGACACCCAGCGATGACGGGGATCACCGCCCACGGCGAGAAGCGGCTCGTGCTGGCCAGCGGACGCGCGCATCCGGCGCTGGCCAAGGAGGTCGCACGCGAGCTCGACATCGAGCTCCTGCCGACCACGGCCTACGACTTCGCCAACGGTGAGATCTACGTGCGGTTCGCCGAGTCCGTCCGCGGCACCGACGTGTTCGTCCTGCAGTCCCACACCACGCCGATCAACCAGTGGGTGATGGAGCAGCTGCTCATGGTGGACGCGCTCAAGCGGGCGTCGGCCAAGCGCATCACCGTGGTGGCGCCCTTCTACCCCTACGCGCGCCAGGACAAGAAGCACCGCGGCCGCGAGCCCATCTCCGCACGCCTCATCGCGGACCTGTTCAAGACAGCCGGCGCGGACCGCCTCATGAGCGTCGACCTGCACGCCGCGCAGACCCAGGGCTTCTTCGACGGGCCGGTCGACCACCTGTGGGCCCAGCCCATCCTCACCGACTACGTGCGCAGCCGCGTGGACCTGAACAACACCGCCGTGGTCTCCCCGGACGCCGGCCGCATCCGCGTCGCGGAGCAGTGGGCGGCGAAGTTCGGCGGCGTGCCGCTGGCGTTCGTGCACAAGACCCGGGACATCACCAAGCCGAACCAGGCCGTCGCCAACCGGGTGGTCGGTGACGTCGAGGGCCGCACCGCCGTCCTCGTCGACGACCTCATCGACACCGGCGGCACCATCGCCGAGGCGGTCAAGGTGGTCCTCGCGGCCGGCGCGTCCGACGTGATCGTGGCCGCCACGCACGGGGTGCTCTCCGACCCGGCCGCCCAGCGGCTGTCCGAGTGCGGGGCCCGTGAGGTCATCGTCACGGACACCCTGCCGATCCCGAGCGACAAGCAGTTCCCGCAGCTGACGATCCTCCCCATCGCCCCGCTGCTGGCGCGTGCCATCCGCGAGGTGTTCGACGACGGCTCGGTGACCTCGCTCTTCGACGGCGTGGCGTAGGCCCCCGTCCCGCCGGCACCCGGCCCGCCCCGCAGACGTCCAGGCCGGGTCCGACCTCTGCGTGCACGTTGCTGTCCTTGGTGCACGTTCCTTCGTTCGGTGCCTGTTTCAACGGGCACTGAACGAAGGAACGTGCACCGAAACCGGAGGCTGAGGTGTCCGCGGCTCCACGTGCCTAGGTCCATGCGCGCCCGCGGGACCGACGGTTCTCCGACATGTCCGTACCCACCGTTGTCCACACGCCGGTGGGATCCATCGTTGTCCACAGAGACCACCCGCATCGGACCGTGCGCACGGCACCGTGCGGGGCATGGAACCGACTCACTCCTCCGGACTTGTCCTCAGCGCCGACCTGACCGCTCAAGGGCTCGGGCCGGGGGAGATCCGGCGAGCGGTCCGGGACAACGACCTCACCCGTGTTCGCCGGGGCGCGTACGTGCCCGCCACCGCCTGGAACAGCGCGCGCCCTGAGTCCCGGTACCGGTACCTGGTCCACGCGACGGTCGCGGCGACCCGGACGCCGGTCGTGCTGTCGCACGAGTCCGCCGCCGTCCTGCACGGATTTCCACGGATCGGCTCATGGCCCACGGTTGTGCACGCGGTGCGGGAGCGGACGACGGGCGGTCGCTCGAGCACCACGGTCATCCGCCACGGTGTGCCCCGGATGCCGGAGGTCGTGACGGTCGACGGGCTGCACACCACCAGCGTCGCCCGCACCGTCATTGACCTCGCGCGCACCTCCAGCTTCCTCAACGGCGTCGTGGCGGCCGATCACGTGCTGGCGAACGGGCTGGCCACGAGAGAAGAGCTCGAGGTATCTCTGCTCGACGTCCGGAGAATGCACGGGCACCGCAGAGCCGAGCGAGTGCTGAGGTTCGCGGACGGTCGCGCCCAGTCGGTCGGCGAGTCGCTGAGCAGGGTGCGCATGCACGAGCTACGGCTCCCGGTTCCCGACCTGCAGGTGGAGTTCCGAGACGCCGCCGGCTTCGTCGCCAGGGTCGACTTCTGGTGGGAGCGGTTTCGCCTCGTCGGGGAGTTCGACGGACGGGGCAAGTACGTCCCGGGCGACGCCGACCCGCGGCTCGACACTTCGGAGATCGTGTACCGGGAGAAGTTGCGGGAGGACCGACTGCGGCGCCTCGTGTCCGCAGTGGTGCGCTGGGGCTGGGCAGAGGTGTGGAACCGGGAGCTCTTCGCCGGGACGATGGCGCGTGCCGGGCTGCACAGCGAGAGGTAGCTGGTCGAGATCATGCCCCAATGCGGTGCACGTTCCTTCTTTGCGTGCACGCTGCAACATGCGCGTAACGAAGCAACATGCACCGAAACGGTGCGGACAGACCGCCTACCCGGCGGGGAAGGTGCGCCGCAGGAAGTCCACCGTCTGCGCCCACGCGGTCGCCGAGGCCGCCGCGTGGTGGAACAGCGGGTGCGGGTTGTCGAACGCATGGCCGGCGCCGTCGTGCAGGTGGAACTCCACCTCCGGGCCGTCGACCGCTGCACGGATGGCCTCCACGGTCTCCGGCGGGATGTACGCGTCGGCGCTCCCGAAGTGGTGCAGGCTCGGCGCGGTGACCTGCTCGGCGAGGCCGAGCAGGTTCGGCAGCGCCGACCCGCAGTAGGACACGAGCACGTCGACGTCCGTGACCGCGGCGACGTTGAACGCCAGCCCGCCGCCGAAGCAGAACCCCATGACCCCGACGCCGCCACTCACCTCGGGCCGTCCGCGCAGCGCCGCGACGGCGTCCACGGCGTCCGCGACCGCGGCGTCCCAGTCCACCTGGCCGACCAGTTCCATCGCCTGGTCCAGGAAGTCCTCGCGCGACTCGTCCACCGTCGTGCGCCCGAGCCGCCAGTACGTCTCGGGCGCGAGCACCACGTACCCCAGCGCCGCCAGGTCCGCGCCACGCGCCCGGATGTACTCCGAGACCCCGAAGATCTCCTGCAGCAGCACCAGACCCGGACCGCTTCCCGACGGCGGCAGCCAGAGGTGGGCGGGCATCTCGCCGTCGGCGGTGGTCACGTTGACCGGTGTGGGCACGGTGCGGGTTGGTGTGCTCGTCATGCGGCCGCTCTCCTTCGGGTGCTCGATGCCTGCTAGCGCACCAGTGTGCCCGCTGAGGGGCCGTGGCGTCGGTCGGCAGGTAGCGGCGCCGGGGCCCTGGCGTCAGGCGACAGGTGGCGGGGCTGGGTCGTGGCGCCGCGATATTGCCGCCGAAGCACCCCGTCGCGGGGGCGCGGATGGATACCGTGCGGGGGTGGACCGCGCAGGAGTGGACCAGGCGTCGGCGGGACGGGCAGAGGTAGGGCCCGCACCGCCGGACGGCGTCGGCGTGGACACCGCGAGCGCGCTTCAGGACGCCGTGGCGGAGCGCGTCGAGCACGAGCCGGTCGGGTACTCGCAGGCCGTGGCGGAGGGCGTCGAGCATGAGTCGGTCGGGTACTCGCAGGCCGCGACGGAGCGCGTGGTGGTCGCCGTCGTGACCTACAACAGCGAGCCGTTGCTGCCAGGCCTCCTCGAGTCCCTGCCCGAGGGCATGGGTGACGTGCCCTGGGAGCTCGTGGTCGCGGACAACGCGTCCTCGGACGGCAGTGTCGCCGTCGTCCGGGAGCTGGCGCCCGAAGCGCGGATCGTCCAGATGGGGCGCAACGCGGGCTATGCCGCGGGGGTCAACGCGGCCGTGGCGGCGGCGGGGCCGCACACCGCGATCCTCGTGCTCAACTCCGACGTGCGCCTGGGGCCGGGGTGCGTGCCGACCCTGCTGCAGGCGCTCCGGGAGCCCGGCACCGGCATCGCGGTGCCCCGGCTCGTCGACGCCCACGGCGAGCTGATCGCCTCGATGCGCCGAGAGCCCACGCTGCTGCGTGCCCTCGGCGACGCCGTGCTCGGAACCGGGCGCGCGGGACGCAACGACGCGCTCGGAGAGATGGTCACTGACGGCCGCCGGTACGGCTCGGAGCAGACCACCGACTGGGCCGAGGGCTCCACACAGCTCATCAGTGCCGCGTGCTGGCGGCGGTGCGGACCGTGGGACGAGTCGTACTTTCTGTACTCCGAGGAGGTGGACTTCGGCCTGCGCGCCCGGGACGCCGGCCTGGTCACGCGGTACGTGCCGAGTGCCGGCGCTGTCCACCTCGAGGGCGGCTCCGGCAGCTCGCCGGGCCTCTGGGCCCTCCTGGTGACCAACAAGGTCCGCCTCTTCCGGCGTCGCCACGGACTCGCGCGCGCCGTGCCGTTCTGGCTCGTCGTCCTCCTTCGGGAGGCCAGCCGTGCCGCGCTCGGCCGGCAGAACAGCCGCGCCGCGGTGCGCGCGATGGTCAGCCCCCGCTGGCTCGGGGGCCGGCCCGGTCCGCACCTGCTGACCTGAGTGCCGCCGCCCGAGGGCGGCGGGCCGGTGGACGGCAGCCCGGGGGACGGCAGCCCCGCGGACGGCAGCCCGGGGGACGGTAGCCCGGGGACGGCAGCCCGGGGGACGGTAGCCCCGGGGACGGCAGTGCGGGGCACGCCCACGAGGCAGCACGTGCCCCGGCCGCTCACCGCAGACGCTTGACAGCTCCCTTGACGGACCGCTCCAAACGGCGCCCCAGCGACGGGGCGGCCAGCACCTCCGCGCGCAGCGAGGCCGGCGTGTCGGTCGCCCGGACGCTGAAGCGCGGCTGCAGCCACGCGCCGCGCCGCGCCGGGCGACGGTCGCTCGTGTGCACGGCGGCGTACCCGAGCGACCGCAGGCTCGCCAGCACCCTGCGGTCGTACTCCCCGCGCGGCAGCGCCGCCTCGTCCACGGCGGTGCCGGACAGGCGCGCGAGGTGCTCGCGCGCGTCGACGAGCTCGCGCCGGCGTGCGCCGTCGTCCATCCCGCGCCAGCTGCGGTGGTCCATGCCGTGCGTGCCGATCCGCATGCCGCGCGCGAGCAGCGCGCGGACGTCGTCGTCGGTCAGGCTGCCCGGGGTGCCGAGGCGGGCGGCGACCAGGAAGAACGTCGCGGTCAGGCCGCGCTCCACCAGCGGCTCCAGGCCGTGGTCGACGTCGGAGGCGTTGCCGTCGTCGAAGCTGAGGCGGACCTCGGGCCAGGTCGCGAGCTCGTCGAGGATGCGCAGGTACCGCTGGGTCGTGACCCAGTACCGCGCCTCCCCGTCCTCGAGCTCGCGACGCGGCGTGCCGATCCCGTGGAAGCAGACGTTCAGCACCGTCCCGTCGGCCACGGGCGCCCTCGCGCTCACCGGCTGCCCGCCGCAGCACCGGCCGCGCGGGTGGACTCGTCGCGCTCCCACACCTGACCCGCGCGCACGCGCGCGAGCGCCCCGGCACCGAGGGTCAGCAGCACGTAGACGATGCCCGCCGGCACGAGCCGGGGCTCGGGGACGACGACGTCGCGCAGCCAGGCCCACCGGTCCGAGCCCCGCACCTCGCCGGTCACCTCGCCGGTGCCGGCGGCGTCGCGCAGCTGCCGGGCGCCGGACCAGACCCGCACGAGCCGGCGCGTGAGGTCGCGGGTGCGCAGCGGCGCCGGGACGACCATGACCACGGAGTCGACCTGCCGCTTCTCGTGCCGGGCGAACTGGGCGTCGACGAACATGTCGTCGGAGACGAGGTCCGGGAATTCCCCGAACCGGGCGCGCCCCTGCTCGGACAGGGCGAACATGCCGCGGCCGAAGAGACTGCCCTCGAACGTGGGCAGCCGAGTGTTCACGGCGTAGTAGGCGCGGACCGGCCACGGGCGCCCCCGGGTGTCCACGGCGCGGCGAGGGGCGACGGCGAGCGGCAGGGCGCCGTCGTCCGTCACCTGCTCCGGTGTTCGGGTCTCGTCACTCGGCGCCTGCCGCAGCGCCCGGCAGAGCTCACGGACCATGTCGGGGCTCGCCTCGAGATCGGCGTCCAGATACACGCGCGGGAAGGCGGTGGTAGCCCGGTCGCCGACGTTGAGCGCCCTGGACTTGTTCGCCTCCCGGATCTCCACCACCCGCACGCCGGGATGACCGGCGGCCACCTGAGCGGTGCGGTCGGTGCAGCCGTTGGCGACCACCGTGATCTCGAGCTCTCCGGGCGTCGCGCCCGTGAGCAGCGCGCGCAGGCACCGTCCGATGACGTGCTCCTCGTCGTGCGCCGCGATGACCACGCTCGCGGTCGGTCGGGGAGCTGAGGACATCGGTGGGGGAGGTGCCGACATCGTCACGTCGTCCTTCCTGCGCCGAGCGCACTGACCTCGCCGGCCGCTCCCGCGGCGCCGGGCGTGACGGCCGCGGGCGTCGCGACGCCGGCCGCGACCACCGGCTTCCCGAGGCCCGCCGCCCCGGCACGGAAGCGGGCGATCGGCGAGGGCAGGGGCCTGCCGGTCGCGACGCCGTCGTGCCAGAGCGCACCCGCCACCCCGACAAGGAGGAAGAGCATCACGGTGACCTGGGCGAAGCTGAACAGGTCGAAGAAGGCGCCGGAGGCAGCGATCGCCAGGATCCCGGCGAAGACCGCCTGGGCGCGTGAGGCCGCCACCGCGTCGCCACGCCGGGCGGCGCCACGGGCGCTGGCGAGGGCGAGGAAGACCCACGCGAGGATGCCGGCCACCAGCACCAGCCCGCCCTCGACCAACGACATGAGGTACTGGTTGTCGAGAAAGATGTACTCCTCGGGGCGGAACGTGCCGAGCCCGTAGCCGAGGATCGGCTGTTTCTCGATCATGCCCGTCACCGCGGCGATGCCGTCGGTCCGCGAGCTGATGCTCGTGTCGGTCTCCGCGTCCGTGAAGGCGCCGAGCACCGTGCCCAGGAGCCCCGGGATCGCGGCACGGAACAGCAGCAGCCCCGCCATGCCGAGGACGAGGGCGGTGGCCCGCTGCCGCGGGCTGAGCACGACCGCGTAGGCCGCCACCGCGAGCATCAGCACGAGGACGCCGGAACGTGAGATCGACAGGGGGATGGACCCGATCACCCCGAGGGTGCTGAGGGTGGCGAGCTGGCGGCCCAGCCTGGAGGGAACGTACCGGGCGAGGTGGAGGCCGAGCGGCACCGCGGCCCCGGCGATCACGCCGAACTCGATCGGGTGCACGGTGGTGCCCTGGACCCGGAAGAAGTCACCGCGCGTCAGCTCGTCGTGGTTGCCGCGCGCGTCCAGACCCGGGAGCTGCAGCAGCTCCTCCCAGCTGAACGGCACGACGAACTGGGCGACCGCGATGAACGAGCTGAAGACCGCGCCCACGAAGATGCCCAGCAGCAGCGCGTCGCACAGCCGCGGCGAGGCGCTGGAGGCGACGCCGATCGCCAGCACCACGAGGGGGAAGAGCACGAGCGCGTAACGCAGGACCCCGGCCGCCTCGACGTCGCTCAGCGTGCGCAGACCTGCCGCGGCGAGGGAGAACGTCAGCCCGAGCAGCAGCAGCCAGCAGCCGACCTCGGCCGGCGACGTACGCCGCGGTCGCTGCCGGACGATCCAGCCCAGCGCGAACGCCCCCGCGATCCAGAAGACCAGGAGCCGCCCGGGCCAGCCGTTCGAGTGCAGCGGGCCGGCGATCACGAGGCTCGACGGGATGACGAAAGCGACCAGCGGCAGCGCCAGGACCGCGGCCCACGGGCCGGGCGGACGCCGTCCCGGGAGCGTCGGTGCCAGGGCGCCCATCAGGGCTCCGGGACGAGGGCCGCTTCCTCGGGGACGCCGCGTGCTCCGTTGGTCGGTGCGGCGCCGGACGCCCAGCGTCGGTCACCGGCCACGGGCACGGCCCGTCCCTGCCTGTCGGTGCGCCCGTTGCCCGACGCGTGCGCGGCCGGCTCGCCCGGTGTCGCGGGCGTCAGTGGGGTGCCGGGCGTCGCGGGCGTGGCGGCCGTCGGCCGGGCGACGGCGGAGGGGTCGGCGCCGGAGCGCACGCGCACCGGCTCGTCCCGGACCGCGGCCGTGCCGCTGTCGCCCTGACCTCGCCGTGCCGCGCGGCCGGCGACGACGATGGGCCGGGTGGTGCCGTTGGCCGGGGCGCTCCGCGTGGTGCGCGTGACCGCTGCGGCGCCGTCGGGCGGGCTCGTCGGCGCGGCACCGGCCGGAGCGGCGCGTCGCGCAGCCCGGGTGGCGGCCGGTGCCGGTGCGGCGGCCTCCGCGACGACGGCGGAGCCGCCGGCGTCGTCAGGCGCTGCGGGCGCCGCGGCCCCCTGGCGGCGCGCCTTCCGCCGGGCGAGCAGCAGGTCGAGCGTGGTCGCCAGCCCGGCGGCCACGGCGCAGCCCATCACGGCGATCGCGCCGGCGACACGCAGGCGGCTGGGCGTGACGTCCTCGACGGTGCCCGGCGGCACGGCGGGCGCCGTCCGGTAGCGCGTCTCCACGGGGGCGCCGGCGGTCTCCTGGAACTCGTTGAGAACCACGGAGGCCTCGGCCGTGACGAGATCGAGCAGTCTGCGGACGTCCGCCGGCGTGTTGGCGGAGGCCGTGATCTCCAGGATCGGCTGGGAGTTCGCCGTCTCGGCCAGGATCGTCTCGTTCTTCTCCAGGTCCAGCCGCTCCCGGAAGGCCGTGCTGTTGATGTTGCGCTTGAGGACCGCGACCGCGAACTGTGACCCGCCCTGCCCGGCGTAGGGGTTCTTGTCCTGGGCGAGCTCGTCCTCGGGGTCCGCGGAGGCCGCGAGGGTCTGCTCGAGGCTGGGCAGGACCACCAGCGAGACCATCCCCGTGTACACGGGCTCGACGGCCTTGTACGACTGGAACGCCAGCAGACCCGTGACCGCGACGACGAGGACCGTGACGTACCAGCGTCGCAGTGAGGCGCCGAGGATGCTGAACAGATCCATGTGATTCTCTCTCCTGCGCGCAGATGTGTGGCGCGGACGGTCGAGCAGATGCCTTTATCACTCGCTCGCCGACCGTACTCCGCGGCATGCCGCGTTGTGTCCGGATTGAGACCTCAGATCAGGGGGTCGGCGCGTGTCCCCGTCGAGCGAGGCTCACAGGTACCAGACCCGGTACCGCAGGCTGCCGGCCACCTGCCCGGCGGCCGCGGACGCGTTCTCCAGCCACCACCAGCGCACCTTCGGCAGCACGGGGACCAGCGGGAGCGCGACGGCGAGGCGCGTCCAGCGCAGCCCGACGCCGACCGTCCGCGGGCGCGGCATGCCGCGCTCGCGGTACTCGCGGAACAGGCGGGCGCGCGCCCGGCCGAGCCGGTACGCCTTCCTGGCGACGGCGGACCTCGTGTCCCGGTACCGGTAGTGGACCACCGCCGCCGGCGCGTACGTCAGGGAGTGCCCGGCGAGCTGCAGCCGCCAGCAGAGGTCGGTGTCGTCGGAGGCGTAGGTGAAGGTCTCGTCGAACCCGCCGACGTCCTCGAACGCCGACCTCCGCACGCCGAGGTTCGCGCTGATCGCACGTGGCAGGAACCCGGCGGAGACGGGGAGATGGTCGGGGTGGCGGGGCAGGTAGGACGCGCGGCCAGGGTTGAGCCGCTCGCTCTCGATCGCTCCGCCCGCCGCGTCGGCGCGCTCCAGCGCCGCGCACATGGCGCCGACCCAGCCCGGCCCCGCCTCGTCGTCGGCGTCGCAGAACAGCAGGAGGTCCGACGACGCGGCGGCCGCGCCCGCGTTCCGCGCGGCGCTGGTCCCGGGGCGCTCGCAGCGGATCACCCGGAGCCGGGGGATCTCGGCGGCGAACTGCTCGCAGACCTCGACGGTGGTGTCCGTCGAACCGTTGTCGACGACGACGACCTCCCAGGGGGCGTCGTACGTCTGCGCGCTGAGGGCCCGCAGCTGGGTCCCGATCGTCGCCGCCGCGTTCAGGGCGGGGATGACGACGCTGGCACGCACCTCGTCCATCTCGCCGAGCGTACGGATGAACCGCCGGTGCGTGGCCGGATTGGCGTGTGCACAGCAGGCCCGGCGAGAACGCCCTAAGTGCGCGTTTGCGCCGGTCATCGCGCACTTAGGGCGTTCTCGTCCCCACAAGCGAAGTGAGGGCGTTCTCGTCGGCACGAGTGAAGTGAGGGCGTACTCATCCTCGCGAGGGAAGTCACGGCGTTCTCCTCGGCGAAACCGGTCGACGGGACGGTCCCCCGCGGGATCATGAGGCCCGAGCTCGGCCACCGCCGACCGAGCCGCTGTCCCACGAGCTGCGACCTGGAGGGCCCCGATGTCCCGACCGGCAGGTTCCGACGGCGCGACGTCCGCCGGAGGTGGGGCCAGGCCGGCGGTCTCGGTCGTCATCGCGAGCTACAACCGGGCCGCCACGATCGAGCAGGCGGTCGCGAGCGTGCTGCGGCAGACGTTCACGGACCTCGAGGTCGTGGTGGTCGACGACGGCTCGACAGACGACACCGTCGCCCGGGTGCGGTCGATCGAGGACCCGCGCGTGCGGGTGCTGACCAGCTCGACGAACGCGGGGGTGAGCGCCGCGCGCAACCGAGGCATCGCGGAGTCGACCGGCGAGTGGGTCGCGTTCCAGGACAGCGACGACGAGTGGCTCCCCACCAAGCTCGAGAAGCAGCTGGCACGTCTCGCGCCCTGCGGGGCCGCGGACGACGGCCATCACGCTTCACCTGCCTACGTCGGCTCGTACTGCGGCATGCTCGTCCTGGGCGGCCTGCAGTCGGAGGACGGCGCCCGCATGCGCGTGCAGTACGTCCCCGAGTCGCGCCTGGGCCACCTGGACGGGGAGATCCTGCCGACGCTGCTGCGCACGAGCGTGATCAGCACGCAGACGATGATCGCCCGCCGCGACCTGCTGCTGCGTGTCGGGGGCTTCGACGAGGAGCTGCGGTCCCTCGTCGACTGGGACCTCGCCATCCGGCTGGCGCGCCTGGGCCCCTGGGCCTTCGTCGACGAGCCGCTCGTGCTCCAGCGCTTCTCCCATAACAGCCTCACCCACGACGTCCAGCGGCGTCTGCGCTCCACGATCCGCGTGGTGGGCAAGAACCGCGACCTCCTGGGCGCCCGGCCCGCCGTCCTGGCCGAGCACTACCGCACCATCGCCGGCGCCTACCGGCGGCTCGGGCAGTACGCCCAGGCGCGGGAGTACCTGCGCGGTGCTCTCGCCCTGCGCCCGGCCGACGGCGCCCTGTGGGCGGCGGCCGCCCTGACCGAGACGCTCGCGCTGCGGGGGCGGCTGCCCCGGTGACGGCGAGCCGCGGTGAACGCCGCGCTGCTCGTTGAACGCGGTGGTCCGGTCAGCGCGGTGCCTTCGGCGAACACCGCACCGCGGGCTACACCCCCGGCACCCGCGTGATGTCGCGGTAGAAGGTGTTCGTGGCGGCCAGGTCCGCCGGCGGCGCGAACGCCTGGAGCCGCCCGTTCTCGATGACCATGACCCGGTCGCACGTGGCGAGGGCGGAGATCCGGTGGCTCACCATGAACAGGGTGATCCGGCCCTTCAGCGCCTCGAGCGACTGGTGGACGAGGTTCTCGGAGCGGACGTCCAGCGCACTCGTCGCCTCGTCAAGGATGAGGACCTCGGGGTCGCCGGCCAGCGCGCGCGCCAGGCAGATCCGCTGCCGCTGACCGCCGGAGACGGCGGCGGCGCGCTGACCGACGACCGTGTCGTACCCCTCGGGCCACGACATCACCTCGTCGTGGAGGTTGGCCTTGCGGGCGGCGTCGACGATCTGGGCGTCGGTCAGCTCGGGGCGGTAGAACCGGATGTTGTCCGCGACCGTGCCCCACACCAGTTGCGCGGTCTGCGGCACGTACGCGATGCGCCGCTGCCACTGGTCGCGCCGGAAGCTGCGGGCGTCGACGTCGTTGACGAGCAGGGCGCCGTCGCTGGGGTCCCGCAGCCGCAGCAGGATCTGCACCACCGAGGACTTCCCGGAGCCCGAGGGCCCGGCGATCCCGATCGTCTCGCCGCGCTCCACGGTGAAGGTGACGTCGTGGAGCACCTGCGGGCCGGTGGGGTAGGCGAAGTCGACGGAGACCAGGCTCAGCCGGCGCACAGGAGGCAGGTCCTGGTCGCCGTCCTGCTGCGGGTGGCCGGAGTACTGGCCCAGCGCGTCCGCCAGCCGCTCCATGAAGGGGATCTTCTCGTCCATGCTCGTCGCCACGGACTGCACCTGCTGCCCGAAGGACAGCGCCCGGATGAGGATCAGCACCACGGCGCCGAGCGAGGCCAGGTTGCCCACGTCCATCAGCGAGATGACGATCAGGGCCAGCACCAGGAGCAGCAGCGCGACGCTCTGGAAGAGCGCCGGCACGGCCTCCGCCAGGAACCGGCTGCGTAGCAGCGGCGCCCGCACCCGGTCCACGAGCCGGTAGAAGGTCTCACGGTACGTGGGGGAGGCGCCGAACACCTGCGTCTCCTCCGCCATCAGGACGACCTCCTGGACGCCCTTGGAGTACTCGATGTTCTCCGCGCTCAGCTTCCGGGCCTGGTCCCGCAGCCGCCGCGCCAGCGGCCGCAGCCCCGCGAAGAGCAGGAGCGACGCCACCGCCAGGGCGACGGCTGCCGGCAGGTTCAGCAGGAAGGCCGAGACCACCAGCGTCACGAAGGTGACGAAGATCGAGACGCCGTTGCCGAGCGTGATGATCGCCTGGCTCACGATCGAGATGTGCGCGTTCATGAGCGACTGGAACTGGCCGTCCCGCTCCGACGCCTTGATCTCCCACGCCGCGCCGACGAACGCGTCGAACAGCTTGCGCCGCAGGTCGGCCATCGCCTGCGCCCCCACCCGGGCGGGGATGTAGGCGAGCAGGATGGACAGGCAGCCCCGTACCACGGCCATCGCCACGCCGACGGTGAGCACGGTGGGCAGGGGCGCGTCCAGGGCGATCGGGCCCAGGTCCGCCTGGACGTCCCGCGAGCCGGTGGCCAACGAGGCGGCGACGGTGGCGATGAGCGCGATGAGGCCGGACTCGACCAGCCCGGCCACGAGGGAGAGGCCGGCGAGCACCACGATGGCGAGCCGGGAGCTGCGGAAGAACGGGGAGAGCCGCAGCCACGCCCCCCACGTCTTGCGGGCCACCTCCAGCGGGTTGGCGCGCCTCGCCGACTCCTGGTCCCTCGGGTCCGACGATGGTTCGGCCACGGCTTCCTCCAGGCCCTGCGGCGGTGCCGGCGCCCCGTTGTGCGGACGCGCTGACGAGCGGGAACGGACGCCCCCGCGGCGGTGCGGAGCGTCCGGCTGCCCACGGAGCGTAGCCCGCACGTCCGTCCGGTGAGGGCGAACCGAGCGGCCGACCGGAGACGAAATCAGGTGGGCAAAGCCCGGTTTCGTCCCGGCGCCCGCACCTACAGTTCCGGGCATGGAGCTGACGGCGCTGTTCTCCGAGGACACCCGCGTCCTCGAGCTGGGCGCGTCCTCGCCCCGCCTGGCCGAGGCGCTCGCCGCGGCCGGGTTCCGCCGCTACCTCGGCCTCGTCGAGCCCGGCTCCCTCGAGGACGTCCGACGGCGGTCGCCGGGCCGGGAGGACCGCCTGCACCCGCTGGCGGGCCCCGAGGTCGCGCAGCGCTGCTCCACCGACGTGCTGGTCCTGCGCGAGCCGTACGTCCGGCTCGCCTGGGCGGTGCGCGACCTGTCCGCCCGGTACGTCGCGGTCGAGGTCACCCCCGGTGCGCGGGCGGAGCTGCGCGCCGCCCGGCTCGCCGCCCGGCTGACCGGTGACGCCACCGACCTCGGCCGGCACCGCTGCGGTGGCGCCGACTTCGACGTCGTCGAGCTGACGACGCCGCCGCGGCCCCGGACCCGGTGCTACCTCTCCGAGGTCGTCGGCGTGGCGGGCCTGCCCCGGCTCCTGGACGACGCCGGCGTGCACTACGCCGTGCTGCGCTGGTTCGAGGCCCTGCCCGACCTCGCCCCCGGTGAGGACCTGGACATGCTCGTGGCCGACGACGACCTCGAGACCTTCCGCGCCGTCCTCGCCCGCGAGCCGGGCACCATCCCGGTCGACCTGTACAGCGAGTCCGGCCTGCCGGGCTCGGACTTCCGCGGCGTCGCCTACTACCCGCCCGACCTCGCCCGCGGCCTGCTCGACCGGGCGACCGTCCACGCCAGCGGCTACCGGGTGCCCGCCCCCGGGGACCACCTCGCCTCGCTCGCGTACCACGCCGCGTACCACAAGGGGGAGCGCTCGGGACTGCCGTCCAGGCTCACCGCGACCGCGGCGGACCCGGAGCACGACTACGTCTCGGCGCTGGGCCGGGTGGCCGCTGCGCAGCACGTGGACCTCGACCTCACGCTCGAGGGGGTCGACGCCCACCTGCAGCGCGTGGGCTGGAAACCCTCGCCCGACACCCTGCGCCGGCTGGCGGAGGACAACGCGTGGCTGCGCCGTCGTCTCCGGCACGGGAGCGCCTCGCCGGAGAGCGGCGGGGAGGAGATCGGCAGCCACGAGCACGGCGCCCACGAGACCGGCGGCCACGATCACGGCCGCCACGAGAACGCCGCGGAGGCAGAGCTCCCCGAGCTGGCCGTCTTCTTCGTGCGCGAGCGCGCCGAGTCGGTGCTGGGGACGGCCGACGTGCTCTCGGTGCTGGCCGGCCTGGAGTTCGAGGTGCTGGCCGCGGACGCGCTCGACCCCGCCGCCCGCGCCCGGTGCACCCGCGCGGTGCGCGGCGGGAACTGGGGGCGCGGCCCGTTCGCGGTCAGCGGCGGCGAGCCGGTGCGCGCCGTCGTCGCCCTGCACTACGGGCCCCGCCCGCCCGACCCGGTGGTGGCTGCCCGGTACCCGAGGCTGACGAACTCCGACGTCCTGCTGGCCAAGAACGTGCTGCGCGACCATGTCCTCGCGGCTGTCGGCGAGCGGGAGGCGTTCAACCCGGTGCACTCCTCCGACGACGAGGACGAGGCCTGGGAGTACCTCGCGGCCGCGCTGCCGCACCGGCTCGAGGAGCTGGCCGCCGTCGTGCGCGGGCGCAAGGACGCCTACCGGACGACGGTGCCCGTGGTGTCGGTGCTCAGCCGTGGCAGGCGGGCGAAGGTGGAGCTGGTCGACAACGGCGGGGGGCAGGAGGTCCGCAAGACCTTCGGCGCCCACGCTGTGCGTCACCTCGAGCGGGAGGTCCGGGCCCTGCGCGAGCTCGGGGCCCACGTGCCCGCCGTGCCCCGCCTGCTCGCCACCGGCGAGAACTGGTTCTCCCTGCCGTACTACCGCAACGTCCTGCGGATCCCGGACCGTCCCGACGGCTCCCTGGTGCCGCTGCGGCACGCCCGGCAGATGGTCGAGGTCCTGCGTCAGGTCCACGCCCGCGGGGCCGACCTCATCGACGCCAAGCCCCAGAACTTCCTCCTCGACCCCGAGCACGGCCTGAAGGTGGTGGACCTGGAGTTCTACCACCGCTACGACGGCGAGCCGCCCGAGTTCCCGTCCATCTACGCCTTCGCCGGGGTGCCCGAGGACTTCGACGGAGACGTGCCTTACGGGGAGATCTCGTACGCCGCGCGGTGGTACCCCTTCGTGGGGCTGAGCCTCGACGCGCTGCTCGAGGACCCGGTGTGGCTGCAGCACGGCAGGCGGACGCTGTACCGCCTGCGCTGGGTCGCGGGCACGCCGCGGCGGGTCGCGCGCTCCGCCGTCGACGAGGGACTCGGCCTGGCGCGCCGGACCCGTCGGTTCCTCGGGCGCCACCAGCGGCAGTGGGCGCGCCGGCGCGCGCTCGTGCTGGTGCGGGCGGGGACGACGAGGCAGCAGCAGCTCGACATCGCAGGTCCGGGGGTCCGCACCGAAGGGATCAAGGCATGAACGAGCACGCAGGCGCGGTCGGGACGCAGAGCCCCGCGACCGCCGTCGGGACGCAGAGCCCTGCGACCGCGGTCGGCACGGAGAGCCCCGCGCCCGCCGTCGGGACGGAGCACGAGCCCCGCCACGACCGGCCGTTCGTGTCGGTGGTGATCCCCGTGTACAACGACGTCGACCGGCTGCGGCTGTGCCTGGACGCGCTCGCGGCCCAGGACTACCCGGCCGACCGGTACGAGGTGCTCGTCGTGGACAACAACTCCGACCAGGACCAGTCCGCGGCCATGCCCGACGACGAACGATTCCAGCTGCTCCACGAGGAGCGCCGCGGGTCGTACGCGGCACGGAACACGGCGCTGCCGCTGGTGCGCGGCTCCGTCGTCGCCTTCACGGACAGCGACTGCCTGCCCGCGCCCGACTGGCTCAGCCGGGGTGTCGCGGCGCTGCGGGCGGACCCTCGGCCCGACGCCGTGGGCGGCGCCATCCGGATCTTCTTCGACCACGGACCGCGGCCGCGGTCCGGGCCCGAGCACTTCGAGGCGTACAACGAGTTCCAGCAGCGCAAGTACGTGGAGGAGTGGTCGTTCGCGGCCACGGCGAACCTCTTCGTCGACGCCGCCACCCTCGCCCGGGTCGGCCCGTTCGACGCGAGCCTGCAGTCCGGGGGCGACCTCGACTTCGGCACCCGGCTGGGCCGTTCCGGCGCCCGCCTGGTCTACGACGACGACACCGTGGTGAACCACCCGGCCCGCAGCACCTGGCAGGAGCTGGGGCGCAAGACGCTGCGGGTGGCCAACGGCATCGCGGACCGCAACGCCCACCAGGGGCGCCGGCACGCGCTCGGCCGCGCCGTGAACGAGGCCCGCGGCGGCGTGACGATCTGGTTGCGGGTGTGGGACGGGTCGCGGCCGGCTCCTGCACGGGCGGCCGACAAGGTGCGCTACGCCGCCGCCTTCAGCTACGTACGGGCACTGCGGACGGCGGTCCACCTCGGGCGGTTCGCCACCGGCCGGTGAGGGGCCTGCCCATCGGGCGGTAGCCCGCCCACGGGGCAAGGCCCGCCCACGGGCCAAGGCCCCCCACGGGGCAAGGCCGCCCACCGGGCAAGGCCCCCCACGGGGCAAGGCCGCCCACCGGGCGGCGCCGCCGCCCGACCCTCAGCGACCCACCAGTCCCTCGGGCAGCGGCTCGTGCGCCGGCGAGAGGAACCCGGCGCGCGCGGCCCTGACCTTCAGCCGGGCCTCGGCGTCCTCCCAGAGCTCTCCGAGAGGACGGTCCAGCCCGGAGCGGGCGACAGGATCGTTGCCCGGCTCGGGCGTGATCTCCCCGAGCACCGGGCCGTCCGCGCTGTCGAGCATGTCCACGCGCAGGTACGGGCGCGGGATGGCCGCGCTGACGCGCGCGGCCACCTCGAGGAGCTCCTCGGCGTGGAGCGGCGGAGGGATGGTGTGGTCCTGCTCGTCGTTGAAACCGTTCCCCAGGTCGGTCCAGTCCGGGCCGAACACGCGCCACCGGGCCACCGGCCTGCCGTCCGCGTACCCGTGCGACTTCGCCTCGATGAAGCCGATGCGCCCGAAGAACGTCGAGACCTTGTAGTCCGGGGGCTGGGCGCCCGGGAAGCGGGGATCCTCGATCAGCTCCTCCAGGAGGACCGCGGCGGACACCTCCTTGCGTGCGGCGAGGGACTCCAGCTCCGTGACGACGCCCTGCTCGGTCAGGTCGCGCCCCGTGACGAGGTCGAGCCAATCGCCTCCCCGGCGGGTGAGCAGAAGGACGCCGGCGCTGGACGCGCCGCGGGTCGGCTTGAGGACGAACCGGTCGGGGAGCGCGGACCAGTCGATCTCCCGCACGTGCTCGTGGACGGCGAGCAGGCGCGGGGTGCGCACGCCGAAGCTTCGGGCCCAGGCGTGCAGATCGTCCTTGCCGTCCACCTCGAACGCGGGGTCCTTCACGCCGAGCTCGCGCATGAGGCGCCGGACCCGCGCGGCCTCCCGGCTCTTGTACGTGAACGACGGCTGCCGGAGGCGCGCGGTGGTCGCGTTCCGGTACATGCCGACCGCCCGCATGCGGACCCGCTCGGCGAACCCCGGCTCGGTGGCCATGGAGGTCCGCGGCGGCGGGGCCGGCATGGAGGTCTCCGGCGGCGGAGCGGCCCCGCCCGCCTGCGAGGCGACGTCCGTTGTGCTTCCGGCCGAGCCGTCGTGAGCACCCATGCCCGCTCCTTCGTGGGCCGGCCTCCGACGGCCGGGTTGCAGGCAGGATAGGCAGGCTCACCGCGGTGCCAGGCCGTTTTGGGGACGCCGCCGCCCGGTTGTCGCGGCCCGCCCCGCCGTTCGCCCACGGGCACCTCGCGCCCGACGGCAGACTGGGGCGCACGGCCCGGCCCGTCACCGTGGCCCGCCCGGCGGCCCTCACCGTCGCGGGACGCACAACGCGAAGGAACGCTCGGCCGGCGATGCGGTGGCACCGCCGTCGTGCAGGAAGGAGCGCCAGGTGGGAGTGCTCGTCACCCGTGCCCGTGCCAGCCATGACCGCGCGGGCCGTGCCCGCCGCCGGACGCGGCGCGCCGTGCCCGCCGTGTGCGCCGCCGCCCTCGCCGCCGGGCTCGCCGCCTGCACCCCCGTCGTGAACGTCCCGATGCCCCGCCCCCCGGCCGACACCCCCGGGTCCGGGTTCTGCGAGGAGTTCCCCGCCCTCCCCGACGCCAGGCCGACGGCGGAGAACACCGGGGTCCCGGAGGGCACGAGGCTGCGGAAGTCGGGCAGCCTGGTGCTCGACATCCCCGGCGAGGTGGTCGACGCCATGGACATCACCGGCGGGGTCGTCGTCGCGGCCGACGACGTGACCATCCAGAACAGCCGGATCACCGTGACCGACTGGTACGGGATCACCTACGAGGAAGGCGTGACGGGGACGAAGATCCTCCACAACGAGATCCGCACCGACGACGGCGGCTACGTCGCGATCGCGGCGCAGGACGCGGTGGTCTGCGGCAACCACATCCACGGCTTCGAGAACGCCATCACCATGGGCGGCGGGACGGTGGTGCAGGCGAACTTCATCGAGGGGTTCCGGGGGCTGCCGGAGGCGGACGACCCCCACTTCGACGGCGTCGAGATCTACTACGGCAGCGACTCGAACCTGTGGGGCAACAACATCGTTCTGACCGACCCGGACGGGAACTGGCTCGAGGACACCGGCGCCATCAACATCACCGCCCACTGGAGCGACATCGAGAACGTCGAGATCCGTGGCAACTGGCTCGGCGGCGGCAGCTACACCCTCTACGCCACGGCCGTCGACTCCAACGTGCTGGACGACATCCGCATCGTCGACAACCGCTTCTACGGGGCGCCCCCCGGCGGCCACGCCGCGTGGGGGCCGATCACCACGGACGACGGCGACGAGGGGATCAGCCTCCTCAGCGGCAACGTCTGGGACGACACTGGCGACCCGCTCTGACGTGAGCGCGGGACGCCGCAGCGCGCGGCGGACGAGCTCCGTCGTCGTCGGGCCGGGCGGCCGGACGACGGGCCGCCGTTTCCCCACGGGCGGGCCGGTGCGCGCCGTACCTTGGCCGCATGCCGGTCGGTCCACCTGTGGAGCTGGGCCCCATCCAGGCGGCGGACGTGGCCGCGGTGGGTCGGTTCCTGCACGCCCACCTCAACCCCCGGCTGGACGCCCGCGCGTGGGCCGATGCGCTCGTGCCGCCCTGGTCCGTCAAGGACCGGCCCAACCACGGGTTCCTCCTGCGGGCGGGCGACGAGATCGTCGGGGCGTACCTCGCCTTCTACTCGGAGCGGCTCATCGAGGGCCGGACGGAACGGTTCTGCAACCTCGCGGCGTGGTGCGTCGCGGACGAGCACCGGGTGCACGGGCTGCGACTGCTGCGGGCCGCGCTGCGCCAGCAGGGGTACCACTTCACGGACCTCTCCCCGAGCGGAAACGTCGTCGAGGTCAACACCCGGCTGAAGTTCACGACGCTGGACACCACCACCGACCTCGTCCCCAACCTGCCCTGGCCGCCGTCGCGCACGGTGCGGCTGCTGACCCGGCGGGCGGACATCGAGGCCACGCTCACCGGGCGGGCCCTGCAGATCTACCGCGACCACGCCGGCGCCGCGGCGGCCCGCCACCTCGTCGTCGTCAGGGACGGCCGGCCCTGCCACGTCATCTTCCGCCGGGACCGGCGCAAGAACCTGCCGCTGTTCGCCTCGATCCTCCACGTCGGCGACCGGGAGGTCTTCCGAGACGCCGACCGGCACGTCTTCGCGCACCTGCTCACCCAGGGCGCCGCCCTGACGCTCGCCGAGCGGCGGGTCCTCGGCTACCGGCCGGCCGCCTCGGTCCCGCTGAGGAGGGCGCGGCCCAAGATGTTCCGCAGCCCGACGCTGCGCCCGGACCAGATCGACTACCTCTACAGCGAGCTCACCTGCGTGCCGTGGTGAGCACCGCAGGAGGAACGGGAGTGACGATGAGGACGAGCCTGCACGACCTGCTCCGGGAGCAGGCCGGCCGCCGGGCGGAGGCCCCGGCGGTGTCCTTCAAGGACACCACCGTCAGCTACGGCGACCTGTGGCAGCAGGTGCGCGCGGTCGCCGGCGGGCTCCTGGCCCTGGGGCTCGGGCGGGAGGACCGCGTCGCGGTCTACCTCGACAAGCGCGTCGAGACGGTCGCGGCGATCTTCGGCGCCTCGGCAGCCGGCGGTGCCTTCGTGCCGGTCAACCCGCTCCTGCGTGCGCCGCAGGTGGCCTACATCCTCGCCGACTGCGACGTTCGCGTGCTGGTCACCTCGCCCGAGCGCCTCGCGCAGCTCGAGGCCGAGCTCGCCGGCTGCGCGGCGCTGGAGCACGTCGTCCTGGTGGGGGGCGCCGACGGGGGAGCCGACGTCTCGCACGACGGCGGGCCGGGGGCGGCCTACGAGGTCCACCGGTGGAGCGACCTGCTCGGCCGGGTGGCTCCCGCGTCCGCGCCCCAGCCGATCGATCACGACGTCGCCGCGATCCTCTACACCTCCGGCAGCACCGGGCGGCCCAAGGGGGTGGTGCTGAGCCACCGCAACCTCCTCGTCGGCGCCGAGAGCGTCAGCCACTATCTCGGCAACGACTCCGGCGACGTGATCCTCTCCGCCCTGCCGCTGAGCTTCGACGCCGGCTTCAGCCAGCTCACCACGGCCTTCGCCGTCGGGGCGCACGTCGTGCTCGTCAACTACCTGCTGCCCCGCGACGTCGTCCGGGCGTGCGCGCGCCACCGCGTCACGGGCCTGACGTGCGTGCCGCCGCTGTGGATCCAGCTCGCCGAGCACGACTGGCCCGAGGAGGCCACGCGTCACCTCCGGTACTTCGCCAACACGGGCGGCCGGATGCCGCGGGTGACCCTCGACCGGCTCCGGAGCATCTTCCCGGGCGCCCGGCCGTTCCTCATGTACGGCCTCACCGAGGCGTTCCGGTCCACCTACCTCGACCCCGGCGAGGTGGACCGTCGCCCCGACTCCATCGGCCGGGCGATCCCCAACGCGGAGATCCTCGTGGTCCGGCCCGACGGCACCCGGTGCGCGCCGGGGGAGGAGGGCGAGCTCGTGCATCGCGGCGCGCTCGTCGCCCAGGGCTACTGGGGCGACCCCGAGCGCACCGCCGAGCGGTTCCGGCCCGCCCCGGGGCGCCCGCCGGGCTCCCGCGAGGTCGCCGTCTGGTCGGGGGACACGGTCGTGGCCGACGAGGAGGGCTTCCTCTACTTCGTCGGGCGGCGCGACGAGATGATCAAGACGAGCGGCTACCGGGTCAGCCCCGCCGAGGTGGAGGAGGTCGCCTACGCCACCGGCATGGTCCGCGACGCCGTCGCCCTCGGGGTCGAGGACGCGCGGCTGGGCCAGAAGATCGTCCTGGTCGCCACCCCCACGGGCTCGAACGGGCTCACGGAGGCGTCGCTCCTCGAGGTGCTGCGGCGGCGGCTGCCGCTGTACATGGTCCCGTCGCAGGTGCTCGTCCGGCCCGAGATCCCCCGGTCGCCCAACGGCAAGTTCGACCGCAACCTGCTGCGCGAGGAGCTGGCATGAGCGCCCCCACCGTCACCTATCGCGAGACCGTCGCCGCGTTCGGCACCGCCGGCGGGCAGCTCACCGTCGGCGGCGTCCCCGTCGAGCGGCTCGCCCAGCGGGTCGGCGCCACCCCGTTCTTCGCCTACGACCGCGCCCTCATCACCCGGCGGGTCCAGCTGCTGCGCGAGAACCTGCCGCAGCAGGTCCAGCTCAGCTACGCCGTCAAGGCCAACCCGATGCCCGCCGTCGTCCAGCACCTGGCCACGCTGGTGGACTCGCTCGACGTCGCGTCCGCGCTCGAGATGGGCACCGCCCTGGACACACCGATGCCGCCGTCGCGCGTGAGCTTCGCCGGCCCGGGCAAGACGGAGGCGGAGATCCTCCAGGCCGTCGCGGCGGGCGTCACCCTCGAGATGGAGTCCGCCACCGAGGCGCGCCGGGTGGTCCGGGCGGGGGAGCGGCTCGGCGTCCGGCCACGGGCGGCGATCCGGGTGAACCCCGACTTCCAGATCAAGGGCTCGGGCATGCGCATGGGCGGCGGGCCCCAGCAGTTCGGCGTCGACGTCGAGCAGGTGCCCGCGCTCCTCGCCGAGCTCGCGGCCGCGGACGTCGAGCTGCTCGGCTTCCACGTCTTCGCCGGCTCCCAGAACCTCAGTGCCGAAATCCTCGCCGAGGCGCAGCGCCGCACCGTCGACCTCGTCCTCTCCCTGGCCGGGCGCACACCCTGGCCCGTGCGCTACGTCAACCTCGGCGGGGGGTTCGGCATCCCGTACTTCGACAAGGACTCCCCGCTCGACCTGCCCGCCGTCGGGGCGAACCTCGCCGACCTGATGACCGAGCGCCTGGAGCCGAACCTGCCGGACGCGCGCGTCGTTCTCGAGCTCGGCCGCTACCTCGTCGGTGAGGCCGGGGTGTACGTCACCCGCGTCGTGGACCGGAAGGTCTCGCGTGGACGGACCTACCTCGTCGTCGACGGCGGCCTGCACCACCAGCTCGCCGCGTCGGGGAACTTCGGGCAGGTGATCCGCCGCAACTACCCCCTCGCCGTCGCCAACCGCATGGACGAGGCGCCGGGGGAGGAGGTCACCGTGGTCGGCTGCCTGTGCACGCCGCTGGACCTGCTCGGGGACAAGGTGCTCCTGCCACCCGCGGAGGTCGGCGACCTCGTCGCGATCTTCCAGGCAGGCGCGTACGGCCTGACCGCCAGCCCGACCGCCTTCCTCGGCCACCCCCACCCGGCAGAGGTGCTCGTATGACCCCGCAGAAGGAGAACGCCATGACCACCGACGACCAGCGCGCCACCACCGCCGTCAGCGACGACACCCTCGACGGCGTCGTCGCCGTGCTCGTCGAGACCCTCGGCATCGAGGACCGCGCGGCCTCCATCGACGCCACCACCCCGCTCTTCGGGAGCATGCCGGAGCTGGACTCCCTGGCGGTGCTCTCGCTCGTGACCAGCCTCGAGGACCGCTTCGGCTTCGAGCTCGACGACGAAGACTTCAGCGGCGAGATCTTCGAGACCGTCGGCACCCTCGCCGCGTTCGTCGAGCAGCAGCGTGCCTGACCCGGCGCGTGGCGCTCGTCACCCGGTTCCGCGCCGGCTCCCGCGCGGAACCGGGGGAAAGTCCCCCGGCGACGTGACGACGGCGGTCCCTGGGGCGCCGTCGTCCGGGCGGGACGAGACCCCGCGAGTTACGGCAGCGCTCCGGACCCGTTAGGATGGGCAGGTTGCCTCGGCGAGGGACGCCGGACGGGCTTGCGGCCCACCCGGGCGATGCACGTGACGTGCACGCCTCCGGATCCGTGATCGACGCGGTGGCGCCTCGTCGCGCCGTCCGTACGGTGTCCCACGCTGAGGCCCCACCGCCCACTGAGAAGCACCGTCCAAGGAGAAACCCCGTGGCCGACACCGCCAAGCTGACCGCAACCCCCCGCACCGAGTTCGGCAAGGGCGCGGCCCGCCGCACCCGCCGCGCCGGCCTCATCCCCGCCGTCCTGTACGGGCACGGCGCCGAGCCGCAGCACCTCGCGCTGCCCTCCCACGACACCTTCCTCGCCGTCAAGGACCACGCCAACGCGCTGGTGACCCTCGACATCGACGGCAAGGAGCAGACCGCGCTCGTCAAGGACATCCAGCGCGACCCGGTCAAGCGCCACATCGAGCACCTCGACCTGGTCATCGTGCGCGCCGGCGAGAAGGTCACCGTCGAGGTCCCCGTGCACGTCGACGGCGAGTCTGCCCCCGGCACGATCCACCAGGTCGAGCTCATGACCCTCACGGTCACCGTGCCGGCCACCCGCATCCCGGAGGCCGTCACGGTCCCGATCGAGGGCCTGGAGGACGGCGCGATCGTCCGCGTCGCCGACATCCCGCGCCCGGAGGACGCCGCCATCGAGGACGACCCCGAGTCCGTCGTCGTGGTCATCTCCGTGCCGCGCGCGAGCGCCGAGGACCTCGAGGCCGACGAGGCCGCCGCGGAGGCCGGTGCCGCCGCGGGCGCCGAGCCGTCCGAGGCCTGATCCACCCGGTCCGTACCACCGTCGCGCCCAGGCCACGCCTGGGCGCGACGTGCATGTGGGGCCGTCGCGCTGCCGCGGGGCCCTCGAAGGAGGAGCAGCATGGGGCCGTGGCTCGTCGTCGGGCTGGGCAACCCCGGTCAGCAGTACGCCGGCAACCGCCACAACGTGGGCCAGATGGTCCTCGACGTGCTCGCCGGCCGGATGAACGGGTCCTTCACCAGTCACAAGGCCCGCGCCCAGGTGCTTGACGGCCGGCTCGGCATCGCGCCGGGCGGCGCACCCGGCCCGCGTGCCATCCTCGCCAAGCCCGCCTCGTACATGAACGTCTCCGGCGGACCTGTCGGAGCCCTGGCGAAGTTCTACGACGTGCCGCCCGAGCGCCTCCTCGTCGTCCACGACGAGCTCGACCTGCCGGCGGACACGCTGCGGCTCAAGCTCGGCGGGGGCGAGGGCGGCCACAACGGCCTGAAGTCCATCTCCTCCGCGCTCGGCACCAAGAACTACCTGCGGCTGCGGGTCGGCATCGGGCGCCCGCCCGGCCGCATGGACCCCGCGGACTACGTGCTGCGCGACTTCTCCGCCGTCGAGCGTCCCGGCCTGGCCGTGACGCTCGAGGAGGCCGCGGACGCGGTCGAGGAGGTCGTCCAGCTCGGGCTGGAGAAGGCGCAGCAGCGCCTCCACACCGCCTGAGGGGGCCACCCCTCACTCACCCCGGGCCCTGGCCCGGCTTCACCCGCCACCTCTCCCGCGGGGGCCACCTCGCCGCCGGACACTCGTTCGCGCGGCAGTGGGCCGCGTGCGCCCCGGCGGCGTCGGGGCCCGGCGGGAGGAGCGGTCCATGGTGCGACGAGGACGACGGCGGCACGGGCCACCCAGCATCGACGTCGCCGGACGGGCCGCTCTGGCGGCGCTCGCCGCGCTCGCCCTCGCGCTCGGCGTGGCCCAGCCCGCCGGCGCCGGGACCGCCGACCCGACGGCGGAGCCCACGGCCTCGTCGACGGCGGAGCCCACGACGGCACCTCCGCCGGCGGAGCCCGCGAGGGCCCCACAGACGGCCGCGACCACGCCGTCGGCACAGGCCGGTGCGGCGGCGCCGGCGGCACCGTCGACGGAAGGTCCTGCCCCCACGCCGTCGGCACCGGCCGGACCGGCAGTGCTGGCGGCCGGTGCCCCGACCGTGGCCGGCTCGGGGACCGGCGCCGCCGTCGCGCTCGAGGGAGAGTCCGGGACCGTGGTGGCCCCCAACTTCTCGCCGACGACCGGTCCCGAGGCGCCGGACGACGTCGTCCCGGAGCTGTGGTGGCGCTGGACGGCGCCGTCCACCGGCCCGTACCGCTTCCACACCCACGGCAGCGAGCTCGACACCGTGCTGACCGTCTTCACCGGAAAGGTGGGCGCGCGCGGCGGGACCGACGGTCTGACGCAGCTGCGCACCGACGACGACGCAGGCAGCGTCGTCACCTCCGAGGTCACATTCCCGGCGAAGGCCGGCGAGGCGTACCTCATCCGTGTGGCGGCCAAGCGAGGGGACGCCGGCCTCGTCACGCTCGGCTGGACGGCGCAGGCGCCCACCCCGTCAGGCCCGCAGCCCCGCACGGCCGGGCCCTCCGCAACGTCGGCGGAGCCCAGCGATCCCGCATCGACCATCCTCGGGCCGTCGGCCCTCGCCGGGCCGACCGCAGCGGCGCTCGGCGTCGAGGGCGGCTTCCCGATCTCGGTGAACACCGGCGAGAAGCCGCAGTCGAAGATCTGGCGCCACGACGGCACGTGGTGGGCGGTGCTCGCCTCGACCGACATCTCCCCGGCCGGCACCTGGCTCTGGCGCCACGACGCCGGCGGGTGGACGAACGTCCTGCGCCTCACCTCCGACGCGACCCTGCGCGCGGACACCAGGCGCGTCGGCGACGTCACCCACATCCTGCTGCACGGACCCTCGCCCGTCCTCGTCTCGGTGGAGTACGACGCCGCCGCGAAGACGTACAAACCGTGGAGCAAGCGGCCCACCGCGACGCCCGTGGCGCTGTCCGGCAGCGAGACCGCGACCATCGACATCGACTCGACGGGGCGGATGTGGCTGGCGTCCGACAGCCAGACCAGCGTGGAGGTGCGCTACGCGGACGCGCCGTACACCTCCTTCTCCTCCCGCGTCGTGCTGGCGTCCGACATCACCGAGGACGACATCGCGGTCGTCACCGCGATGCCGGGCGGACGGGTCGGCGTCCTGTGGTCGAACCAGGCGACCCGGCGGTTCGGCTTCCGCACGCACGCCGACGGCACCGCACCGTCCACCTGGACGAGCGACGAGGTGCCCGCGGGTCAGTCCGCCCGCAACCTCGGTGGCGGCATGGCCGACGACCACCTCAACGTCGCCGTCGCGAGCGACGGGACGCTCTACGCGGCGGTGAAAACGTCGTACGAGACACCGGGGGAGCCGGTCATCGGCCTGCTCGTGCGGCGGCCGAACGGCACCTGGGACGGGCTCCGCGAGATCGACGACATCGGGACCCGGGGCATCGTCCAGCTCGACGAGTCGACCGGGACCCTCCGCGTCATCTACACGCAGAGCACCAACTTCGACAACATCCTCATGAAGTCGGCCTCGACGAAGGACCTGGCGTTCCCCGCCTCGGCCACCACCGTGATGGCCGGCAACTTCAACAACGTCACCAGCACCAAGGAGAACGCCAGCGGGTCGCTGATGATCATGGCCTCGTCGGTGACGAAGGCCTGGTCCACCGTGCTCGGCAGCGACCCCGGGCCGGCGCCCGAGCCCGACCCGCAGCCCGATCCCGCCCCGGCGCCCGGTGAGGTGCGGGGGCAGTGGTTGCTGGACGAGGGGTCGGGGACGGTGGTGGCGGACTCGTCGGGTCTGGGGAACGACGGGACGGTGCAGGGGACGGTGGCGTGGGGGCCGGGCCGGTCGGGGTCGTCGTTGGTGCTGGACGGTTCGGGCGGGTACGTGCAGGTGCCGGACGCGGACTCGTTGGACGTATCGGCGGCGATGACGGTGGCGGCGTGGGTGCGGCCGCAGGTGCTGGCGACGCAGTACGTGGTGAAGAAGGCCGTGGTGGGCTCGCGGGACGGGTTCGAGCTGTCGATGTCGAGCACGGGGCGGGCGTTCTTCCGGGTCAACGAGGTGACGTCGGGGGACAGGTTCCGGGTGAGTGCGTCGTCGGCGCACGCGTTGGGGTCGTGGGTGCACCTGGCGGGGACGTACGACGGGACGACGATGCGGTTCTACGTCGACGGGGTGCTGCAGGGGTCGGTGGCGGGTCCGGCGGCGGTGGCCACGAACGCGCTGGGCCTGGGGATCGGTGCGGAGCCGGGCGGGAACCGTAAGTTCCGCGGCGGGATCGACGAGGTCCGACTGTACGACCGCGCCCTGAGCCCCCAGGAGATCACCGCCCTCATGTCTGCGCCCGCACCGGACCCGCAGCCCGCGGCACCGGTGGTGGTGGACGGCTCCGTGAGCACCACCGCCGGCACGGCGGTCGACGGGACGCTCAAGGTCGGCTCGAGCTCCGGCGGTCCGCTGCAGTTCGAGATCGTGACACCTCCGCACCTCGGCACGGTGACGCTGACCGACGCGGCCAGGGGAACGTTCCGCTACGTCCCGGCCGCCGGCGCGGTCGGGCAGGACTCCTTCACGTTCCGGGTCCGGGACGGCCAGCTGTGGTCCGAGCCCGGAACCATGACCGTGACGATCACGGCCCCGGCGCCCGCGCCGTCCGGGGTGCGGGGGCAGTGGTTGCTGGACGAGGGGTCGGGGACGGTGGTGGCGGACTCGTCGGGTCTGGGGAACGACGGGACGGTGCAGGGGACGGTGGCGTGGGGGCCGGGCCGGTCGGGGTCGTCGTTGGTGCTGGACGGTTCGGGCGGGTACGTGCAGGTGCCGGACGCGGACTCGTTGGACGTATCGGCGGCGATGACGGTGGCGGCGTGGGTGCGGCCGCAGGTGCTGGCGACGCAGTACGTGGTGAAGAAGGCCGTGGTGGGGTCGCGGGACGGGTTCGAGCTGTCGATGTCGAGCACGGGGCGGGCGTTCTTCCGGGTCAACGAGGTGACGTCGGGGGACAGGTTCCGGGTGAGTGCGTCGTCGGCGCACGCGTTGGGGTCGTGGGTGCACCTGGCGGGGACGTACGACGGGACGACGATGCGGTTCTACGTCGACGGGGTGCTGCAGGGTTCCGTGGCGGGTCCGGCGGCGGTGGCGACGAACGCGCTGGGGCTGGGGATCGGTGCGGAGCCGGGCGGGAACCGTAAGTTCCGCGGCGGGATCGACGAGGTCCGACTGTACGACCGCGCCCTGAGCGCCCAGGAGATCGCGGGCCTGGCAGGCAGGTAAGAAGAGACAGAAGAAAGCGCAGCACGCAGAGGGGAGCCGCACGCTCGGCGTGCGGCTCCCTTGCTGTGCGGGCGGGCTACCTTTCCGGTGCGGCCGTCGCAGGAGCCCGGCCAGCTGACAGGACTCAGCGCCAGATGCCCCGCGTGTCGTAGACGACCTTGCCGGCCAGCAGCGACCGGTTGAGGCTGCGGAACTGGTCGTGGTCCACCAGCACCACGACGATGTCCGACCTCTCCACGGCGCTGGCGGTGCGCTGCAGCGAGACGTTCGAGCGCTGGGCGAGCTTCTCCGGCAGCGAGTTGACGTAGGGCTCCGCCACGGCGATCTCGACCTCGGGGAGCGTGTCGGAGAGGGTCTCGATGACCTCGACGGCCGGGCTCTCGCGCAGGTCGTCGATGTTCGCCTTGTACGCCATCCCCAGGCACGCGATCGTCGGGTCGCGGAAGCGCGCCGCGGTGTTGACCACCTGCTGGGCGACGTGGTGCGGCTTGCCGTCGTTGATCTCCCGGGCGGCCCGGATGAGCCGGGAGGTCCCCGGCGCCGAGCCGACGATGAACCACGGGTCGACCGCGATGCAGTGCCCGCCGACGCCCGGCCCCGGGGTGAGGATGTTGACCCGGGGGTGGCGGTTGGCCAGCCGGATCACCTCCCACACGTCCAGGTGGAGCTCGTCGCTGATCACCGACAGCTCGTTCGCGAAGGCGATGTTGACGTCCCGGTAGGCGTTCTCGACCAGCTTGGCCATCTCCGCGCTGGACGCGTCGCTGAGCAGCAGCTCGCCCTGGCAGAACACGCGGTAGATCTCGGCCGCCCGCTCCGCGCACCGGCGCGTGATGCCGCCGACGACGCGGTCGTTGGTGACCATCTCGATCATGATCCGCCCGGGCAGCACCCGCTCCGGGCCGTGCGCCACGTGCACGTCCGGCACGCCCTGGATCTCGTGCGGCAGCGTGAGGTCGGGGCGCAGCTCCGCGAGCCACTCGCTCACCCGCGCCGTCGTCCCGGGGGGCGACGTCGACTCCAGCACCACGACCTCCCCGCCTCGCAGCCTCGGCGCGATCTGCTCCACCGCCATGCGGACGAAGCTGAGGTCGGCGGTGTGGTCCGGGTTGAACGGCGTGGGGACGGCGATGACGTACGCGTCGGCCTCGGGCGTCTCCGTCGTGGCCGTCAGCTTGCCCATGGCGACGGCACCGCTGACGGCGGTGGCCAGGTCCGGCTCGACGAAAGGCAGCCGGCCCTGCGCGACGGCCTCGACGGTGGCCGGGTTGACGTCCACGCCGACCACGTCGACACCGCGCGTCGCCAGCACGACGGCGGTCGGCAGTCCGATGTAGCCCAGGCCCAGGACGGCCACGCGGCCGTCGAAACGGTGGTTCATGGAAGGCTCGTCTCAGGAGGAACGGACGGCGCGCTGGAGCGGCGCCGCGGGACGGATCAGCTCGCGCAGGAGGAGCAGCAGGAACCCGGTGTTGGTCCGCAGGTACCGGCGCCACATCCGGCGCGGCTCCTGCAGGAGCCGGTACGCCCACTCCAGGCCCAGCCGCTGCCAGCGCTCCGGCGCCCGACGGGTGATCCCGGCCAGGACGTCGAACGACCCGCCGACGCCGTGCAGCACCGGGACCCCGAGGGTCGAGCCGTGCGAGGCCAGGAAGATCTCCTTCTTCGGCGAAACCATGCCGAGGAAGAGCATGTCGGCACCGGAGTCGCGGATCTCCCTGGCGACGTCGGCGGCCTCGTCGTCGGAGAAGTAGCCGTCCCGGGCGCCGGCGATCCGCAGGTTCGGGTACCGCTCCTCCAGGTTGCCGAGCAGACGGTCGAGGACCTCGCGCCGGGCGCCGAGGAGGTAGACGCTGTAGCTCTGCTGCTCCGCCAGCTCGAGGAGGGCGACGAAGAGGTCGATGCCGGCCACGCGCTCCGGCAGGGGAGAGCCGAGCAGGTGGCTCGCCCACACCACCGACTGGCCGTCGGCGAGGAGGAGGTCGCAGTCGAGCAGCGAGTCGCGCAGCAGCGGGTCGCGGCGCAGGTTCACCACCTTCGCGGCGTTCAGCACGCCGATGAGCAGCCTGCGCCGCTCGCTGAGCGCGTTGGAGCACTCGGCGACGACGTCGGCGCGGGTGGCCGCGTCCAGGGGCAGGCCGAAGAGGAGGCGGGTGGAGGCGGAGGTCGCCCGCACGAGGTCGGTCATGATCGGTCCTCCGTGACGGCAGGTCGGACGTCCGCGCCGGACCGGTCGACGTCGTCGGCCGGCCAGGCGTAGAGGAGCCACCCGAGCTCGTACGGGCGGCACTCGTGGTCCACCCGGGTCGGGGGCAGCAGCCGGTCCAGCCCCGGGAGGTGCAGGCCGGTGCGCAGCGACGTCGTCACGGCCGAGAGGCGGCGGGCGGCCTTGGCGGGCTCGCGCCGGTAGACCTTGCGCCACACGACGGCGAGGTCCTCGGCGACGAGGTCCTCGACGACCTCGGGATGGGTGCGCAGCCAGGACAGACCGAGTGCCACCTCGGTCATGTGGTCCTCCCCGCCGGCGCCGCGCAGCTCGATGAGGGCCATGGGCCCCATCGCGTGCTGGTGGACGCTGTAGACGGGGAAGCCCTCCACCACGGAGCCGTCGCGGACGTCGTAGTGCCACCACCACTGGCCGGCCGGTCCCTGGAGCTCGCAGATGCGGCGGGCGCACCGGTTGGCGGCCGCGAGCGCCTCGGCGTCGTCGCGAGCGGTCGCGAGCCGGGCGAGTGCCTGGACCGGGTACACCTGGTCGGCGAAACAGCCCACGTGCGCACGCCAGCGCCCCTGCGCGGAGGCCGGCAGGACGTGCGGGAAGATCCCCTGGTCGCCCTGCGCGGCGAGCAGCCGGGCGCGGACGGCGGAGACGATGCGCCCCGACGCGGCGGCGCCCGGGGCGGCGAGGGCCGCCGTGAGCATCCACGACGCCTGGACGGTGGGGACCGGCGTCCCCCTGCCCAGGAGGTCCGCCAGCCGGTCGAGCAGCGCCTCGTCCGGGGTGCCGGTGACCTCGGCGACCGCCCAGGCCGCGAGGGCGACCGCGCCGGGGTCGCGGTGGTCCAGCGCCTGCGCGGCGACGACGGAGGTGAGGTCGCGGGCGGTGCGCCCGCCCAGCGCCTCCCGCTGCTCCGCCGGCCGCAGCCGCGACGTCCCCAGCGCGACGATCGCCGAGTAACGCAGGTTCGTGCCCTCCTGGCGCAGCACGGGGCCGTCCGGGGACGGCAGCCCCCGCATCGTCTGCACGAAGCTCTGCGCGTCCTCGTCCCACATCCGGGGCAGGCCGCGCACGGCGAGCTCCGTCAGCTGGGCCACGCTGGCTCGTGCGCGACGGGTCGTGACGGTCAGGTGCGGGGCGGTCATCGAGTGTCCCTCCATCTCCCGCTCGGCGGCGGGCGTCCACGGGGCGACCCGGCGCTGCGCTTTCCAGGCCCGGTGTGCGTCGAAACTATTGAGCCGGGGTCGGCCGGGGTCCGTTTCACGGCATGAACCGGTGGGACGGGGGAGGGTGGGACGGGGGTGATGGGGCGGCCGCGGAGGGCGGCCGCGGAGGGCGGCCGGGGACGGCGGGCCGTAGACCGCCCGGGGAGGGCGCCCCGTTCGGCCGTGCGTCGGCCGGATCGGTGCCACGATGCAGCCACCCGGGGGCCGGAGAAACGTAAGGGCAGGCCCATGTTCAGAGTGATGGTCGTCTACGGAACCCGACCCGAAGCGATCAAGATGGCGCCGGTGGTCACGGCGCTGGGGCGCACCGAGCAGCTCACCCCGATCGTGACGGTCACCGGGCAGCACCGGCAGATGCTGGACCAGGTGAACGCGCTGTTCGGGATCGTCCCCGACCACGACCTCGCGATCCTGAGGGACAGGCAGTCGCTCGGCGGCATCACCGTGCGCGCGCTCGAGGGGCTCGGGGCGGTGATGCAGCAGGAGGAGCCGGACGCCGTCGTCGTCCAGGGCGACACCACCACCAGCTTCGTCGCGGCCCTGGCGGCGTTCTACCAGCATGTCCCCGTCTTCCACGTGGAGGCCGGGCTGCGCACCGGGGACCGCTACAACCCCTTCCCGGAGGAGATCAACCGGCGGCTGACCACCCAGATCACCTCCGTGCACCTCGCGCCGACGCCGACCAGCCGGGACAACCTGCTGGCCGAGGGGGTCGATCCGGCAGCGGTGCTCGTCACCGGCAACACCGTCATCGACGCCCTGCTCGACGTGGTCGCCCGGGAGCTCACGACGTCGCACCCGGCGCTGGCCGGGCTCGCCGGCCGGCGGACGGTGCTCGTCACCAGCCACCGGCGTGAGTCCTGGGGGGCGCCGATGGCGAGGACGGCGGCGGCCCTGGCGCGGCTGGCGCGGGGCTTCCCGGACGTCGCCTTCCTCCTGCCGGCCCATCTCAACCCGGTGGTGCGCGAGACGCTCCTGCCGCCGCTCGCCGGGCTGCCCAACGTCGTCGTCACGGAGCCGCTGGACTACGCGGATTTCGCGTACGCGATGCAGGCGTCCACCGTGGTCCTCACCGACTCCGGCGGGGTGCAGGAGGAGGCGCCCAGCCTCGGCAAGCCGGTGCTCGTGATGCGCGAGACGACGGAGCGGCCCGAGGCGGTCGAGGCCGGCACCGTGCGGCTGGTCGGCACGGACGAGGACGTCATCGTCGAGGCCGTGACCACCCTGCTGACCGACCGCGTCGCCTACGAGGAGATGTCACGGGCGGTGAACCCCTACGGGGACGGCCGGGCCGCCGGCCGGGTGGCGGGCGCCGTCGGCCACTACTTCGGCGTGGCGGAGAGGCCGGTCGAGTTCCTCCCGGTGCCGGCGGCTCTCTGAGCGGCGCGGGGCGCGACGCACGACCGGCCCGGCGCCGGGTCCGCAACGTCCCCGCACGGGTTCCGCACACGAGCGCATCGCGCCGCGGGAGGCCGCCCGGCGGCGAAGGATGTCCTGCAGGAGCGGGGCCGTGAGCGGCCCGGCGGTTCTCCAGGAGGAGCGGTCGATGGGTGAAGAGAGCCTCGGCGACGTCGGCTACGTGCCCGGTGGGTTCGACATGTTCCACATCGGGCACCTCAACATCCTGCGGGCCGCCCGGGCACGGTGCCGCAGGCTCGTCGTCGGCGTGACCACCGACGAGGCGCTGACGGCGATGAAGGGCCGGGACCCGGTGGTCCCCCATCCCGAGCGGATGGAGATCGTGGCCAGCCTGCGGTTCGTCGACGCCGTCGTGCCCGACGTGGACCAGGACAAGCGGGTGGCCTGGCGCGCCGTCCGCTTCGACGTGCTCTTCAAGGGCACCGACTGGCTGGGCACCGCCAAGGGGGAACGGCTGGAGGCCGAGATGCGGGAGGTCGGGGCCAGGGTCGTGTACCTGCCCTACACCCCCACCACGTCGTCGACGATGCTGCGCGCCTTCCTGGCGGCGGAGGTGGCGGCCGCGACCGGGTAGGCGCAGCTAGGGCACCGGCTCCTCCGCGGCAAGAGCCCCCAGCGCCCGCAGCTCCCGCCGCGAGCGCAGGCCAAGCTTGCGGTAGACGTGGGTCAGCCGCAGCTCGACCGTCCGGACGGAGATGTACAGGGCGCCGGCGACCTCCTTGTTGGAGGAACCGCGGTGCACCAGGCGCGCGACCGCCAGCTCGTCCGGCGTCAGCCTTCGCAGGTCCGTCGCCGATCCCGCCTGACGCTGGAGCATGGCGAGCCGGCGGTCCGGTGCCGCCGCGCGGGCGTCCGCCCCGCACTCCCGGTACAGCTGGCCGGCCCGCCGCAGCAGCTGCGAACGGTACGTGTCGCGCTCGGCGGGCAGACCGGGTGACGACCGGGCCTGGCGGGCGTACTGCTCCGGCGTCAGGGCGGCGACGCGGTCGGCGGAGAGCTCAAGGAGCTGCGCCTCGTGAACAGCGGGCACCGTGGTGCGCGCCGTGCGGACCGTCGTCGCGACGGTCTCCACGACCGCCTCGGCCGGGGCCCGCACCAGGGCCACGGCGAGGGAGAGGGCGACGGTGCCCCCGGACCCGGACCCGGACCCGGACCCGGACCCGGACCCGGACCCGGACTCGACCTCGTCGGGGTCCGCCGCCGGCCACTGGCCCAGCCACCGGAGGTGGACCAGATCCAGAGCCGTCGACGGCGAGACGAGGCCGAAACCTGCGGCCACCGCCCGCGAGTAGTGGTCCACCGCCCCGGCAACGTCCCCGTCGAGGTGCGCGCGCAGGCCGAGGGTCTCGTGGAGCGCCGCGGTCCGGAGCGGCACGTCTTGGGGCCCCTGCAGCTCGGAGAAGTCCTCCAGCCAGCTCTCCGCCTCGCTCCGGCGGCCCCGCAGGAAGGAGACCTGTGCCAGCAGGGCGGTCCCGGCCGCCGGCACGTGCAGCGGAAGCCCCTCCCCGACGGCGGAGGCGGCGACCTCGTCCGCGCGGCGGTACTCGCCTACCGCGAGGTGGAAGCGCACGGACAGCGTCGCCAGCTGCGCCCGGAGCAGCGGCGCCGGGAACCGCTGCAGGCGCGCGCGCAGGTCGGGCATCGCTGCGCGGGCCCGGTCCCAGGAGCGGCTGCGGACCAGCTGCGCGAGCTCCTGCAGCTCGAGATGCCACCCGGTGACGTCCAGGGCGGAGCGCCCGACGGCGAACGCGGCCAGGGCGTCGCGGCGGCCCGGGGCGGGCGGGCGCCCCTCCACCATGGCGCGCGCGAGGCCCAGCTCGGCGGCGAGCTCGGCGTCAGGGGCGGCCCCGTCGGCGAGCTGCGCCTCCGCGTGGTGGAGGTACCGGTGCGCGGCGGACAGGTCCCCCTGCTCGGCGCACAGGCGGGCGGCCAGCGCGGCGAGCGAGACGGCGTCCCGGGACCTCTCCGCCCCGAGCCGCGACAGGCACGAGTCGACGAGGTGGTGCGGGACGGTCCGGTCCCGGTGGTTCGCAGCGATCAGGAGCTGGGGGAACAGCTCGGCCGGCAGGCCGGGCGCCTCCCCGACGGCGCTGCCGAGCAGGCTGACGGCACGTCCCGCGTGCCCGCGGTACAGGGCTGCCCCGCCACCGAGCAGGAGCAGGTCCACCGGCGGCGTGGCCGGGGCCACCGCCCCGGCCACCTCCTCGACGAGCGAGCTCACCGCCGCGAAGCTGCCGCGGTCCAGGAGGGCGCGGGCGGCCGCGGCGAGCGCGGCCAGCTCGTCCGCGGACACGGGCCTCCCGGCTCGGAGGACCTCCCGATGGCGTTCGAACGAGTCCACGGGCAGACGGTCGGCGAGGGTGCGCCGCGCAGCGTCGAGCTCGTCCGGGCGGCTCAGCGCGCACGCGGCGGACAGCAGGCGCGGGTCCCTCGAGGTGACACGGCCGTGCTCCGCACGCAGGGCGGGCGCGCCGTCGGGTCCCGCCACGTCGGCGATCGACGCCCCGGCAGCCTGCTCGATCGCGCCACGCCCAGCGGTGACCGCGACGGCGGTGCACAGCACCGCCGTCCGCGCGCGCGGTGCCAGCGACTCCCACCAGCGCCGGTAGGTCGCCGTCGTGACGGTCGTGCCGGGGAGCGGGTCGGGCAGCGGGTCCAGACCCGCCAGCTGGTCGGGCGCCAGCCGGGCGCACACCTCGAGGAGGTCGCCCGGGACGCCCCCGGTGCCCTGGCCGAGCGCCGCCGCCACCGACCACGGGACCCGGCCGCCCGTGGCCTCCCGCACGAGGGCGACGGCGTCGGCGGTGGTCAGGGGCGGGAGGCGGCGCACCCACAGCGGGCCCACGGGGCTGTCCTCGTACCGGCTGCGCGGGAGCACGTGACTGGTGGCCACCACCAGGACCGGCACGGCCGCGATCCCGGCCGCCAGCGAGGTGAGGGCGGCGAAGACCGAGCGGTCCGCCACCGGCACGTCGTCGACCGTGACCAGGAGGGGGCGTTCGGCGCCGAGCGCGCCGAGCGCCTCGACGGCGCCGCGGAGGAGGTCGGGGTCGTCGAGGAAGGGCAGACCGGCATCACCGGGTGCCTCGGCGGTCGAGGCGGCCGCAGCGGCTGCGGCAGCCACTCCGGCGGCACGCCGGACGGACTCCGCGCCACCTCCCGAGGCGACGGCAGCCAGTGCGGCGGCGTCGCCGTCGAGCAGCCCGCTGGGCACGTGCACGGCGCGGACGTCCGCCACCGCCTCGCCGACCCGGGCGATCGCCTCGTGCAGCAGGGTCGTCAGGCCGATGCCGGGAGGGCCGGCCAGGACGACGACGCCGCCCCGGCCGGTGGCAAGACGTTCGACCATGTCGTCGATCCGGTCGAGCTCCTCCGACCGTCCGACGACGCGCGGCGCGGCACGGGCGCGGTCGTCGAGCACCTTCGACAGCGTACTGAGACCACCCTCGCGGCATGCCGGTTCGGGGCCCGTGCCGGCACCCCGCACCGGACCGCAACATCTCCGCACGTCGGGCCGCGACGTCCGGCGTCGCCCGGCAATCCGCTCCGCCCGCGCGGGTGCCCGCCTACCGTTACGGGCCACGGCGTGCGGCGCGCCGGGCGGCACGAGGAGCAACCATGGCCCAGAGGACCTCCACGACGTTCACCGAGTCCGTCCGCTCGCTGCGGGCGGCGCAGAAGTCCAACCGCGGCGCCCCGCTCTACTCACGTCTGGTCAACAGGCCGCTGGGGCGGATCTTCGCCGCGGCGGCGCACCGGCTGGGGATGACCCCCAACCAGGTGACCGGCGTCAGCGCGCTGCTCACCTTCACCGGCATCGCCCTCGTGGTGCTGGTGCGGCCCACGCCCGCGACGTCGGTGACGGTCGCCGTCCTGCTGGTCCTCGGCTACGCCCTGGACTCTGCGGACGGTCAGCTGGCCCGGCTGCTCGGCGGCGGGACGCCGGCGGGGGAGTGGCTCGACCATGTGGTCGACTGCGCCAAGACGGCGACGATCCACCTGTCGGTGCTGGTCTCCCTGTACCGCTTCGCCGAGCTGCCGACGGATCTGCTCCTGCTCGTCCCTCTGAGCTTCAGCGCGTTCGACGCGGTGTGGTTCTTCGGGTTCATCCTCACCGACCGCCTGCGGCGCCCGGGCGGACCGGCGCTGGCGTCGTCGGAGCGCTCCCGTCCCTCGGTCGTCCGGTCCCTGCTGGCCCTGCCGACGGACTACGGCGTCCTCTGCCTCGTCTTCCTCACGCTCGCCTGGCCGGAGGTCTTCCTCGTCGCCTACGGCGTCCTCATGCTCGGGACGGCCGGCTACCTCGTCCTGGCGCTGCCGAAGTGGTATCGCGACGTGGCAGGCCTGAGCTCGTGACGGCGGGCCGCCCGAGCCCGGGCCGCCGACGCCCGGAGGGCCGCGGGGAGAGCGGGCCGGCGACGAGGCGCCGGCACAGCTCCTCGTAGCTGTCGGCGACGTCGTCCCAGCTGTACGTCCGCGCTCGCTCGCGGGTGGCCTCCCCGCGGGCCCGCTGCCCGGCCGGGTCCTGCTCCGCCCGTTCGAGCGCCTCCCGGACGTCGGCGCCGCTGCGGAAGTAGCTGCCGGTGTCACCGAGGACGTCCCGGTTGAAGGAGACGTCGAACGCCAGGCACGGTGCCCCGGCGCCGATCGCCCGCAGCAGGGACGGGTTCGTGCCGCCGACCGAGTGGCCGTGGGCGTAGGAGTAGCAGCCCGCGTACAGCTGGTCGAGGAGGTCGTGGTCCCACACCCCGCCGAGGAACCTGACGCGGTCGTCGCCGAGCCGGTGCAGGTGCGCCGTGTACCGGTCGGCGTACGGGGCGGAGCCGACGACGACGAGGGGAAGCCGGGCGGCTCTGCGGCGGTAGCCCTCCAGGATCGTGTGGACGTGGTTCTCCGGCTCGAACCGCGCGACGACGAGGTGGTAGCCGCGCAGCGTGAGTCCCAGCTCCTCCAGCCGGTCGTGACCCGGTCGGATGATCGGTGCCCCGTAGGAGATCAGCTCGGTCCGGGCGCCGAACTCCGCGAGGTAGTAGTCGGCGATGCCGGGCGCGTCGGCGATGACCGCGTCGGACCAGCGGACCGCGAGGGCCTCGGCCGCCCGGTAGTAGCGCCGTCCGGAGGGCCCCCACTTGCTCCGCAGCCACTCGAGGCCGTCGACGTGGGTGGCCACCGGGATGTTGCTCGCTCTGATCGCGGGCAGCCACGGCGCGTTGGCGGCGTTGAAGACGACGGCCACGTCGGTGCGATGGCGTGCCAGGTGCGCGACGGAGAGGCCGGTGTGGCTGACGGTCTCCAGCGAGCGCCGGTGCAGGGCCGGCAGGTGGACGAGCTCCATCCCGTCGTGGCGCTCGCGGACCGTCTCGTCGCCGGTGCTCCGGCAGTAGACGACGACCCGGTGGCCACGGGAGGCGAGGCGTGAGCCGACCTCCTCCACGCAGGTCTCGAACCCGCCGTACCGTGCGGGCACCCCGCGGGTTCCGACGAGGGCGACGTGGAGCGCAGCAGACTGCTTCGTCATGAGAGGTTCCGATCTCGGGAGGGGCGAGACAGACAGTGGCCCCCGACGAGCGGCCCCCCGAGCCAGGAGACCCGGCCCGCCGCACCGTTCACACTGCTTGAGCGGACGGTTCAATAACGAATTGATAACGAAAAGCCTAGGGCGATGCCGACGCCGTGGGGGCGCGCTCCGAAATTGATTCTCTCGCATCGACTCCGCCGAGCCCGCCGGGCCTGCCGCGAGGGCCGGAGAGCCGGCCGATCAGCTGGTCCAGGCGCCCAGGTGCCGGCTGCCTGCCGGCTGGCCGACCTGCTGGGCGACGTCCTCGGGGAGGGGCTGCGCGACCGTGCCGGACAGCCGCTCCAGCCCCGGGCGGAGGCCGAGGTCCTCCGTCAGCACGGAAGGGCCGGTGAGCTCGACGCCGGTCTGCTCCTGCAGTGCGGTCTCGCGAAACTGTGGCACGTCCCGGAAGACGTACGGGTCCTTGTCCCGGCGGGCCCACACGACGAGCCACCGGGGTGAGTCGGCGTCCGGCCGCTGGTACACGTTGCCCAGAGCCGTCACGTCCATCTCGGCCGCGGTCCAGCGGCCGCTGAAGTCCTCGACGCACAGCAGGCACGTCCGCGGCTGCTTCTCGCGGGACGTCAGCGGGGCGGTGCCCGTGTGGGCGATGACGTTGTTGCGGATGGCCACGGTCTGGGTCCGCCAGGTCAGCGGCGAGTCCGGGTCGCTGTAGCTTCCCCTCGCGCGGATGTCCCGGTCGTCCTGCACGACGTTGATCGACCTGTTGTTGTCCGCGAAGGTGTTGTTCCACACCTGCACGTCCTCCGTGTCGGTGAGCTTCAGACCGTTCCGCTGGTTGCGCGCGATGACGTTGCCCGCGATGGTCGCCCGGCCGGAGAGCTCGACCGAGACGCCGTGGCCGACGTTGTCGAGCACCCGGGTGCGCAGCAGCTGGATGTCGTGCACGGACTCGTCGAACCACAACCCGTTCGCCAGGTTGCCCTCGAAGACGCTGTCCCGGACCACGACCCCCGCCGAGCGCCCGATCTTCGCGCCGCCCGCCGCGGGGGAGTGGTTGAACCGTTCCGCGTTGTTGCCGCGGGCGGTGACCCGCACGAGCTCCAGGCCGTCCGCCTCTGTGGCGCTCAGGCCCATCATCCCGCTGTTCTCCAGGACCATGTCCTGCAGCTTCACGCCGGTGCTGAGCACGTGCACGGCGGTCGTCGCGCTGCCCGTCACCGTGACGTCCTCGAACGTCACGTCCGGGGCCTCGACGGTGACCGCGCCCATGTGCGGGACGGACGGCGCGTAGTTCCGGACGCCGATGCCGCGCACCAGCATCCCTGCGCTGCGGACACGCAGAGCCCGGGCCTCGGTGCTGGCCGTGACAGTGCGTCCGCCGGGGTCGGTGCCGAGGACCAGCTCGTCGCGGCCGGTGTCGACGTAGAACGTCCCGGGCCGCACCTCGGCCCGCGACCCCACCTGGGCCTGGCGCTCGCCGTCGACCCAGACCTGGTCCGGGTGCGCGGCCATCGGATGCTTCGGGTCGAGGAAGCCCCAGCCCGGCCTGTCGTTGTCCGGCTTCCCCCAGCTGTAGGTCGGGCTGCTGTCGAACTCGGCGGTCCAGCCTCCCGAGACCCACCCGGCGCCGTCCCGGACCCAGTCGGTGACGACGACGGAGCCGTCCAGCCACACCTCCTCGCCCGGCGCCGCGACCAGCCTCAGGCCGGGCCGGCCCTCGATCTTGAGCGACTCCCGGTAGGTGCCGGCATGGACCACGACCGTGTCGCCGTCGTCGGAGGCTCTAACGGCGGCCCCGATGGTACGGAGCGGCCGCTCAGCGGTCCCGTCGGCCCCGTCGTCGTCGCCGTCGGGGGAGACGTGGAGAGTCCGGACCTCTCGGGGCGCCCCGGGCACCCGGACGCCGCCGTCCGCCGCGGGCGTGGTGGAAGGGTCGGCGCTCGTCAGCGCCAGGACGACACCGACGGACCCGAGGAGCAGCGCGAGCACGACGGGCACCGCCCACCTGCGCATCCACGGCCGGTGGCCGGGACCCTGCGAGGCGTTGCGGCCCACGCGTCCATCCCGCCAGCCTCCCTCGAGGCGGTCGGGGGAGACGGCGGCACCGTGCGGATGCCCTGCGGACGCATCCCTGGCGGCGGCCGTGGCTCAGCCCTCACCCGGTCCCGGGCTCCGACGGCGCTCCTCGTACGCCAGCACCGCACGCTTCGCCGTGCGGCGCGTCAGGAGGTAACCGTCGCGGGCGAGCATCCCCGCCACGCCCAACGGCGTGCGGGCGACCCGGATCTCGAACAGGGGCCTGGGACGCGCGCCGAAGTCGGCCTTGTACGGCTCGTCGCCCACGGTGAGGTCGAAGTACCGCCGTCCCTGGCCGATCGCGTCGCGCACCAGCTCGTCGACGATCAGCAGCCCGAGCGAGTAGTTGCGCAGCCGCTCCACGTCGTAGCCGACGAGCAGGAACAGCTCTCCCGTGCCGTCGACCAGGTCGAACGCCACCGCGACCGCCTCGCCGCCGACCTCCAGCACGACGAGACGCCCGGGACCGCCGCGCACGCTGTGCCGTGCGGCCGCGCAGTAGAACGCGTAGAAGTCCTCCTCCTGGACCAGGTCGGTGCCGCGCCGCTCCGCGAACCGGGCGGCGCGGAAGCGGCGCAGCCGGTCCATGGCCGGCCCCACCTCGGCCGGGTCGGTGACGACGCGGAGCCGGCGTTCGCCCTTGGGGCGCAGGCGCTTGTACTTGCGCTCCAGGTGCCGGGCGAACGGAGGGGGCAGGCCGGCGCGCCACTCCTCGACCGTGCCGGCCAGCTCGATGAGGTGCGTGCTGTAGGCGTGCCGTTTCGCCCGCGCCCCGGCGAGCACGGCGAGGAACGGGTCGGGGGAGTCGACGACACGCTCGATCCGCAGCAGGTCGAACCCGCCGAGGGCGGAGCGGACCCGCCGTGCCAGCCCGTCCCCGGCGAGCAGCGCGGCATGCTGCGGGTCGAGCAGCGGTGCCGCGTAGTCGTTCACCCCGAGGTCGGCGAGCTCAAGCAGCCGCAGGGGGCCCTCCCGACGACGCACCATCGGGAGCGCCAGCACGAGCCTGCCCCGGTCGTCGCGCACGGTGACGACCAGCTTCCGCGCGCCTCGCCGAGGAGCGAGGGTCTCGTAGAGGGTGGTGAGCCACCGGCCGTGCTGGAACGGCGTCGCGCCCGCACGGTTGTACAGGTCCTCGTACTCGTCGGAGGTGAAGTCGAAGTCGTCCTCCCGGCGCACCGTGTACGGCTCCATCCGTCGATGGTGCCCCGGCGGTGCCCGCGGCCGTGGGCTGTTGAGCCGGGGAAGTCCGGCCGGAACCGTGCCCGGCAATCCCGCTCCGCGGCCCAGCTGCCCACGTTAGCCTCGACGTGGTCAGAGTCGACCGACGAGAGCGGGAACCGGTATGTCCTTCGCGGAGTACGTGGTCCTTCTGCAGAGACGCTGGCGGATCTGGGTGTCCATGATCCTCGTCGGGCTGCTCGTCGCGCTCGCGCTCAACCTGGTCTCGCAGAAGAAGTACACCGCTACCGCCACCTCCTTCGTCACGGTCGCTGACGCGGAGGCCACGGGGTCGGGCGAGATCTTCCAGGGATCGCAGTTCACGGTGCAGCGCATGGCCTCCTACTCGGCGCTGAGCCGGAGCCCGCAGGTCCTGCAGGCCGTCATCGACGAGCTCGACCTCGACGTCTCGCCGCGCGCACTCCGGCAGATGGTGGAGGTGACCAGCCCGGCCGACAGCGTCCTGCTCCAGGTGTCCGTCGAGGACCACGACCCGCGGCAGGCCGCCGACATCGCCGACGAGATGTCCCGGCAGCTGGGGGTGATGATCGAGGAGCTCGAGACCCCGCGCGGTCTGGCCTCGTCGGCGGTCAAGGTCACCCTGACCCAGGAGGCCGAGGTGCCCGCCGAGCCCTCCTCGCCGCGCGGGATGCTCAATCTGCTCCTTGGCGTCGTCGCAGGCGCCGCGCTCGGCGTCGTGCTCGCGCTGCTGAGGCACGTGCTCGACCGGCGGCTCAAGACAGCTGAGGACGTCCGCGCGATCACCGACGTCTCTCCGCTCGGTCCCACGGTCGCCTCACGAGAGGCGCGGGCCGCGCCCCTCGTCGCGCTGGACTACCGGACGGCGGCGGCGGAGCAGTACCGCACCATCAGGAGCGCGCTGAACCTGGCGGACGTCGACCACGAGCTCCGCCACTTCGTCGTGAGCTCGCCGATGCCGGGGCACGGCGGGACGACCGTCGCCGGCAACCTGGCGATCAGCTGGGCCCTGGCCGGCGCCGAGGTGTGCCTCGTGGACTCCGGCCTGCGACGCCCGGCCGTCACCCGCCTGTTCGGGGTCGAGGGCTCGGTCGGCCTCACGGACGTGCTGGTCGGCGACGTCGACCTCGACCAGGCGCTCGTGCCCTGGCAGGACGGGACGCTCAGCATCCTCCCCGCCGGGTCCCTGCCCCCCGACCCGGTGGCGCTGCTCGGCTCGCAGGCGATGGCGGGCCTCGTGGCCGAGCTCCGGTCACGCTTCGACGTCGTCATCTACGACTCCGACCCCATGATCGCGGCCACGGACGCGATCGTGCTGGCGCGGGCCCTCGACGGCCTGGTGCTGGTGGTCCGTTCCGGCACCACCACGAGGGACCACCTCGCGGCGTGCCTGGAGAAGGTGCGCGAGGCCCGGGTGCCTCTGCTCGGGACGGTGCTGTTCGCCGTGAGGATGTCCCGCCGGGCCAGGCGCTCGTACCTCGCCGTGGACCGCGAGGGACCACGCGCCGAGCTGGCGGGGTGCGGGGCGGCCGGCGGGCGATCGGCCGGCCGGAGGTCACAGCCCGCCGAGCAGCCGCCCGAGCCGGAGCAGCTTCTGGAGCCGAAGCGACTGCCCGAGCCGGAGCGGGAACCGGAGTCACGAGCGCCGGACGCCGGGTCACCGGTCCGGCCGCAGGCGCATCTCAGCCCGCAGGTCCGGGCGCGGGTCCGGCCGCAGGGCCGGCCGCAGTCCGGGTCCCACGTCGAGTCCCGCTAGGCCGGTCCACGATCCGGTGGGCGAGCATGGACATGGTGAAGAAGACGATGAAGGCGGGGGCGGTGTCGAACATGCCGCTCTCGAGAACGCTCACGATCGACACCAGCAGGGCCGGCGCGGCCACCAGCAGGCGCTCCGGCTGCGACAGCCGGAAGGCGCGCACGATGGTGGCGAGCACGAACAGCAGCAGGACGACCATGCCGAGGTAGCCGACCTGGAGCATCGCGGACACCCACGTGCTGTCCAGCATCTGCTCGTCGCGGTACAGGGCGGTGACCGGGATCTTCTTCAGGGCGAGGCCGCTGCCGACCAGCATCTCGGACAGGGTGTCGTTGTAGTCGAACGCGGCGCGCCACGCCACGGTGCGCGAGTTGAGCGTGGTGACGCCCGCCAGATCGCCGCGCCCGGCGAACGCGGCGACGTACGGGGTGAGAAACGTGACGGCGAGCGCCACCGGCACCGTCGCGGCGATCCCGGCGACGACCCGGGGAGGCACCCGCGGGGCGAGGAGGACGAGCAGCACCAGCACCACAACCAGCACGGTGAAGCCGGTCCGTGCACCGGTCAGCCAGATCACGGCGAGCAGCGGCCCGAGCGCGAAGAACTCCAGGCGCGACGCGGTGCCGTGGACCGACTTCCAGAACAGCACGATCACGGGCACGCTGACCAGCAGGCAGATCTCGTTGGCGTTCAGCGGCGGGATGCCCCCGTAGAGGCGTCCCGTCTCCGCGAGGGACCCCAGGCCCGTCAGCGACCCGAAGCCGGCCAGCAGCAGCATGGCGCTGCTCAGCGAGCTGACGACGGCGTGCCAGGGGTGGCTGACGGTGATCATCACCAGGGCGAACGCCAGGAGCGCCAGCCGCGCCGCCAGCACGACGGCCGGCAGGCCGTCGGCGTTGAGCACCCCGCCGACGACGGAGATCAGCAGGTAGGTCCCGAGCCAGAGCACCGGTGCGGCACGCATCCGGCTCCAGGCGCCCGGGGGGCGGCGCATCAGCAGCGTGATGACGACCGCGATCACCGTCAGTGCCGCCTTGGCGACGACGACGGCGTCCACACCCCCGGAGTAGAAGGACCCCTTGCGCCACGGCACCGCCGAGACGACGAGCAGCAGGCAGGTGAGGAAGAGCGGGAACGGCCGGAGCGTCAGGGTCCGCACCGTCGGGCCGGGCTCGGCCGCGCCAAGCACTGCCGGACCGGGTGCGCCGGGCACCCCGCCCGCGCGGCGCGTCTCCGGCCCGGGGGCAGGGATCGGCGGCGACAACCGGGTCGCCTGCGTCATGGCGCCGCTCCCGCGCGGCGCGGACCCGCGAGGCGGGCGTGCGGGCGCAGCAGCAGCTGCCGGCACAGCACCCCGCCGACGAAGGACCCGACCGAGAGCAGCCAGGGCATCCAGTGCGTCGCCACGCCCGCGGCCATGAGGGCGACGACGACCAGGAGCAGGGCCAGCGCCGAGTCGGCCACCCGGATCAGCAGCACCCACTGCTGCCTGCCCTGCACGGCCGCGAGGCTGCCGTAGGGCAGGATCGCCGCGCACGACGCGGCGTAGCAGGCCCAGCCGAGGGCGGCCACCATGCTCAGCTCGAACCGGTCCGCGGTGAGCAGGCCTCCCAGGCGGGGCAGGAGCAGCGCCGTCGCCCCCGCGACGAGCACGGAACCGACGAGCATGACGGCGGCGGCCCGGTCGGCACGGCGGAGCAGCGCACGCGCCCCGGTGGCCCGGTCGGCCGCGTAGGAGGAGAAGAGGTAGGACCCGAAGCCCTGGACCAGCAGCATCGCGGGCGCCACGAACACCCGGGCCGCCTCCAGGGAGCCCACGGCCGCGGCCCCGGCGGCGACGAGCACCACCGACCGTGCGACGTTCAGCATCGCCGGCCGGACGAACTGCTGCGTCGCGCGCCACGACCCGTAGCCCAGCACGGCCCGCCAGTCGCCCCAGCCCGGGGCTGGGAGTGCGCGCTCGCGGGCGGGGAGCCGCACCAGCGCGAGCAGCCCGGCGATCACCTGACCGACGGCCAGCGCGGCGAGGAAGTGTCCGAGTCGCAGGGGACCGGCCAGGCTGGCGGCGCCGAGGAGCCCGAGCATGGCGAGCAGCCCGGCCGAGTCGATGAGCACGAGGCTCCAGAACCGCAGGTTCGCCATCAGCAGGCGTCGCCCGAGGTCCGCCGCGACGAACGCCGCCAGGGCCAGGGCGAAGAGCACCGCGGTGCCGGCCGGCAGCGTCACGAGGGCCAGCGCAAGACCGAGGAGGGCCAGAGCAGCGACGATCGTCCAGGCGAGACGGAACAGGGCGGCCCGGACGGCGGGGTCGTGCCTGTCCAGCACCGTGAGGGAGTCGCCGATCAGTCCGGTGGTCAGCGCCGTCGCCATGACGACCGCGCCGAAGAGCAGCGCGAAGGTCCCGAAGCCCGCCGCGCCGAGCTCGCGGCTCGCGGTCGCCTGCAGGAGCAGGCTGCCGAGAGCCAGGGTGGCCTGCCCGGCAAGGGCGCCGAGCGCCCGGACCGGCAGCCGTGAGATCACCGAGCGGCGCGGTGCTGTCGAGGCAGACGCCGCCCTCACCCGGTCCTGCGCCGTCGCCGGGCGCGACGCACCAGCCTCCGTCGTCGTCGTCGGCGCCGACGACGGCATCCCTGAGGCCTCGGCCGCTCCGGCGGACCGCCGTCCCGTGCTCCCGCGTGTGATCACCGCGACGAGGAGGGCGCAGGCGACGAGCGGAGCCACGAGGGCCCGCGTCGTCAGGAGCCGCGTCCGCAACATCGTTCTCCGCGGGATGGGGGAGGTCTGCCGGTGCTGGGCCCACGGTAGGGCGGCGGTCTCCCTCGCGAAGGTGGTCTGGAGAGTGAAAGGGAGGCGGACGTCGCGCCCCGGGCCCACCCTGCCGAGCGGCCGGGACCGCGGGCAGGGCCGTGAAAGTGCGAAGATCGCTGACATGTCGATGGGTGGGATGCACGGGGGGATGGGCGGCCCTGGGGGCTACGGGCGCACGCTGCGCCAGGACTCCTCGGTCAAGGACCACCGCCTCACACCCGGGACCACCCGGCGCGTGCTCGGCTACGCCCGGCCCTACCGGGTGCAGATCGCGTGGTTCCTCCTCCTGGTGGTGGTCGCGGCGCTGCTCGTGGTGGCCACCCCGTTGCTGCTGCAGCGGATCATCGACGACGGCGTTGCCCACGGCGACCGCCGCCTCGTCGTGGTCCTGGCGTCCCTGGTGGCGCTGGTCGCGGTCGGGGAGGCCGTGCTCACGCTGGTCCAGCGGTGGTTCTCCGCGCGCATCGGGGAAGGCCTGATCTACGACCTGCGCACCGACGTCTTCGCCCACGTCCAGCGCCAGTCCGTCGCCTTCTTCACCCGCAGCCAGACCGGCTCCCTCGTCACCCGGCTGAACTCCGACGTCATCGGCGCCCAGCGGGCCTTCACGTCGACCCTGTCCGGGGTGGTCTCGAACGTCATCTCGGTCGTCGTGGTCCTGGCGACGATGCTCGCGCTCTCCTGGGAGATCACCCTCCTCGCGCTGACGGTCGTGCCGCTGCTGCTGCTCCCGGCACGGCGTGTGGGGCGCCGCCTCGCAGGGCTCAACCGTCGCGGCATGGAGCTCAACGCCGAGCTCGGCAACCGGATGACCGAGCGGTTCAACGTCGGTGGCGCCCTCCTGGTCAAGCTCTTCGGGGCGCCCGAGCGCGAGGAGGCCGAGTTCGCCGAGCGGGCCGCCGCGGTCCGGGAGATCGGCATCCGCACCGCGATGAGCAGCCGGGTCTTCTTCGCGGCGCTCGGCGCCATGGCCTCCCTCGCCACGGCGCTCGTCTACGGCTTCGGCGGCCTGCTCGCCATCGACGGCGTGGTCACCGTCGGGACGCTCGTCGCCTTCGCCGGCCTGCTCGGGCGTCTCTACGGGCCTGTCACAGCCCTGAGCAACGTCCAGGTGGACGTGATGAGCGCGCTCGTCAGCTTCGAGCGCGTCTTCGAGGTGCTCGACCTCGAGCCTCTCATCACCGACGCCCCCGACGCCGTCGACCTGCCCCCGGGGCCTCTGTCCGTCGAGCTCGACGACGTGCACTTCTCCTACCCGGCTGCGGGCCAGGTGTCGCTGGCCTCCCTGGAGGGTCTGCCGTCCGCGGGCACCCGGACAGCTACGGGGGGTCCGCACGACGGCGCGGCCCGCAGTCCCGAGGGTGGGAACGGCAGGATCGGGCACGAGGACGGTCCGGAGGAGCCGGACGGCGGGGCGGGGCCGGTGCTGCGCCGTCCCGACGAGGAGGTCCTCAAGGGCATCTCGCTGCGCGTGGAGCCCGGCTCGATGCTGGCCCTCGTCGGCCCGTCCGGTGCCGGCAAGACGACGCTGTCCACGATGGTGGCGCGGCTGTACGACCCCACCGCCGGCGTCGTCCGCGTCGGCGGCCTCGACGTGCGCCGGGTCCGGCAGGCCAGCCTCCACGCGGCCGTGGGCGTGGTCACCCAGGACGCCCACCTCTTCCACGACACCGTGCGCGCGAACCTGCTCTACGCGAGGCCGGACGCGAGCGACGAGGAGCTGTTCGCAGCCCTGCGTGCCGCGAACGTCGAGCCGCTGGTGCGCCGGCTGCCCGACGGGCTCGACACCGTCGTCGGAGACCGCGGGCACCGGCTCTCCGGCGGGGAGAAGCAGCGGGTAGCGATCGCGCGGCTGCTGCTGCGCTCGCCGCGCGTGGTCGTCCTCGACGAGGCGACGGCGCACCTGGACTCCGAGTCCGAGGCCGCCGTGCAGCTCGCCCTCGACACGGCGATGGAGGGCCGGACCTCCATCGTCATCGCGCACCGCCTCTCCACCGTGCGGAAGGCCGACTCGATCGCCGTCGTGGACGCCGGCCGGGTGGTGGAGCAGGGCACCCACGCCGAGCTGCTGGCCCTCGGCGGGCTCTACGCCGAGCTCTACGAGACCCAGTTCGCCACCCAGGACGCGTAGCAGGGCAATCCCCGGGGCCGTCGGCGCCGTACCTCCCTGCGACGGCGCGACGAAGGAGCCCGGGATGTTCGACCTGATCGACGGTCTGCCCCTCCACCCCCTCGTGGTCCACGCGGTGGTCGTCCTGCTGCCGGCCGCCGCCCTGGGCACGATCGCGATCGCCGTCGTCCCCGCCTGGCGCCGGCGCTACGGGGAGCTCGTCGGGCTCGTCGCCCTCCTCGCGACGGCGCTGGTCCCCGTGGCCACGCGCACCGGCGAGGCCCTGATGCGCCGGGTCGGTCCGCCCGCCGGGGACCACCAGGCCCTCGGCGGCGAGCTGCTGTGGTTCGCCCTGCCCCTCCTGCTCCTCGTCTGGCTGCTCCTCCTCGCCGAGCGCCGCGCCGCGGCGGCCTCACCCCGTCCGGGGCTCTCGCCCCTTCCGGGGAGCTCACCCGGACCCGGGGCCGCGGCACGGGGCGTGCGCGCCCCCGCCGCCCACCCGCGCCCCGGCGCCGCGCCCGGCGAGCCGGCACGCCGCGGAGGGGCGCTCGTGACCGTGCTGGCCGTCCTCGCCGTCCTCGCCGCCCTGGCGGCGCTGTTCCAGGTGTACCGGGTGGGGGAGAGCGGGGCGCGGGCGGTGTGGGGCCAGGTCCCAGCCGTGCAGACCCGCTGACGCCGGGTCCCGCGAGGGTGACGCCAGCTCTCACCGACCGACCGGGACCCGCCTGAGCAGCCCCGCCCGCCGCGACGTAGACTTCCCGCGGACCCCGTCTCCTCCCGGACGCGGGGCTCGCGTGCTGCCCACGCCGCCTCCGGCACCCGCCGGTCCGGGGACGACGCCGCGGCGCGCCCTCCGCCGTCGTCCGTCACGAAGGACCCATGAAGCTCACCGGACTTCTCCCGCTGCTGCGCCGCGACCCCGCGATCGCCGATGCCGTCAGGCTGGCGCGCGAACCGGTCCTGCCGCCCCTGCTGCACGTCAACGTCCCGCTCGGTGTGCGTGCGCCCCTCGCCGCGGAGCTCACCGCCACCGGCCGCCCCCTCGTGGTGGTCACCGCGACCGGCCGCGAGGCCGACGAGGCCGCCGCCGCGCTGCGCCATTTCCTGCCCGACGACGACGTCGCCGTCTTCCCCGCCTGGGAGACCCTCCCGCACGAGCGCCTCTCGCCCCGCAGCGACACCGTCGCCCGGCGCCTCGCCGTGCTGCGCCGGCTCGCGCACCCCACCGCCGACGGCGGGCAGTCCGGCGAGATCAAGGTGCTCGTCATGCCCGTGCGCGCCCTCCTGCAGCCGGTCGTGCAGGGGCTCGGCGAGCTCGAGCCCGTCTCCCTCGCCGTCGGCCAGGAGGCCGACCTCGAGCAGGTGGCCGCCGACCTCGCCGCCGCCGCGTACACGCGCGTGGACATGGTCGAGCGGCGCGGCGAGTTCGCCGTGCGCGGCGGCATCCTCGACGTCTTCCCGCCCACCGAGTCCCACCCGATGCGCCTGGAGTTCTGGGGCGACGAGGTCGAGGAGATCCGCTGGTTCGCCGTCGCCGACCAGCGCTCCCTCGAGATCGCCGAGCACGGCCTGTGGGCCCCGCCGTGCCGCGAGCTGCTCCTGACCGAGAAGGTGCGCGAGCGTGCGGCCCGGCTGGTGGAGGACCTGCCCGGCGCCGCGGACATGCTCGAGCGGATGAGCCAGGGCATCGCCGTCGAGGGCATGGAGTCCCTCGCGCCGGTGCTCGTCGACGGCATGCAGCCGGTGCTCGACCTCGTCCCCGACTCCTCGCTCGTCGTCCTGTCCGACCCCGAGCGGGTGCGGCGCCGCGCCCACGACCTCGTGGCCACGACCGAGGAGTTCCTCGCCGCCGCGTGGGCGTCCGCCGCGCAGGGCGGGAAGACCCCGCTCGACCTGCGCGCCGCCTCCTTCGCCCAGCTCGCCGAGGCCCGCGCCCTCGCGCTGACCCGCGGGCTCGGGTGGTGGTCCTTCTCCGCCCTCCCCACCGACGTCGAGCTCTCCGACCCCGAGCTGGCCGGGGCGGACGAGGCCCCGGCGACCACCGGGTCCGCGCTCGCGGTCGGGGCCCGCGACGTCGAGCGCTACAACGGCGACGTCGAGCGCGCGCTCAAGGACCTCGCCGACCTCGTCCACCAGGGCTGGCGCCTCGTCCTCACCACCGAGGGCCCCGGTCCCGCCCGGCGCATGAGCGAGCAGCTCGCCGCTGGTGACGTGCCCGCCCGGCTCGTCGAGAACGTCCCCGAGGAGCCGCCCGCGGCCGTGGTCCTGGTGACCACCGCCGCGTCGGGGCGCAGCTTCGTCGCCCCGGAGCTGAAGTTCGCCCTGGTCGCCGAGGCGGACATCACCGGCCGCGCGGGCACCTCCACCCGCGACATGCGGCGCATGCCGTCGAAGCGGCGCAACGTCGTCGACCCCCTCGCGCTGCGCGCCGGGGACTACGTGGTCCATGAGCAGCACGGTGTCGGGCGCTTTGTCGAGCTCGTCCAGCGCACGGTCGGCTCGGGCCGGGACGCGACCACGCGGGAGTACCTCGTCATCGAGTACGCCTCCTCCAAGCGGGGTCAGCCCGGCGACCGGCTCTTCGTGCCCACCGACTCCCTCGACCAGGTGACGAAGTACACCGGCGGCGAGGCCCCGACGCTGAGCAAGATGGGCGGCTCGGACTGGGCGAAGACCAAGGCCTCGGCGAAGAAGGCGGTCAAGAAGATCGCCGCCGAGCTCATCCGCCTGTACGCCGCCCGCATGTCCACCAAGGGCCACGCCTTCGCCCAGGACACCCCCTGGCAGCGCGAGCTGGAGGACGCCTTCCCCTACATCGAGACCCCCGACCAGGTGGTCACGATCGAGGAGGTCAAGGCGGACATGGAGAAGCCGTACCCGATGGACCGCCTCATCAGCGGCGACGTCGGCTACGGCAAGACCGAGATCGCGGTGCGCGCGGCGTTCAAGGCGGTCCAGGACGGCAAGCAGGTGGCCGTCCTCGTCCCGACGACGCTCCTGGTCCAGCAGCACCTGGACACCTTCTCCGAGCGCTACGCCGGCTTCCCGGTCACGGTCCGCGCGCTCTCGCGCTTCCAGTCCGACGCCGAGGCCGCCGACGTCAAGGAGGGGGTGCGCTCCGGCAAGATCGACGTGGTCATCGGCACCCATCGCCTCCTGACCGGCGAGGTGCGGTTCAAGGACCTCGGCCTGGTCATCGTCGACGAGGAGCAGCGCTTCGGCGTCGAGCACAAGGAGACGCTCAAGCAGCTGCGCACCAACGTCGACGTCCTCGCGATGTCCGCCACGCCGATCCCGCGGACCCTCGAGATGGCGATCACCGGCATCCGCGAGATGTCCACCCTCGCCACCCCGCCCGAGGAGCGGCACCCCGTGCTGACCTTCGTGGGCGCGTACGAGGAGAAGCAGGTCGCGGCGGCGATCCGCCGCGAGCTGCTGCGCGAGGGCCAGGTCTTCTACGTGCACAACCGCGTCTCCTCCATCAACAAGGCCGCCGCCCGCCTGGCCGAGCTGGTGCCGGAGGCGCGCGTCGCCGTCGCCCACGGCAAGATGGGCGAGCACCAGCTGGAGAAGGTCATCCAGGACTTCTGGAACAAGGAGTTCGACGTCCTGGTCTGCACCACGATCGTCGAGACCGGCCTGGACATCTCCAACGCGAACACCCTCGTGGTGGAGCGGGCCGACCAGCTCGGCCTGTCTCAGCTGCACCAGCTGCGCGGGCGTGTGGGCCGCGGGCGCGAGCGGGCGTACGCGTACTTCTTCTACCCCACGGAGAAGCCGCTGACCGAGACCGCGCACGACCGGCTCGCCACGATCGCCGCGCACACCGACCTCGGCGCCGGCATCCAGGTGGCCATGAAGGACCTGGAGATCCGCGGCGCCGGGAACCTGCTCGGCGGCGAGCAGTCCGGGCACATCGCCGGGGTCGGGTTCGACCTGTACGTGCGGATGGTGTCCGACGCCGTCGCGGAGTTCCGCGGCGAGAAGGAGACGGAGAAGGCCGACGTGAAGGTCGAGCTGCCGATCGACGCCCACGTCCCGCACGACTACATCGCCCACGAGCGCCTGCGCCTGGAGGCCTACGCCAAGATCGCCGCGGCCGGGGACGAGGCGTCGATCCAGGCGGTGCGCGAGGAGCTGACGGACCGGTACGGGCCTGTGCCCGAGCCGGTCGAGCGCCTCTTCGCCGTCTCCGCGCTGCGCGAGAAGGCACGCTCGGTGGGGCTCGCCGACATCACCGCCCAGGGCAAGTACCTGCGCTTCGCCCCGGTCGAGCTGCCGGAGTCCGCCGAGCTGCGGCTCAAGCGGCTCTACCCGGGCACCGTGCTCAAGCCGGCGGTGCGCGCGATCCTCGTGCCGTTCCCGATGACGGCGAAGCTCGGGGGGAGGCCGCTGCGTGACGCCGCCCTGCTGGAGTGGGTGGACGAGCTCATCGAGTCGGTCCTCAAGGCGTCCGTCGCCGCTGCGGCGAAGGTCGGGACGACGGCGTAGCGTCCGGGCGCCCCTCGGCGTCAAAGAGCCTCGGCGCGGCCTCGGGCGTGGCTAGCATGACGGTCCCGCCGGCCGGGTCCCGCCCGGCCCGGTCCCGCCCGCGGTCCGCGCACGAGAGGTGCGGGCGGCGTACGAGAGCCGAGGTGAGCGCGTGCGACTCCAGGTCCGGCTCGACCCGCGCGCGCTGCGCCGCTGGCACCACGAGCTGGTCGCCGAGCTGGCGCGCCGACCCGACCTGGAGGTCACCGTCCGGTGGGGCGACGGTCCGTCCGGGCCGCCGTCGGCGGAGGTCGAGCGGCTCCTCCTCCTCGAGCGGAGGCTGCACGGGCTCCCGGTCGGGCGCGCCGCACCGGTGGACGGGGGCGCCCTGCGTCCCTACCTCGACGGGGACTCGCGTGCCGACGTCGTGCTGGACCTCGCCGGCGGTGCGGACGGCGACGCGCGGGACGGCCCGGACGCTCGGGACGACGGTGTCCGCACGTGGCACCTGACGTTCGACGGCGGAGCCGGGGAGGAGGCCGCGCTGGCCGCGCTGCTGGCGGGCCGGCCCCCGGTCGTGCGGGTGGTCGACCTCGCGGCGGGCCGCACGCTCGCCGCGGGACGTCCCGGCAGCGAGACGCCGGGCGTGGTGGTCGCCGCCTTCGAGGATCTCCTGGCGCGTTGCACGCAGCTCGTCCTCGCGGCCCTCGACGGTCCGCGGCCCGGCGCCGGGCGCCCCGCCGCGCCGGACCTGCCCGCCGACGGAGAGTCGCCGGAGCTCCGCCCCGGACGGGCGACGTCGCACGCGGCCAGGTCGGTGCTGCGCGCCGCCGTGCACCGCGTCTACCGCCAGCTCTACCGTGCGCCGCACTGGCGCGTGGGCTGGCGCCGGGTGGACGGTCCGGACGTCCTCGACCTGGGCGCGCACCCGCCCGGGGGCTGGCACGAGCTGCCGGACGACGGGCAGCACTTCTACGCCGACCCCTTCCCGCTCGCCGTCGACGGCCGGACGTACCTGTTCGTCGAGGACTTCGACCACGGGCTCGGGCGCGGGGTGGTCTCGGTCGTGGAGTTCACCGACGACGGCCCGGCCGGCGTCCCGCGGCCCGTGCTGGAGCACGCGGTGCACCTGTCCTACCCGTTCGTCCTGCACGAGCACGGCGAGTTCTGGATGATCCCGGAGACCTCGGCCGCCGGGACGGTCGAGCTGTACCGGGCGGGCGGCTTCCCGGAGGGCTGGTCCCTGGAGGAGGTGCTGCTCGAGGGGGGCGAGGTCAGCGACGCGACCGCCTTCCGGCACCGCGGCCGCTGGTGGCTCAGCGCGACCGTAAGGGACGGTGGCTCCTACTCCGACGCGCTGCACCTGTGGTCCGCCGACCGGCTCCAGGGGCCGTGGCGGCCGCACGCGGCCAACCCGGTGCTCGTCGACATCTCCTCCGCCCGCCCGGCGGGGAGGGTGGTGTCCCGCGGCGGCCGGCTCGTCCGGCCCGTCCAGGACGGGCGCGGCGGGTACGGTGCCGCCCTCGCGCTGGCGGAGATCACCCGGCTCGACGACGAGGCGTTCGAACAGCGCGTCGTCGCCAGGCTCGGGCCGGGACCGCAGTGGCCGGGGCGCCGGCTGCACACCCTCAACCGCGCCGGCTGGCTCGAGGTGATCGACGGTTCCGGCTACTCGCCGCGGTTCCGCCACCTCCGCCTGCCGGGGCGCCGCTGACCGCGTCCCCCGGTCCGGGCGACCAGGCGGGCGAGCGTGGAGACCCGGGCCCGGTACTCGGCGGTCGCGAACCGTGACGTGGCCTCCTGCCGCGCGGCCGCGGCGAGCCGGGCGGCGAGGTCGGCGTCGTCCGCGAGGGACGCGACAGCGGCGGCCAGCGCCTCGGCCGACCCCGGCTCCACGAGCAGGCCCGTGCGGCCGTCGTCGAGGACCTCGGCGAGCCCCTGCACGTCCGAGGCGACCACCGGGCGGCCGGCGAGCATGCCCTCCACCGCCACGTTGCCGAAGGACTCGCCGAACGAGGGCACGAGAACGACGTCGGCGGCGTCCAGCACCTCACGGGTCTCAGCGACGTAGCCGTGGAACGTCACCGCGCCCGCCAGGTCGGGCCGGTCGGCCCGGGCGCGGAGCTCGCGCTCGTACCACTCGTACCCCGGGAACGTGCTGCCGCAGATCTCGAGGGTCGCCCGGCGTCCCTGCCCGCGCAGGAGCGTCAGCGCCTCCAGGGCCACGTGCACGCCCTTGCGGGGCGAGAGCCGGCTGACGAGCACGAGCCTGAGATCGTCCTCGGGACGCCGCCGTCGCAGCGGCGCGGGCGGACCGGGGTCCGGCACGCCGTTGTGGACCACCACCGTGCGTGCGGTGAGGCGGGGGACCGTGCCCGTGAGGACCGCCCGCGTGGATTCGCTGTTGGCGATGACGCGGTCGGCGAGCAGCAGCGGCGCCGTCAGCGCGAGCTGGACCGGCCGCGCCAGCCGCTCCGCCTCGTGGCTGTGGCAGAGCGTCGGGACCCCGGCGAGCCTGGCGGCGACGAGCCACAGCGGGATCGTGAGGGTGTTGACGTAGACGGCGGCCGCACCGGAGGCGCGGAGCCGGCCACGCAGGCGCCAGACGGTCACGGGGGAGCGGAGGACGAGCTGCGCCAGCGCCCGGGGGCGCAGCAGGGCCCTGCGCAGCACCGGAAAGGCGTGGACGCGCACGATCGCCCCGCGCTCGAGGAGGAGGGGAGACAGGGGGCCCTCGGCGGGGAGGACCACCTCGACCTCCCAGCCGTCCGCCACCAGTCCCGCGACGCTCTCGAGGAGCTGTCGGTCGGAGCCGTACACGTCCGGCGAGGGGTGGACGACGACCATGCGACGACGCACCTCACCTGCCATGGCACCTCCGCACTCGTCGGGCCCGGGCCCTCGCGCCCGGCCGTGGTGGGCAGCCATCATGACCGGTCCCGGCGGGTCCGCGGGGCCGATCGGGGTGGCTTCTGACGGGCCGGTGCCGGCCGCGTCGCGGACCGTGCGGGTCTGCGCCGGTCTCGATCCGGTGACGGCCGCCGCGCCTGCTTGCGAAGCCGGCCCGTCGCGCGGGACCCTGTGGCACCCTCAGGTGCGAGACCGGGGGTGCCCGTGGTTCGTCCGCGGGCCGGACGAAGGAGCTCGGACATGGGTCTCGGTGCATCGATCAGGCGTGACTTCACGCTCATGGCCATCCTGCTGATCCCGGTGGCCATCGCGATCAACGTCGTCGGCGGTCAGCTCGCCAAGACCCTGCAGCTGTGGATCTTCCTCGACTCGATCGGCACGTTCCTCGTGGCGATGCTGGCCGGCCCGTGGATCGGCCTGGTGACCGGCGCTCTCAGCGTGCTGCTGCTCTCCGTCGGTGACCCCACCATGGCTCCGTGGTCCGTCCTCGCCGCCGCGATGGGCTTCCTCGTCGGCTGGCTCGCCCGCCGCGGCATGTTCGTCACCTGGGGTCGAGCCGCTCTCAGCGCGCTCCTCGTCACGATCATCTCCGTGGCCGTCTCGGTGCTGCTCAGCTACTACCTGTACGGCGGCTTCACCACGTCGGGCGTCTCCATCCTCACCGGAGCGATCAACGACTACTCCGACCTGCCGCTCTTCTGGGCGATCGTCGCCTCGCACACCCCGGCGGAGCTCGTCGACAAGTTCCTGTCCGTGGGCATCGCGACGCTGGTCGTGCGCTCGCTCTCCAACCGGGCGCTTCTGCGCTTCCCGAACGGCGAGATCTTCGTCGACGCGCGAAAGAAGAAGACTCGGGGCGCCGCGAGCACCGTGTCGTGACGACGGCGGAGAACAGTCCGGCCGCACCCGCCACCCTTCCGCCGGGGGTCGAGCTGGTCACCGAGGCCAACCGGGTCCGGGACCTGAACCCGACCAGCGTCGCGGTGCTGGGGCTCGTCCTCGCGGTGATCTCCCAGCTGTTCGGCTGGTGGTCCGTCGGCGCGGTGGTCCTCGTGTCGCTGGTGATCGCCGGTGCGGCCGGCCGGCTGGGCCAGTTCCTCAGGGCCTGGGGCTCCACGGTGCTGCTGCTCAGCGCCGTGATCGTCGCGCTGCAGGGACTGTTCATCGGCGGGCCCACCGTGCTGGCCAGCGCCTGGATCCTCGACGTCACGCTCGAGGGCGTGGAGCGCGGGGTGACCTTCGCCGCCCGCATCCTCGGGGTGGGCACCCCGCTCGTGCTCGCCGTCCAGCTCAGCACCCGCCGCCGGGTCATGCTCGAGCTCGAGCGTCGGCGCGTGCCGCCCAAGGCCACCTACGTCGTCGTCGCGGCGCTCAACCTCATCCCCGAGATGCGCAAGCAGATGGACGCCATCCTGGACGCCCAGCGCGCCCGCGGCGTGGAGACCGACGCCAACTGGTTCGTGCGCACCCGCGCCTTCGTGCCCACGCTCGTGCCCCTCATCCTCAGCTCCATCCTGTCCGTGGAGGAGAAGGCGCTGGCGCTGCAGTCCCGGGGCTTCACGCTCCCGGGGGCGCGCACCTCGCTCTACGCCGTCGTCGACACGCGCCGGGACCGCACCCTGCGGGCGGTGCTGTGGGGACTGCTGCTGGTCGCCGTCGTCGGAAGGATCGTGCTGTGGGTGCTGTGAGCGCCACCGTCGAGGTCACGGACCTCACGTACACCTACCCCGGCGCGGACGAGGCGACGCTGCGCGGGGTCTCCCTCACGGTCGAGCCCGGCACGCTGTGCGCGGTGATCGGGCCGAACGGCGCCGGCAAGACGACTCTGTGCAACGCGATCCGCGGTTTCGTCCCGCACTTCTACAAGGGTGAGCTCTCCGGGACGGTCCGCGTGGCCGGCCAGGACGTGCCGGCCGCGGACGAGGACGAGCTCGCGCGCACCGTCGGCTACGTCTTCCAGAACCCGTTCACCCAGATGAGCGGCATCACGGACACCGTCTACGACGAGCTGGCGTTCGGGCTCGGCAACCTCGGCGTCCCGGCCCTGCAGATCCGCGAGCGCGTGGAGGAGGCGCTGGAGCGCGCCCGGATCGGCGACCTGCGCGACCGTCACCCGTTCCAGCTCTCGGGCGGCCAGCAGCAGCGCGTCGCGCTCGCGTCCGTCCTCGTCATGGACCAGCCGGTGCTGGTCATCGACGAGCCCACCAGCCAGCTCGACCCGCGCTCCACCGAGGACGTCTTCGAGCTCGTCGCCGCGATGAAGGAGGCCGGGCGGACGGTGGTCCTCGTCGAGCACAAGATGTCCCTCGTCGCCGAGCACGCCGACCAGGTGGTGGTCCTCGACGCGGGGGAGGTGGTGCTGGGCGGCACCCCGCACGAGGTCTTCACCGACCCCCGCACCGCCGCGCACGGCGCGCTGCTGCCCGAGGCGGTCGAGCTGGCGGCGGCGTTGCGCACCCGCGGCGTCGACGTCCCCGGCGCCCCGCTCACCGTGGCGGCGCTCGCCGCCGCGCTCGGTGGTGCTGCCGGCGGTACGGCCGGCAGTGCGGCCGACGGCGGAGCCCACCGGGACGACGGCACCGTCGGCGGTCTGCCGCGCCGGGCGGGGGAGGCCTGATGGCGCTCGTCGAGCTCTCCGACGTCTCCTTCAGCTACCCCGGCGGCACGCTGGCCGTCGAGGGGGTGTCCCTCGCCGTCGACGCGGGGGAGTCGGTCGCCGTGATCGGCCAGAACGGCGCCGGCAAGACCACCACCGTGAAGCTGATGAACGGGCTGCTGCGGCCGACGTCGGGCACGGTGCGGGTGGACGGCGTCGACACCCGCACGCGCACGGCGGCGCAGGTGGCCCGCCGGGTCGGGTACGTCTTCCAGAACCCCGACGACCAGATCTTCAACAACTCCGTGCGCCGGGAGATCGGCTACGGGCTGCGCCGGCTGCGGCTGGAGGCTGCGGAGTCGGAGCGCCGCCTCGCGGAGGCTGCGGAGCTGACCGGGCTGGTCGACCTGCTCGACGAGAACCCGCACGACCTACCCCTGTCGGTGCGCAAGTTCGTCACCATCGCGTCCGTGCTCGCCGTGGACCCGGACGCCGTCGTCCTGGACGAGCCGACGGCCGGGCAGGACCGGGCGGGGCTCGAGCGCATCGCCGCGATCGGCGCGCACCTGGCCGCGCGCGGGCGCGCGGTCGTGACGATCACCCACGACATGGAGTTCGTCGCCCGCCACTTCACGCGCGTGGTGGTCATGGCGCAGCGGCGCGTGGTCCGCGACGGCGCCGCGGCGGAGATCTTCGAGGACACCGCCGCGATGGCGGCGGCCCGGCTGGCACAGCCGGCGGTCGTGGAGCTGGCCGGACGGCTGGGGCTGCGCGGGGTCGGCCTGAGCGTGGAGGCGCTCGCGGAGGCCCTGCGCGCACGGGCCTGAGGCTCGCGTCCGGCCTCGCCGCGACGCGTCAGTGGCTCTGCGCAGACGAAGTGGTCCGAGGCCGACTTCAGCTGCGCGGGGCCACTTCCGCGAGGGCGTGGCCGGGCGGGCGTGGTCGGAGCGCCTGGTCGGCAGGGCAGCCGGGCTTTCCGGACGCGTGCACGGGGTCCCGGCCGGGTGCCCCTACGATGGTGGCGGTTCAGCAGATGGAAGCCCGGACCGCGCCCAGCGCCGGGAGACACGGAGGTTCACGGTGGCCATCACGCGCCCCACGCACCTGGTCCGCAACGCCGCCGCGCTCGTCACGGCCGGGCTCGTCCTGGCCGGCTGCGCCGCCCAGCCCGGCACCGCGGCCACGGTCAACGGCACGACGATCAGCGAGAACGACGTCGACGACGCGACCGTCGAGTACATCGCGCTCACCGGGCAGGAGACGACCCCCGTCGTCGTCCTCAACACCCTGGTGCAGGCGGAGCTGCTCGACCCGATCGCCTCCGAGGCGGGCTACGCCTACTCGGACGCCGAGGTCCGGAACTTCTTCCTGGAGCAGGCCGCCCTCTCCGGCGCCCAGGAGCGCCCCGACGTCGACTCCAGGTCGTTCCTCGACCTCGGCCGCTACCTGCTGCAGTACAACGAGATCTCCACCTCCCCGGACGCCCAGTCCATCCTCACCGAGCTCGGCACCGCCCTGCAGGAGGCGGACCTGACGGTGAACCCGCGCTACGGCCAGACCAACGAGTCGGGCGTCATCGTGCCCACCGCCAAGGAGTGGATCCAGCAGAGCGAGCAGGCCCCCACCCCGGCAGGCTGAGCCGGCCGGGCCCGCACGCTCCGCCGTCGTCCCTCGCCGTGGCGACCCTCCACGCACGGCCGCGAGACGACGCTCACACCCCGTCGGGCGCCTCTCCGGGCGGATGGTCCCTCGCTGTCGGGTTTGCCCCGTACTACGGTTGACGAGGTTTGCGAACCTGCATCACACCACCGACTGAAGGAGTACCTGTGGCCAGCATCGAGGCCGTTGGCGCCCGCGAGATCCTTGACTCGCGCGGCAACCCCACCGTGGAGGTCGAGGTCGCGCTCGAGGACGGCACCGTCGCTCGCGCGGCCGTGCCCTCCGGCGCGTCCACCGGCGCGTTCGAGGCGGTCGAGCGCCGCGACGGCGACAACTCCCGCTACCTGGGCAAGGGCGTGCAGAACGCCGTGGACGCGGTGATCGACACGATCGCCCCCGAGGTTCTCGGCATCGACGCGACCGAGCAGCGCATCATCGACCAGACCCTCATCGACCTCGACGGCTCCGCCAACAAGGGCAAGCTCGGCGCGAACGCCATCCTCGGCGTCTCCCTCGCCGTCGCCAAGGCCGCCGCCGAGTCGGCCGGACTGCCGCTCTTCCGCTACGTCGGCGGCCCGAACGCCTACCTGCTGCCCGTGCCGATGATGAACATCCTCAACGGCGGCTCGCACGCGGACTCCAACGTCGACATCCAGGAGTTCATGGTCGCGCCCGTCGGCGCGCCCACCTTCAAGGAGGCGCTGCGCTGGGGGACCGAGACGTACCACTCCCTCAAGTCCGTGCTGAAGTCGCGCGGCCTGGCCACGGGCCTGGGCGACGAGGGCGGGTTCGCCCCCAACCTCGGCTCCAACCGCGAGGCCCTCGACCTCATCCTCGAGGCCATCGAGAAGGCCGGCTACAAGCCGGGCGAGGACATTGCGCTGGCCCTGGACGTCGCGTCCACCGAGTTCTTCTCCGACGGCGCCTACCAGTTCGAGGGCAAGGCCACCTCGCCGGCGGAGATGGTCGCGTACTACGCGCAGCTCGTGGCCGACTACCCGCTGGTCTCCATCGAGGACCCGCTGAGCGAGGACGAGTGGGACAGCTGGGCCCAGCTGGTCTCCGAGGTCGGCTCCCGGGTGCAGATCGTCGGTGACGACCTGTTCGTCACCAACCCCGAGCGCCTGGCCAAGGGCATCGAGCTGCGCGCGGCGAACTCCCTGCTCGTCAAGCTCAACCAGATCGGCTCCCTGACCGAGACCCTCGACGCCGTGACCCTCGCCCAGCGCAACGGCTTCACCGCGATGGTCTCCCACCGCTCCGGCGAGACCGAGGACACCACCATCGCCGACCTCTCGGTCGCCGTGAACGCCGGCCAGATCAAGACCGGTGCGCCCGCCCGCGGCGAGCGCATCAACAAGTACAACCAGCTCCTGCGCATCGAGGAGGAGCTCGACGACGCGGCGGTCTACGCCGGTCGCAGCGCCTTCCCCCGCGCCGCCCAGGCCTGAGCAGCAGCCCCGGACGCCGGGAGCCGCGCGCGTGAGCTCGTCACCCTGACGACTCACGCGCCGCGGCTCCCGGCGTTCGCCGTACCGGTGCGAGACGATGGAGCCCATGAGCAGCCGCCGACCCGCCGCACCCCGCGCGGCCGGTGCACGCTCGCAGGCGGGACGGCCCACGCAGCCCCGCACGCCGGGCAGGTCCGGCGACAGGCCGGGGGCGCGCACGTCCGCCGGCCGCCCCGCCGCCCCGCGCGCGTCCGCGCCACGTTCCGCCGCCGCCTCCCGCCCCGCCTCGCGGGCCTCCACGTCCAGGGCCGCCAGGACCCCGCCCCGCCCCACGGCGGAGGCGACGCCGCGCCGCTTCGTCACCTTCGGGTCGCAGGACCCCGCCGGAGAGCCGCGCCCGACCGTGAGCTTGCGCGCCCTCGCGCTCTTCCTCGTCGTGCTCATGGCGTTCGCCGTGCTGGCGCCGACGCTGCGCTTTGCCGTCGCGCAGCAGGAGCAGCTGCGCGAGCTCAACGCGGCCGTCGCCGACGCCGAGGAGCGCAACGCCGACCTCGAGCGCCAGCTCGCACGCTGGCAGGACCCCGAGTACGTCCAGGCCCAGGCCCGCGACCGGCTGGGCTACGTCATGCCGGGGGAGACGCCCTACGTCGTCGTCGACCCGGAGACCGTGACCGGCGGTGAGAGCCCCGCGGAGGCCGAGGCGGCCGAACGGGTCGCCGAGCGCGCCGCGGCGACACCCTGGTACCTGCGCACCTGGGAGTCCGTGCAGGTGGCTGGTGAGTCCGTCGTCGGCGACGAGGACCCGTCCGGCCTGACCCCGCCCGCCGAGGACCCGACGCCGTAGGACAATGGGCCGGTGACCGACCAGAGCACCACCGTGACCGACCGTGACCTCGAGGTCCTCGCCGAGCAGCTCGGACGGGTGCCGCGCGGCGTGGTGGAGATCGCAGCCCGCTGCGTCTGCGGCCGCCCCCTCGTGGTCCGGACGGCCCCGCGCCTCGACGACGGCACCCCGTTCCCGACGTCGTACTACCTCACCTGCCCGCCCGCGGTGAAGGCCGCCAGCACCCTCGAGGCCCAGCAGGTCATGGAGGGCATGAACGAGCGGCTGCGGACGGACGAGGACCTCGCCGCCCGGTACCGGCGGGCGCACGAGGACTACCTCGCCCGCCGTGCGGAGCTGGGCGAGGTCGAGGAGATCGCCGGCGTGTCGGCCGGCGGCATGCCGACCCGCGTCAAGTGCCTCCACGCGCTGCTGGGGCACACGCTCGCCGTCGGGCCGGGCGTCAACCCGTTCGGTGACGAGACGCTGCGCCTGCTCGAAGGGGTGTGGAGCCCCGACCGCTGCTCCTGCTGAGCGTCGCGGTGACCGGACGGTTGACCGTGACGACGACCGTGGCGGGTGTCCGTGGCCACACTCCGGGCGCCTTTTCGTCGCGGGGGCGCCTCACGTAGGGTGGCTCGCGGTGCGCCGGGAAGTCTGGTCGGCAACGTCCTTGTCGACCGACCCAGAAGGGGTGCAGCATGCCGCACCGCGAGCCGCAGGAGCACCATCACATCCCCACCGCGACGGCCCACAGCGCCCGTCGCCGCTTCCTGCTCCGCCTGCAGGACGAGACGTTCGCGGGCTCGCTCCTCCTCGGTGCGGCACTGCTGGCCCTGCTGTGGGCGAACTCGCCGTGGCGCGAGAGCTACCAGGCCCTCGCCGGCCTCGAGGTAGGCCCGGCCGCGCTGCACCTGGACCTCTCCCTCTCCACCTGGGCGGCCGACGGCCTGCTCGCCATCTTCTTCTTCGTCGTCGGGCTCGAGCTCAAGACGGAGTTCGTCACCGGCTCGCTGCGCAAGCTCGACGAGGCGTTGCTGCCGATGCTCGCCGCCGTGCTGGGCATGGCCGTGCCAGCGCTGATCTACGTCGCCGTCCAGACCGCCACAGGTTCCGGTGCCGTGGACGGATGGGCGATCCCCACCGCCACGGACATCGCGTTCGCGGTGGCGCTGCTCGGCATCTTCGGCCGCGGGCTGCCCCCGGCGCTGCGGGTGTTCCTGCTGACCCTCGCGGTGGTGGACGACCTCCTCGCCATCACCGTCATCGCCGTCTTCTACACGGAGGAGATCAGCTTGCTCCACCTGCTGGCCTCGCTGGCCCTGATCGCCCTGTTCGGGTTCCTCGTCCAGAGGCGGGTCCTGCACTGGTGGCTGCTCGTACCGCTCGCGGTGGTCGCGTGGGTGTTCATGCACGAGTCCGGCGTCCACGCCACGGTGGCGGGTGTGCTGCTCGGAATGACCGTCCCGGCCAGACTTCGGCGGGGTGACCCGGCGCAGCTGACCCACGTGTTCGTGGAGCGCGTCCAGCCCATCTCCGCCGGGTTCGCGCTCCCGGTGTTCGCCTTCTTCGCGGCCGGCGTGTCGGTGATCGACTCCGGCGGCGTGAGCGAGATCCTCGGTGACCCCATCACCATCGGTGTGGTCGCCGGACTCGTGCTCGGCAAGGTGCTCGGCATCTGGGGCGGGGTCGCGCTGCTGGTGAGGACCACACGGCTGCGGCTGGGCCACGGCGTCGACCTGTCCGACCTGCTCGGCGTCGCCATGCTCGCGGGGATCGGCTTCACCGTCTCGCTCCTCATCGCCGAGCTGTCCTTCGGGGCGACCGCGGAGGGCGACCACGCGAAGTTTGCCGTGATCGTCGGTTCGGTGATCTCCGCAGCCCTGGGAGGGATCACCCTTCGTGCGCGGGCCCGGGTGCGGGTTCGCGGGCGGGGTGCCCGCGTCGCCCACCTCGAGGGCTGAGACCGCCGCGGAGCGACGGCAGGCTCGCGGCGGGACGGACCGAGGGTGCGCGGCGGACGGGCCTATTGCGGCGCCGCCCGCGGGCGACCACGCGGTCCGGTGCCGAGCCCTACAGGCGCGACGTCCGCGGGACGGCGCGGACCCGGAGGAAGTGCTCGATGTCGTACCGGCGCCACACCCGCTGGTACCGCGGCTCGAGCATCGGCATGACGACGGCGGCGTCCAGCACCTCCGGCCCGGACACGTCGTAGGTGGTGCCGCGGCACGTCAGGACGGCGCGCCCGGCGGCCCGGACGTTGCGCAGCCAGTCCACCTTCTGCCCGTACGGCAGCGGGACGACGAACCCGCCGTCGACCGGCACCGCCACGACCGGTGTGGCGAACGCCCGCCCCGAGCGCCGTCCGGTGTGCCGGAGCACGGAGGTGTACCAGTGCCGCCGCCCGGCGAGACGCAGCATGGCGGGGTTGAGCACCCTCTTGTTGAAGCGCGCGACGGCGTGCTTCGTGCGCGGGCCGCCCGAGCGCAGCAGGACGAAGAACGCCACCAGCGCGGCCGCCCCGGCCGCCGTCGTGATCAGCAGCCCCCGGCGGACCCTGTGCCCCATGGCGAGCTCCTCGGCCGTCGCACGCGCGCCCCTGGCTACTCCGGCTCGGTGACGTCCGCGACCTGCGCCCCCAGCGCCGTGACGACGTCGTCGGCGTCGACGGTAGCCGCGACACCGTGCGCGCCGGCGCCGATCGAGACCGTTCCCGAGATCGTCTCGTCCATGATGACCGGCCATGCGGTGGTGGCGCCGAACGGGGTGATGGTGCCGCGCTCGTAGCCGGTCACGTCCTTCGCGGTGGCGGCGTCCGGCATGGACATCCGGTTCACCCCGAGCAGGGCCCGCAGCTTGGGCCACGAGATCGTGCGACCGCCGGGCACGAGGACGAAGAGGTAGTCACCCTCGCCGCGGCGCACGACGAGCGTCTTGATGATCGCCGAGGGGGCCACGCCTCGTGCGGCGGCAGCCTCTGCGAGGCTGGAGACCCGCCCGTGCCGGGTGACGGTGAAGCTGATGCCGGACTGCTCCAGCGCTGCGACGGCGCGCTCCTCGCTCATGGTGGCCAGCGTAGGTGCGACCCGGAGCGCCGTGGCAGGGTTGTCCGGTGACTCGTGTAGCGGCCATCGACTGTGGCACCAACTCCATCCGTCTCCTCGTCGCCGACATCGAGCCGGACGGCACCGGCGGTCACCGGCTGACCGACGTCGAGCGTCGCATGGAGATCGTCCGCCTCGGCCAGGGCGTGGACCGCACGGGCCGCCTCGACCCCGCCGCGCTCGACCGCACTCTCGCCGCCGCCCGCGACTACGCGGCGCAGTGCCGCGCCCTCGGCGTGGAGCGCACCCGTTTCGTCGCCACCTCGGCCACCCGGGACGCGGAGAACCGGCAGGACTTCGTCGACGGCGTCCGCGACGCGCTCGGCGTGGTCCCCGAGGTCGTCTCCGGCGAGGAGGAGGCAGCGCTGAGCTTCGCCGGCGCCGTCAGCGTCCTCGACCCCGCGCACGCCGGCCCGTACCTCGTCGTCGACATCGGCGGCGGCTCCACCGAGCTCGTCCTCGGCGACGGCACCCCCCGGGCGGCGCTGTCCATGGACGTCGGCTGCGTGCGGCTGACCGAGCGCCACCTGCGCACCGACCCGCCCACCCCGCAGGAGGAGGAGGCCGCCCGGGCCGACGTGCGCCGCATGCTCGACGACGCCTCCGCCGTCGTCCCGCTCGGGCGGGCCCGCACGCTCGTCGGTCTGGCCGGCTCGGTCACCACGGTCACCGCCCACGCGCTCCGACTGCCGGCGTACGACCCGGCCGCGATCGACGGCGCCGCCCTGGAGGCCGACCGGGTCCTGAACTCGTGCTCAGCACTCCTGCACGCCCCCCACGCCGACCGTGCCGCCATGGGGTTCATGCACCCGGGCCGGGTGGACGTCATCGGGGCGGGGGCCCTGATCTGGTCGGAGATCGTCGCGCGGGTCGCCTCCGAGGTCGCGGCCGGCGGCGGTGCGCTCGGCCCGGTGGTGACGAGCGAGCACGACATCCTCGACGGGATCGCCCTGTCGCTCGTGCGCTGAGCGGCGGCAGGACGACAACGGGGAAGGCCGCTGCTCCTGGAGAGCAGTGACCTTCCCCGTCATGGGCGGTTCGGTCAGTCGGGATCTCGGCGCCGGTCGGCCGGCCGTCTGCGCCGGCCGGCGTTGTCCGTCAGGCGTGTCCGCGGGGGTGCTGCGCGGCGCGCCCGCGCACCCGCACCGCCGCCCGCACCCGCAGCAAGATCGCGCCCAGCACGGCGGCGATGAGCGAGCCGAGCAGGACCGCGACGCGCGCGTGCGCGGACGCCGGGTCGGAGGCGTCGAAGGACAGGCTGGCGATGAGCAGCGAGACCGTGAACCCGATCCCGGCGACCATCGCCACGGGGAAGATGTCGGCGAGGTCGATGCCGTTCCCCAGCCGCAGGCGCGTCAGCTTCGTCAGGAGGGCGACGCCGCCCCAGATGCCGAGCAGCTTGCCGATCGGCAGGCCGACGTAGACGCCGATCGCGACCGGGTCGGCGAGCATCCCGCCCAGACCGCCGGAGTCGACGACGGAGACGCCGGCGGCGAAGAACGCGAAGATCGGCAGCACCAGCCCGGCGGACCACGGCTGGATGCGCTCCACGAACCGGTGGGTCATCGCCTCCCCCTCGCCGGCGCGGGCGAGTGCCGGCACGGTCAGGCCCATCAGTACGCCCGAGATCGTGGCGTGCACGCCCGAGGCGTGCATGAGCGCCCAGGCCACGACCGCGATCGGGACCAGCAGCCACCACCTGGTGACGCGACGGTTGACGAGCACCGCGAAGAGGGCGATGAGGGCGAGGGAGCCGAACAGGGCGAGGAAGTGGATCTCCTCGGTGTAGAAGATCGCGATGACGGTGATGCCCAGCAGGTCGTCGACGACCGCCAGGGTGAGCAGGAACGTGCGCACCGCCGGCGGCAGCCCGCGGCCGAAGATGCCCAGCACCGCGACGGCGAAGGCGATGTCGGTCGCCACCGGTATCGCCCAGCCCTCGTAACGGCCGGACCCGGAGACGACCTGGACCGCGGTGTAGACGAGCGCCGGTCCGATCATCCCGAACACGGCGGCCAGGACCGGCACGAGGGCGAGCTTCATGTCCCGCAGCGCCCCGGTGACGAACTCCGTCTTGAGCTCGAGGCCGACGACGAAGAAGAAGATCGCCAGCAGCCCGTCCGCCGCCCAGCCGGACACCGGGAGCGACAGGTGCAGGGCCTCCGGCCCGATCAGGTAGCCGGAGAGGGCCTGGTAGCTCTCCCGCCACGGGGAGTTGGCCCAGATCAGGGCGACGACGGCGCCGGCCAGGAGCACCATGCCCGCGAACGTCTCGTTCTCGAGCTTGCGGCGGTAGGTGCTGAAGATCCCGGGTCTCGCCCCGTCCTTCGTGGTGCTCATCGTTGTGCGTACTCCCTGCGCTGGCTCGCCGGGCACGCGTGGGCAGCGTCGACCGGCCTGGATCTGGCCCACGATAGGGCGCGGACCTGCGGCGACCCCAGGATTGCCGTGAGTTGCCGCCGCAGCGTGGCGGGCCGGCACCCGAACGGTACGCGACCGCGGTCGTACCCGGAACGGTGCGCGACCGCCGTCGTCCGGTGCGGCAGGATGGGACCTTGCGCCCCCATAGCCCAACTGGCAGAGGCAGCCGGCTTAAACCCGGCCCAGTACGGGTTCGAATCCCGTTGGGGGCACCCGACGTGGCCGTTCTCACGGGCCCAAAGTCCTGCTCGAAGGGCGTTCTGGGGGATAGGACTCCTACGATGGAACGCATGGCATCCTTCCTGCGTTCCGTCGCCGTCAGCACCTCGGTGGCCGCCCTCGCCGGTGCCGGCGCTCTCGCTGCCAAGTCCCTGCAGGGACGTGGGGAGGGGTCGGTCCGACCGGTCCTCCACGGCGGCCGGACGCCCCGAATCCTCATCGCGGGCGGCGGCTACATCGGCCTGTACACGGCCACGACGCTGCGCAAGTACATCGGTCGTCAGGACGCGGAGATCGCCGTCGTCGACCCGCGCCCGTACATGACGTACCAGCCCTTCCTGCCCGAGGCGGCTGCCGGCTCCATCGAGCCGCGCCACGTCGTGACGTCGCTGCGCCGTGAGCTCAAGGGCACCACCGTGCTCACCGGGTCCATCGCGGAGATCCGGCACGCGGAGCGCAAGGCCGTCATCAAGCCGGTGAACGACGACCCCGCCTACGAGGTCACCTACGACCACCTCGTCGTGGGCCTCGGGTCCGTCGCCCGTACCCTGCCGATCCCGGGCCTGGCCGAGAACGCCATCGGCTTCAAGCACATCGAGGAGGCGACGGCGCTGCGCAACCGCGTCCTCAACAAGCTCGCCGAGGCGGCCTCCACCTGGGACCCGGAGGAGCGCCGGCGGATGCTGACCTTCGTCTTCGTCGGCGGCGGGTTCGCCGGCATCGAGGCGATCGGCGAGGTCGAGGACATGGCCAAGGCCGCCACCAAGGAGTACGACTCCATCGACGAGGACGACCTGCGCTTCGTCATCGTCGAGGGCGCCGGCCGGATCCTGCCCGAGCTGGGTGAGGAGCTCGGCGGCTACGCGATCGAGCAGCTGCGCGAGCGCGGCGTCGAGATCCACCTCAACACCTTCCTCAACTCCTGCGTCGACGGGAACGTCGAGCTCTCCACCGGCGAGAAGTTCGGAGCGGACACGATCGTGTGGACAGCCGGCGTCAAGGCCAACCCGGTCCTCGCCGAGACGGACCTTCCGCTCGACGCCCGCGGCCGCGTGCGCACGAACGCCAAGCTGCAGGTGGTCCAGGAGGACGGCACCGTCGTCGAGGGCGCCTGGGCGGCCGGCGACAACGCCGCCGTGCCGGACCTGACCGCGTCCGACCCGAAGGCCACCACGGCCCCCACCGCGCAGCACGCCGTGCGCCAGGGCAAGCTCCTGGGCGAGAACCTCGTGAAGGTGCTGCGCGGCGAGCAGCCCGAGGACTACCGCCACGAGAACATCGGCACCGTGGCCTCCCTCGGCCTGTACAAGGGTGTCGCGCAGATCATGGGCTTCAAGTTCCGCGGCCCGCTCGCCTGGTTCATGCACCGCAGCTACCACGTGCTCGCGATGCCGTCCTTCGAGCGGAAGGTCCGCATCCTCGCGGACTGGACCGAGGCGCTCTTCTTCCGCCGCGAGCTCGTCTCCCTCGCCGCGCTGCAGAACCCGCGCGCCGCGTGGGAGGCCGCCGCGGCGTCCGGCGGCAAGCCGGCGGCGAAGGACACGGCTCCCGCCGCTGCCGGCGCGCCGATCGCCGACAAGAAGTAGCCGAGAGGCAGCAACCCCCGCCGCAGGCGGGGGCGCGCCGAAGGGGCGCCGACCGACTGTCGGCGCCCCTTCGGCGTCCCTGAGCCAGGCGGCAGCAGGGCCGGTTCGCCCCTCAGCCGGGCCGGACCAGCCCCGTCTCGTACGCCAGCACGACGGCCTGCACCCGGTCCCGCAGCTCGAGCTTGGAGAGCACGTTGCCCACGTGCGTCTTCACGGTGGTCTCGGAGACGCTGAGCCGCTCGGCGATCTCTCCGTTGGACAGCCCCTCCGCGAGCAGGGTGAGCACCTCCAGCTCCCGCGCGGTCAGGCGCCCGAGCCGCGGGTCTCGCCCGTCCGGGCCGCCCGGTCGGCCCGCGGGAAGGTGCCGCCCGAACAGCTCCAGCATGCGCCGGGTGACGCGCGGGGAGACGACGGCGTCACCGGCCGCGACGGTCCTGATGGCCTGGACGAGGTCGGCGGGGCGGGTGTCCTTGAGGAGGAAGCCGCTCGCGCCGGCGCGCAGGCCGGCGAAGGCGTACTCGTCGACGTCGAACGTCGTGAGGATGAGGACCTTCGACGCCGGCTGCTCGGCCACGATGCGCGCGGTCGCGTCGAGCCCGTTGGTCCCGGGCATGCGCACGTCCATGAGGACGACGTCGGGGGAGAGGGCGGCGGTCATCCGCACGGCGGCGTCGCCGTCGGCCGCCTCACCGACCACCTCCAGGTCGTCCTCGGCCTCGAGGACCATCCGGAACCCCATGCGCAGCAGCGCCTGGTCGTCCGCCAGCAGCACGCGCACGCTCACGCTCGTCCCTCCCCGTTCCGGTGCAGCTCGGCCCGGACCCGCCACCCGGTCGGTGTCGGCCCGGCGTCGACGTGCCCGCCGTAGACCGCGGCCCGCTCCCGGATGCCGATGAGGCCCCGGCCGCTGCCGACCATGGCGTCGCCCGCGCTGCCGGAGTCATTGTCCACGGTGACGACGACGGAGCCGTCCACCCGCGCGACGTCGACGTCGATCCGGGGGCTGAGGCGGGCATACCGCAGCACGTTGGTCAGGCACTCCTGGACGATGCGGTACACGGCGAGCTGCAGGCCGACGTCGTCGGGCAGCGGCGGGCCCGACTCGCTCAGGCGCACCGGCAGACCGGTGACGCGGAACCGCTCGACGAGGTCGGCGATGTCGTGCGCGGCGGGCTGCGGCGCGAGCGGCGCGTCGTCGCCGCCGAGGGCGCCCGGGCGGCGGCCGGCTCCCGACGCCGGGCCGTCCTCCCGCAGCACCCCGACCATGCGGCGGGTGTCCGCCAGCGCGGAACGGCCGGTCTCGGCGAGCTGGTCGAGCGCCTCGCGGGCGAGGTCCGGCCGCCGGGCCATCGCCGCCGACGCGCCGTCGGCCAGCGTGATCATGACCGAGAGGGAGTGGGCGACGACGTCGTGCATCTCCCGCGCGATCCGGTTGCGCTCGGCGGAGACGGCGAGCTGCTCGCGCTGGTCGCGCTCGAGGACCAGCTGGCGCGTGCGCTCCAGGAGGCTCTCCACGTGGAGACGCCGGCCGCGGGCGCTCGTCCCCAGGGCGACGGCGACCATGGACAGCACCAGCACCGTGATCTCGACGACGACCAGGGTCTGGAGCTGACTGACCTCGTGGACCTGCTCGGAGTCGGACGTTGTCGCGCTGACCACCGCGGCTCCCTGGGCCGTGACGTCCAGCCAGAGGATGAGCGAGGCGCCGGCGACGACGTTGAGGAGCGCCAGGCAGCCCCAGGCGGTCGACGCCGGGCGGTAGGCGGCGACGGCGTAGAGCGCCAGGACCCCGGCGATCTCGACGCCGGAGGTGTCCTGGCTGACGGCGAGCGAGACGGCGAGGAGTACCGCCGTCGCGGCGAGCACGCGCACGGGCGCCCGGCGGCGCCACCACAGGGCCGCCGCCGTGAGGAGGACGACGGCGAGGACGGCACCCTGCTCGACCGGGTCCGGTCCGGCGTCGGCCAGGAGGAGGTGGGGGAGGACCTCCCCGGCCAGGGCCGGGAGGAGGTAGACGGCGACCACGACCGCGTCGACGATGCGCGGGTTCCGTGCGAGGAAGCGGCGGACGGGTCCCGCCCGGCGGACGGCCGCCTCGTCGGCCGTGGCCGCGGGCGGTGCCCCACCGGCCGCCGACGTCGCAGGATCCGGCAGGTGAACGCGGGAGGACGCGGCGGCGTGCGCCGGAGGAAGATCCTGCGGCGCACGCCCGGCGTCGGTGCTCACCTGCCTCAGGCGTCCCGGCGGCGCAGGGACCAGGCGCCGGCGACCAGCGCCACGACGGCGTAGGCGCCGACGACGGCCACCCCCTGCCAGGCGCTGAGGTTCTCGTTGGCGCCGAAGAACTCGCTGATGCCGAGGAAGGCCATCGCGGCGTTCAGCGGCAGGTACTGCATGACGTCCTGCACCCAGTCGATGTTGATGAACTGCAGGATCATCGGCAGCAGGAGCAGCAGCCCGAGCACCGCGGTGATCGTGCCGGCGGTGTGGCGCAGGACGGCCCCGAGGCCCAGGGCGACGAGGGCGGCGACGACGAAGAAGTACGCCATGCCGCCGAACGCCTGCCAGGTGAGGGGGTCGTCGAGCGCGGGGACCAGGCCGTGGTCCGAGAGGAACGGCATCGACACCAGGTACGCGGCCACGAGGCTCACCACGCTGACGACGAGCGTGACGACGACCAGCGCGATGGCCTTGGCGGCGAGCACCGGGAGGCGAGCGGGGACCGCGGCGAGCGTCGAGCGGATCATGCCGGTGGAGTACTCGCCGGTGATGAGGAGGGCGCCGAGGACGCCGATGGTCACCATGCCAAACTGGTAGCCGCCGATGACGAACTCCGCGCCGTGGAGCTGGTCGACCGGCAGCGCCATGGGCGGCTCGAGCAGGTAGTTCACGGAGGAGGCCTGGGCGAGCGCCAGCAGCGCCATGACGGCGACGGTGATGCCGAGGGTCCACCACGTCGAGCGCAGGGAGAGGAGCTTGATCCACTCGCCGCGCATGACGCCGCCGAAGGTCAGGCGCGCGTCGACGGTAGAGCGGTGGTCCCGAGGGCGGGCGGGTGTGGCGGTCGGACTGGTGGTCGTGGTGCTCACTTGCGGGCCTCCTGCGCGGCGGCGGGGCTGGTGGGGACGGACTGGGTCTCGGAGCGGTACTCGACCGCGTCCTGGGTGAGGTTCATGTAGGCCTCCTCGAGGCTCGCGCGCTGCGGCGTGAGCTCGTGGAGCACGATGCCGTTGGCGGCGGCGGTCTCGCCGACCTGCTCGGCGCTCACGCCGTGGAGCTCGAGGACGCCGGCCTCGGAGGAGGTGACGCTCGCCCCGGAGGCGCGCAGCCGCTCGGCGAGGTCGGTGGCCTGCGGGGAGCGCACGCGCACGGCGGTGCCGGTGACGGAGTCGATGACGTCCTGGACGGGGCCGGCGGTGATGATCTTCCCGCGGCCGATGACCAGCAGCTGGTCGGCGGTCTGCGCCATCTCGCTCATGAGGTGGGAGGAGAGGAAGACGGTACGGCCCTCGCTCGCGAGGTAGCGCACCAGGGTGCGCACCCACTTCACGCCCTCGGGGTCCAGGCCGTTGACGGGCTCGTCCAGGATCAGGGTGCGCGGGTCGCCGAGCATCGCGGAGGCGATGCCGAGGCGCTGGCCCATGCCGAGGGAGAACCCGCCCACGCGCTTGCCGGCGACGGCGGAGAGGCCGGTCATCTCGATGACCTCGTCCACCCGCCTGCTGGAGATGCCGTGGGTGGCGGCCATGGTGCGCAGGTGCGACCGGGCGCTGCGGCCGGGGTGGACCGCCTTGGCGTCCAGCAGGACCCCGACCTCCTTCAGCGGCGAGCGGTGCTGGGCGTACGGCCTGCCGTTGACGGTCACCGTGCCGGAGGTCGGCCGGTCGAGACCCACGATCATGCGCATCGTGGTGGACTTGCCGGCCCCGTTCGGGCCCAGGAAGCCGGTCACGGTGCCCGGCTGGATCGTGAAGCTGAGGTGGTCCACGGCGGTCTTGCTGCCGTAGCGCTTGGTGAGGTCGTGCGCCTCGATCATCGGTGGCCCTCCTGCGTCAGGTGGCGGCCGGCGTCTACGGACGGCGACCGTCGTGCTGGGGTCCACGCTACGGAGACCGTGGCGCCGGCGAATCGGCGGGGAGGCTGATTCCTGCGCGGCGGCCGGCTCCGCCGTCGTGCCGAGCTTCTCCTCCTCAGGGATGAGAACTGGCCGTGCACGATCTCGACCCGTCCGGCAGTCAGGGCGATCTCGCGCCCGTGCGGTGACATTCCGCCGGAACGGCACCAGATTCTTCGCCGGATCGGGAACACGGACGTGTAGCGTCCCGTTGTACCGGACAGCAGTTACTCCACGCGTGCGTGCCTCCTCGGCCCGTACGATGGAGCGCAGGCCAGCGACAATGGTCCGGGTCCGACCACGCGGACCCGGTTGCCGCGACCAGGAGGCACATACGTGAGCAATCCCGTCTTCGAGAAGAGTCCGTACTTCGGGGCGAACGCCCAGCGGACCCCGAACGGCTACCCGACCTATCCCGGCTACGCCCCGCAGGGTGGGACCGGCTACGCCCCGCAGCCCGGCCAGGGCCAGCCCGGCTACGGCCAGCAGGGCTACGGCCAGCCGGCCGGCGGCTACGGCGGCTACCAGCCCGGCCAGGTCGAGGACCTGGAGCGCGCCTACCGCCAGCCGGCCGCCGCGCCGGCGGACACCGGCCGGATGACGTACGACGACGTCATCGTCAAGACCGGCCTCGTCCTCGGCGTCATCATCGTCGCCGCGGCGTTCAACTGGCTGGTCATGGACGCGAACATGCTCCTGACCTTCGGTGGCGCCATCGTCGGTCTCGTCCTGGGGCTGGTGAACGCCTTCAAGCGTGAGCCGTCCCCGACGCTGATCATGGCGTACGCCGCTGCCGAGGGTCTGTTCCTCGGTGGGATCTCCGCCGTGTTCGAGGCCCAGTGGGGCGGCATCGTCCTGCAGGCGGTGCTCGGCACCACCGCGACCTTCGTGGCCGCTCTCTTCCTGTTCAAGTCCGGCACCGTGCGGGTCACGCCGAAGCTGACCCGGTTCGTGCTCATCGCGCTCGTCGGCTACGCGCTGTTCTCGCTGGTCAACGTCGTCCTCATGTTCACGGGGCTCTCCACCGACCCGTGGGGCCTGCGCACCGGCGTGACGCTGTTCGGCATCCCGCTGGGCGTCCTGCTCGGCCTCTTCGCCGTCGGCCTCGCGGCCATCTGCCTGATCATGGACTTCGACGCCATCAAGCGCGGCGTCGAGGCCGGTGTCCCCGGCCGCTTCGCCTGGTCGGCCGCGTTCGGTCTGGCCGTGACGCTCGTGTGGCTCTACATCGAGTTCCTGCGCCTGCTCGCCATCCTGCGCGGCAGCGACTGACGCTCGACCCTGCTCGCCACGACGGCGGCCGTTCCCTCACGGGGCGGCCGCCGTCGTCGTTCTGGAGCCTTCCAACCGGCGAGTGGTCAACTCCTCCCCGAGTGGTCAACTCCTCCTCGAGTGGTCAACTCCTTCTCGAGTGGTCAACTCCTTCTCGAGTGGTCAACTCCTTCTCGAGTGGTCAACTCCTTCTCGAGTGGTCAACTCCTCGCCGAGTGGTCAACTCCTCGCCGAGTGGTCAGACGCGAGGCTCACTCCACGCCGACGACGTCCACCACGAAGACGAGGGTGTCGCCGCCCTTGATGCCGGCCTGGGGCACGCCGCGCGGGCCGTAACCGTGCTCCGGCGGGATCGACAGCATGACGCGGGAGCCGATCTGCTGGCCGACCAGGCCGTCGTCCCAGCCGCCGATGACGACGCCCATCCCGATGGGGAAGGAGATGGTCTCCCCGCGGTCGTAGGAGTTGTCGAAGACGTGGCCGCCCCAGGTCTGGCCCAGGTAGTTCACGATGATGGTCTGGCCGGCCTCGACGGTGTCACCGGTGCCCTGCTCGAGCACCTGCACCTGCAGGCCCTCCGGTGCGCCGGAGTCGGGAAAGGTGAGCTCGGGCTTGTCGCCGAAGCCGCCGGAGGCGGTGGGGAGCGCGGTCATGAGGTCCTCTCGGTCAGGCCCGACGGCGCCGGGCAGGACTCCAGCGTACGTGCCGACCCCGGCCGGGCCGCCCGCCGGACAGAGGACCGGTGGGCGTTCCCACACCACCTCCTGCGGCGCACACTCGTGGTGACGAAGGAGTCGAGATTGATGAGGTCCAGGCGTTCCTGAGCGAGGTCATGCCCACGCTCACCGAGGCAGAGCTCGCGCTGCACCGAGGCGATCCGGGGCCTCGTGAGGAGCTCTGGTCGCACGACGATCCGGTCACGCTGTTCGGGGCGGTGCTGACCGAGTCCGGGTGGGGCCCGGTCGAGGCCTCGTTCCGCTGGCTGGCGGAGCGCTTCTCCGACGTGGAGGCGTGGTCCTACGAGGTGGTGGGCGCCGGAGCCAGCGGCGACCTCGGGTACGTCGCCGGTGTGGAGCACACCCGCGTCCGGGTCAACGGTGCGGACCCGGAGACGTACGACCTTCGGGTCACGGCGGTCTACCGCCGTGAGGCTGGCCGGTGGCGGCAGGTGCACCGGCACGGGGACCCGCTCCCGCAGAGCGACTCCGCCCGGCGGCAGATGCGCCGGATGACCGAAGGCCGGGCCGGTCCTGAACCCTGACCCTGCTGGGCACGTCGGAGTGTCGGGGCCGTGACTCCAAGAGCCGTCCGGGGGCTTGTGCAGGCACTGCTGCGTGTAGTCGACGGCGGCTCCTGAGCTCGTACCGCGAGGGCGCGGAGCGCCGGCCCGCCGGTGACCGGAGGTAGCGTGGCGGACATGACTGACACGTCCTTGACCACCCCTTCCTCGTCAACCGTCCCTCTGGACGGAAGGGTGTTCGCCGGCGTCACGAACTCACCCACCGGTCAGGTGAGCGGCTCCACGCGTTTCCGGTACCACGAAGCCGACGAGATCATCTGGGCGGAGTACGACGGCGGCGACATCGTGCGAGGGTTTCTCGTCGGGACGCGTCAGGACGAGCGCCTGCACTTCCGCTACAGCCACCTGAGCGCCGACCGCACCACCGCGAACGGTGTCTGCGAGAGTCGGATCGTGGTGCTCGAGGACGGACGCGTACGCCTCGAGGAGTCCTGGGCCTGGGAGTCACGTCCCGAGAAGGGAACCAGCGTCGTGGAGGAGGTCCGCTGACCGGCCGCTGACCCGCACACGAGAGCCCCGCCCATCACTCGGGCGGGGCTCTGCGCGTGTGCGGCGTTCGGCCTCTCTCAGTCGGTAGGCGGCGCGACGTCGACCTGGGCCGGCAGCTGGTCCTGGCGCACCAGACCGACCGGGCACGTCAGACCGTTGGGGCCGTGGTTGCAGTAGCCGTTCGGGTTCTTGTGCAGGTACTGCTGGTGGTAGTCCTCGGCGTAGTAGAACCGGCCCGGGAACGGCAGCAGCTCGGTCGCGATGGCGCCGTGCCCGTGCTCCGTGAGGACCTCCTGGAAGGCGTCGCGGGTCGCGCGGGCCGCGGCCTCCTGGCCGGGGGTGGTCCAGTAGATCCCGGAGCGGTACTGGGTGCCGATGTCGTTGCCCTGCCGGTTCGGGGTCGTGGGGTCGTGGTTCTCCCAGAAGGCCTTCAGCAGCAGCTCCGGGGAGGTCTTCGCGGGGTCGTAGACCACCTTCACCGCCTCGGTGTGACCGGTGAGACCGGTGCACACCTCCTCGTAGGTGGGGTGCTCGGTGAACCCGCCGAGGTAGCCGGCGGCGGTGGAGACGACCCCGGGCTGGCGCCAGAAGATCCGCTCCGCGCCCCAGAAGCACCCCATGGCCACGTACATGACCTCGGAGCCGGCGGGCCACGGGCCCTGCAGCGGGGTACCGAGCACCTCGTGCGTGACGGGCACGGGGTAGCCGGGCGTGGGGCGCCCGGGCAGGGCCTCCTCCGCGGTGACCATCTGCGTCCTGCGGCCGAGTCCGAACATGTGCGTCCCTCCTGAGATTGCGTCCACCGGTGCGAACGCCCGGGGCGGCGGCGTTCTTCCCGATCTCGCGCCCAGCATGCCCCGTCCGGCCGACTCGCCGGGCCGACCAGGCGGCTGCGGGGCCGGGAAGACAGGCTGGCCGTAGGCTGAGCGGAGTCAAGAACCTACCTCTCCACGGTGATAGCGGGGACCATGCCTGAACAGAGCAACGACGAGGGCGGGCGCCGCCGCAACCTACGGATCCGGCTGCGGCGCTCGGAGGACGCCGCAGCTGTGCCCGCCGTCCCGACGGCCGACGCCGGAGGCGTGCCGGAACGTCTCGGGCGCCGCCCGGGGCGTGGCGGTGCGGCAGCTCCCGGAACAGCCTCGCGGCGCGCCCCGGCCTCGACGCTGGTGGACGGCGTCCCACGCTCGCTGCGCGTGGCCGCCGGCTGGTCCTGGCGGCTCATCGTCGTGGCGGCGGCGATCGCGCTGCTCGTCTACCTCGTCGCCACGTTCCAGACGATCGTGGTGGCGGTGCTGGTCGCCCTGCTGCTGGCGGTTCTCCTCGAGCCGATCTCGGTCTGGCTGCGCCGGGTCCTGCACTTCCCGCGCACCCTCGCGGCCCTGACGGCGCTCGTGGGGCTCGTGGCGTTCGTCGTCGGTCTGCTCGTCCTCGCCGGCCGCTCGATCGTGGAGGGCTTCGGCGCCCTCGCCGAGCGGGTCGGGGTGGCGACGCAGGACGCCATCGACTGGCTGGCGAACGGCCCCCTCGGCATCGACGAGCAGCAGGTCCAGGGCTACCTCGACCAGGCCACGAGCCAGCTGCAGGCCAACTCCGACCGGCTGGTCAGCGGCGTCGTGGGTGTCACCAGCTCGGTGACGTCGGTCGCCACCGGCGCGGTGATCGCGCTCTTCTGCCTCTTCTTCTTCCTGCGTGAGGGCCGCAGGATGTGGCACTGGTTCGTCCGCCTCGCCCCCGTGGGAGTGCGCGACAAGATCAACGAGGCGGGCATCCGCGGGTGGATGACGCTGGGCGGCTACGCCCGGACGCAGATCCTCGTGGCGTTCGTCGACGCGGTGGGCATCGCCGCCGGAGCGGCGATCCTGCAGGTCCCGCTCGCCCTGCCCATCGGCATCCTCGTCTTCCTGTTCTCCTTCATCCCCATCGTCGGTGCCTTCATCTCCGGTGCCGTCGCCGTCGTCGTCGCGCTGGTCGACCAGGGGCTCGTCACCGCGCTGATCATGCTCGCCATCGTCCTCGCCGTGCAGCAGCTCGAGGGCAACGTGCTCCAGCCGTGGCTGCAGGGCAACGCCGTCTCCCTGCACCCGGTGGCGATCCTCCTCGCGGTGACCGCCGGCACCGGGATCGCCGGCGTCCTCGGTGCGCTGTTCGCCGTGCCGGTCGTGGCCACCATCAACACGGTGGTCCTCTACCTCTACGGGCACGACAAGTACCCCAGCCTCGACAGCGACATGCACCGGCCAGGGGGGCCGCCCGGTGCCGTCTTCGAGTCGATCGCCACCTCCTACGCCCACATCGCCGACTCCGACAAGGGGGCGGACGAGGACGGCCCGGTCACCCCGGACGACGGCGGAGCCCGTCCGGGCCCGGACATCTCCGACGGCGGGGCCGGGGACGCCGGCCACCGGTTCCAGGGGCCGCGGTGACCGCCTCCTGGCGGGCGGCGCCCGCGACCGCGGCCTTCGACCGCGCCACCTTCGCCGCTGCCGCCGAGGTGATCTCCGGCGTCGCGCACCGCACGCCGGTGGAGGAGTCCACGACGCTCGGCCGCGTCGTCGGGAAACGGGTCCATCTCAAGGCCGAGAACCTCCAGCGCACGGGGTCGTTCAAGATCCGCGGCGCCTACGTGCGCATCAGCCGCCTGACCGAGGAGGAGAAGGCACGCGGCGTCGTGGCGGCCTCGGCCGGCAACCACGCCCAGGGGGTCGCGCTGGCGGCTCACCGCCTGGGCATCCCGGCCAAGATCTTCATGCCCGTCGACGCCGCGCTCCCCAAGGTCGCCGCCACCCGGCAGTACGGCGCCGAGGTCGTGCTCGTGGGCGAGAACCTCAACGGCTCCATGGCGGCCGCGCTCGACGAGGTCGAGCGCACCGGGCGGGTGCTGATCCACCCCTACGACCACCCCGACATCGTGGCGGGCCAGGGCACCATCGGGCTGGAGATCCTCGAGCAGGTGCCGGACGTGCGCACCATCGTCGTCCCCACCGGAGGCGGGGGGCTGCTCGCCGGCGTCGCCGCGGCCGTCCACAGCGTCGACCCGGGGATCGACGTCGTCGGTGTGCAGGCCGCCACGGCCGCCGCGTACCCGGCGTCGCTCGCCGAGGGCCGCCCGGTGCTCCTCGAGGACCTGCACACGATGGCGGACGGCATCGCGGTCGGGATGCCCGGCGACGTCCCTTTCCGGCTGATCCGGGAGCACGTGCGGGAGATCCGCACCGTCACCGAGGAGCAGCTCTCGCGCGCCGTCCTGCACGTCGTCGAGCGTGCCAAGCTGGTGGTCGAGCCGTCGGGTGCGGCGGGGGTGGCTGCCCTGCTCGCGGACCCGGGCGCGTTCCGCGGCCCCGTGGTGGTCGTGCTCTCCGGCGGCAACGTCGACCCGCTCGTGCTGCTGCGGATCATCCGCCACGGCATGACCGCGGCCGGGCGCTACCTGCAGATGCGCGTGCTCGTCCAGGACTCCCCGGGCAGTCTGGCCGGGCTGCTCAACAAGCTCGCCGCGTCGGGCGGGAACGTCGTCAGCGTCGAGCACACCCGGACCTCCGCGGGGCTGGCCGTCGACGAGGTCGAGATCTCGGTGGAGCTGGAGACCAAGGGCCCGGAGCACTGCCAGAGCGTGCTCGAGGCGCTGCGTGCGGCCGGCTACACCATCCTGGCGCCCTGAGGGACGAAAGACCTGAGGGACGAGGGACCTGCGGGACGAAAGACGGGCCGCCCCGGTGGGGCGGCCCGTCCTCGATACGTCTCGCTCAGCCCTTGAAGGGCTTGACCTCGCCGATCTTGACCTCGATCTGCGCACCGTTGGGTGCCTCGTAGGTCACCGCGTCACCGGCAGAACGGCCCACCAGGGCCGCGCCGAGCGGCGACGACTCGGAGTACACGTCGATGTCCAGGTCCACCGCACCCTCGCGTGACCCGAGCAGGAACTTGCGCTCCCGGCCGGCGATCGTCGCGGTGACGACCATGCCGGACTCGACGATGCCGTCGTCCGGCGGCGGCTCGCCCACGTGCGCGTTACGGAGCAGCTCGGTCAGCTGGACGATCCGCGCCTCCTGCTTGGCCTGCTCCTCACGAGCGGCGTGGTACCCGCCGTTCTCCTTGAGGTCGCCCTCCTGACGCGCGGCGTCGATCTTCTCGGCGATCTCCTGCCGCCCGCGGCCCGTGAGGTGCTCGAGCTCAGCCTTGAGCCGGTTGTACGCGTCCTGGGTGAGCCAGGTGGTGCTCGTCTGTGTCACGGCTCCTCCTCCGAATACGTTCGTGCCCCGGTCGCAAAGCGTGTGCGGCCGAGGCAACGGGACTGATTTCGCCCGGGCGCTCGCACCACGTGCGCCGCTCCGGGGCGGCGTGTAAAGAACCAAGTGTAACAAACGCCCGCCCGTGCTCCCCGTTTCCCGCGCCGTGCCGGGCACGGCGCGGGGTAGCAAGGTCTTGCGATGGCGTGCCTCGCCGGTGCCGGTCCCGGCCGGGGTCGGCCGGCGGACCGGTCCGGACTGTCCGTCGGCCGGGTCAGCCCGCGTCGAGGGTGCGGCACTGCTGGACGCTGCCGGACGTCGCGAGCTCCGTGGTGGCGACGTCGACCTGGTGGGACGTGAGCTGCTTGTCCACCGGTCCGATCTCCACCTCGCGGTACCCCACCTCGGTGAAGGACTCGTTCAGCGCCACCAGCGTGCAGCGAACGGTCGACCCCGGCTCCGCGCGCAGGTTGAACCGCACGGTGGTGGTGCCCGGCCCCTCCACGGTGAAGCCGAGGTTCTCGGCGACGACGGCCGGCTTTGTGAGGTTGGACGCCTGGATGCCCAGCCCGCCCGCCACCAGGAGCGCAGCCACCACCCCGCCGACGACGAGGCCGCGCCGGCCGGACCCGGCCCCGCCGTAACGGGCCGCCATCACGGCCGGGTCGCCGGCGGGGCGCTGTGCTGCGGGCTCGGTCACCGAGGTTGCCTCCTTCTCCTGCCCCCGGCCTCGTCGGGTATGACGTAGGCACCCTGGGCGCTGATGCGAGACCATTGTCCCTGGAAACGACGACGAGAGAGGCGCCGCGAGGCGGCGCCGACCTGGAGGAACTGACGGTGACCCACGAGGCGTTGCGGCTCATGGCCGTGCATGCGCACCCGGACGACGAGTCGAGCAAGGGGGCGGCGACGTCGGCGCGTTACGCGGCCGAGGGGAACCGGGTGCTGGTGGTGACGTGCACCGGAGGGGAGCGCGGCGACATCCTCAACCCCAAGCTCGAGGGCGACCCGGAGATCCTGCGGGACATGCCGGGCTACCGCCGTCGGGAGATGGCCACGGCCGCCGAGGCGCTCGGTATAGAGCACGTGTGGCTCGGGTTCGTGGACTCGGGCCTGCCCGAGGGGGACCCGCTGCCGCCGCTCCCGGAGGGCTGCTTCGCGCTGGAGCCGCTCGAGGTGCCGGTCGGGGCGCTCGTGCGGCAGATCCGGGACTTCCGCCCCCACGTCATGACCTGCTACGACGAGAACGGCGGATATCCGCACCCGGACCACATCATGGCCCACAAGGTCGCCGTCGCGGCCTACGAGGCGGCGGCCGACCCGGACGCCTACCCGGAGGCGGGCGAGCCGTGGGCGGTGCAGAAGCTGTACTACGACATCTCCTTCTCGGTCGCCCGGATCGAGACCGTCCACCGCGCGCTTCAGGAGCGCGGGGTCAGCTCGCCCTTCGAGGAGTGGTTCGAGACGCGCCGCAACCGGCCTCGCCGCGAGGCGACGGCGCGGGTGGAGTGCGCCGACTACTTCCCCCAGCGGGACGCCGCGCTGCGGGCGCACGCCACGCAGATCGACCCCGACGGCTTCTTCTTCCAGGTCCCCCGGGACATCGAGAAGGAGGTCTGGCCGTTCGAGGAGTTCGAGCTCGCCCGTGCCCGCGTCGAGGTCGCGGACGGCGTCGAGGACGACCTGTTCGCGGGGGTCGTCCCGGCGGGCCTGCCCGTCTCGGGCGTCGCCTCGGGCGTCGACGGCCCGGCCGATGGCAGGGTTGAGCGATGACCTTCCTGCTCCTCGCCGCCTCGCCCACCCCTGCGCCGGCGCCCAGCGAGATGGAGCCGTGGGAGGTCAGCCCCGGCCTCATCGGGTTCCTCCTCGGCTTCTTCGTGCTCGCCATCGCCGTCGTCCCGCTCTTCCGGTCGATGGCCAAGCACATGCGCCGCGTGGACCACAACGAACGGCTGCGCCAGGCCGCCGAGGAGGGGGCCGCCGCCCGGGCCGGGGCCGACCCCGGCCACGGCTACCCCGTCGAGGGCGCCGCGACGCGCGGCGCGGTCCCCGAGCGCAGGGTCGTCGAAGGGGGGCCGACGTCTGCGGGCGGGACGGGCACAGGCGGTGGAGCCGGCCGGGCCGTCGGGCCCGACCGTCCGTCCGGCGAGGGTTCGCTGCCGGACGACGCCGGACCCGCCTGACGGGCGCCGGTACCGCTCACCGGGCGCCAGGACCGACGTGCGTCGGGACCGCCCGCCGGGCGCGGGGTCGCCCGACGAGTTCTGCGCTCAGCCGCCGCGGCGGCTCTCGGTGGACGAGGCGTCTGCCACCGCGGCCGCGTAGGCGGCCTCGGACTCGCGGTACTCGGCGGCCCTGTCCTCGACGCCGGACGCGGCCTCGCGCAGGCTCTCCTCGCTCATGGTGGCGGCGAGCCGCCGCCTCTGCTCGGCGACGTCCCAGCTCACCCCGGGCCAGTGCAGGTCGAGGTCCACCAGCGTCCGGGTCAGCAGCTCGGTCACCGCGAGCCGGGCGTACCACTTCCGGTCAGCGGGGACGACGTACCAGGGTGCGACACCGGTGCTGGTGCGCGCGAGGACGTCGGCGTAGGCGGACTGGTAGGCGTCCCAGCTGCGGCGGGTGTCGACGTCGCCGGGGTCGAACTTCCAGTGCTTGTCGGGCCGGTCCAGGCGCTCCATGAGGCGTAGGCCCTGCTCCTCGTAGGACACCATGAGCGCGACCTTGACGACCGTGGTGCCGGAGGCGGCGATCTCCTCCTCGAAGTGGTTGATCTCGTCGAAGCGCCGCGTCAGGACATCCTCCTCGACGAGGCCCTGCACGCGGGGGACCAGCACGTCCTCGTAGTGGGAGCGGTCGAACACCCCGATCAGGCCCGGGCGGGGCAGGGCGCGCCGGACCCGCCACAGGAAGTGGTGCTGCCTCTCCTCCTCGGTGGGGACGCCGAACGCGCGCAGCGCCACGCCCTGCGGATCCACCATGCCGATCACGTGCCGGACGATGCCGCCCTTGCCCGCCGTGTCGAGGCCCTGCACGACCAGCAGGACGGCCCGGTCCCCGCCGGTGCGTCCGTGGGCGAAGAGGCGCTCCTGCAGCTCGGAGAGGAGGCGTCCGCGCCGGGCCGTGAAGGCCTTGGCCTCGTCCTTGCCGCCGGCCCAGCCGGGCCGGCCGTGACGGTCGAGAGCGGAGAGGTCGAGGTCGGGTCCCGCGCGCAGGACCGTCCGCGGGTCCCTGGTCCACAGGTTCTCGGCGTCGCCCATCTCGGTCCCTCCGTGCGGTGGTGCCGCGAGGGTACCGGCGGCGTCGTCAGGCCGCCTGGTAGGCCGCGACGGACACCGCCGCGTAGTGGCAGCCCCAGCCGATGACGGTCCCGACGTGGAAGAGCTCGTGGAAGCCGAACCAGCGCGGGCTGGGGTTCGGGCGCTTGAGGGCGTACGCCGTCGCGCCGAGGGTGTAGGCGAGGCCACCGAGCGCCACCAGCCAGAACACCACGGGGCCGCCGGAGCGCCAGAACGCCGGCAGGAACCCCACGGCCACCCAGCCGAGGCCGAGGTAGATCGGCACATAGACCCAGCGGGGTGCGTCGAGCCAGAGCAGCCGGGCCGCGATGCCCAGGACCGCACCCACCCACACGACCGCGAGCAGGACCGTGGCGGTCGAACGGTCCAGCAGCAGGACCGCGAGCGGGGTGTAGGTGCCGGCGATGAGCAGGAAGATGTTCGAGTGGTCTGCGCGGCGCAGCACGGCGGCGGCCCGGGGCGACCACGTCCCGCGGTGGTAGACGGCGGAGGTGCCGAACAGCACGACGCCCGCGAGAGCGAAGACGGCGGTGGAGACCCGAGCCTGCGTGGTGGGGGAGAGGATCACGAGGACCAGGCCGGCCACCAGCGCGACGGGGGCCGTGCCGGCATGGATCCAGCCGCGCAGGCGCGGCTTGACCGCCGCGGCGATCGTCTCGCCGACCGAGGGCTCGTCGACGTCGTGGGGCATGGGGGCCTCCCGAGTTGGACCGTGGCCTCGGGCGAGGCCGTGGGGCGCCGCCGGAGGCGGGCGCGCCAACCTACGCTACCGTAGGTTGAACCGTGCGCGCACCGGTCGGGTGCGCAGCGGTAGCCTCGCCCCAGCGAGGCCCCGGGCCCCGCCGATCTGCAGTGGCGACGTCGACCGCCACACGTCTCGAGGGGAGCGACGCGGCGGCATGCGAGAGCCGGACCTGCTGTACCAGCTGTACGAGCGACGTCTCGTCGCCGCCCTGCAGCCCGAACGCATCCCCCGCCACGTCGGGGTGATCCTCGACGGGAACCGCCGCTGGGCGCGCGCCGTCGGCACGCCGCCCGTCCACGGGCACCGCCGCGGGGCCGACAAGATCACCGAGCTCCTCGAGTGGTCCGAGGAGGTCGGCGTCGAGGTCGTCACGCTCTGGATGCTCTCGACCGACAACCTCCAGCGCGACCCCGGCGAGGTCGCCGACCTGCTCGACATCATCGCCACCGCCGTGGAGAGGCTCGCCGGGACAGGGCGGTGGTCGCTCCGCGTCGTCGGCTCGCTCGACCTGCTGCCCGAGCCGATGGCCGAGCGTCTGCGTGCGGCCCAGGCGCGGGCCGAGGACGTGGCCGGGATGCAGGTCAACGTCGCCATCGGCTACGGCGGGCGGGACGAGATCACCTACGCCGTGCGCTCCTTGCTGCGCGAGCGCGCGAAGGCCGGGGAGACGCTGGAGTCCGTCGCGGCGGCCCTGACGGTGGACGACATCGCCGACCACCTGTACACCAAGGGGCAGCCCGACCCCGACCTGGTCATCCGGACCTCGGGCGAGCAGCGGCTGGGCGGGTTCCTGCTGTGGCAGTCGGTGCACAGCGAGTACTACTTCTGCGAGGCGTACTGGCCGGACTTCCGGCGCGTGGACTTCCTGCGCGCGCTGCGCGACTACGCCCAGCGCGAGCGCCGGCTCGGGCGCTGACGGCACGTCCCGGCGGGCTGCTCGCCGGGCCCGCGCGCCCGGTCTGGGTGAGCGCCCCGGGCCGGGCGGGTGAGCGGCCGGTGTCGGCACGGTGAACTCCCTGCGTCGGACGGCACATTCCGGGCGTGTCCGGGCGCGCGGGTGTCAGTTCGGCGTAGCGTCAGCCGTGACGGACGGCACACCTGCCGTCCTCCGGGAGGTCAGCCCATGCAGCAGCCAGCTGCGGACGGGAGGGGCCGCCGGTCCCTCGTGGGCCGGCCCACCGCCCCCACCACCGTGCCTCGCCCGCGCGCCGTGCGCGGTCCCGGGGCGCGGCTGACTCGGCGCCTGGCGCCATAGGGAGCCCCCCGTGAGCATCGACCGCACCACCAGCGCACCGCAGCCCCTCGACGCCGGAGCCGGGGAAGCCACCCCGGGCGCCGACGTCGCTGCCGAGATCGGCGTGGCCGAGCCGACCGGCACCGCGTTGCGGACCTACGTGCTGGACACCTCCGTGCTGCTCTCCGACCCGCGGGCGATCCTCCGCTTCGCGGAGCACGACGTCGTCCTGCCCGTCGTGGTGATCACCGAGCTGGAGGCCAAGCGGCACCACGCCGAGCTGGGGTACTTCGCCCGCAGCGCCCTGCGGCTGCTGGACGACCTTCGGGTGACCCACGGCCGCCTCGACTCCGCCGTCCCGGTCGGGGACGACGGCGGGACCGTGCGCGTGGAGCTCAACCACTCGAGCGAGCTGGTGCTGCCCTCCGGGCTGCGGCTCGGCGACAACGACACGCGCATCCTCGCCGTCGCCGCCAACCTCGCCGCCGAGGGGCACGCGGTCACCGTGGTCTCCAAGGACCTGCCCATGCGGGTCAAGGCCTCCGCCGTCGGGCTGCACGCCGAGGAGTACCGCGCCCAGCAGGTCGTCGACTCCGGCTACACCGGGATGACGACGGCGGAGCTGACCGAGTCGGAGATGGCCCAGCTGTGGGACGAGGGTCAGGTCGCCGTCGCGGACCTGGCCACCCCGGGCTCGCTGACCCAGGTCCCCACCCACACCGGCGCCGTCCTGCACTCCCCGCGCGGCTCGGCGCTCGGGCGCGTGGCCGCGGACGGGACGCTGCGGCTCGTGCGCGGCGACAGGGAGGTGTTCGGGGTGCGCGGGCGCAGCGCCGAGCAGCGCATCGCCATCGACCACCTCGTCGACCCGGACATCGGCATCGTCTCGCTCGGCGGCCGTGCCGGCACGGGCAAGTCGGCCCTCGCCCTGTGCGCCGGCCTTGAGGCGGTGCTGGAGCGTCGGGAGCACCGCAAGGTCGTCGTCTTCCGCCCGCTCTACGCGGTCGGCGGGCAGGAGCTGGGCTACCTGCCGGGCGACCAGACCGAGAAGATGAACCCGTGGGCCGAGGCCGTCTACGACACCCTCGGTGCCGTCGTGGCGCCGGAGGTGCTCGACGAGGTAATCGCCCGCGGCATGCTCGAGGTGCTGCCGCTGACGCACATCCGTGGCCGGTCCCTGCACGAGGCGTTCGTGATCGTGGACGAGGCCCAGTCGCTCGAGCGCAACGTGCTGCTGACCGTGCTCTCCCGCATCGGGCAGAACTCGAAGGTGGTGCTCACCCACGACGTCGCCCAGCGCGACAACCTCAGGGTGGGCCGCCACGACGGCGTGGCCGCGGTGGTCGAGGCGCTCAAGGGCAAGGAGCTCTTCGCGCACGTCACCCTCACCCGGTCCGAGCGTTCCGCCGTCTCCGCGCTGGTGACCGACCTGCTGGAGGGGATCGACATCTGAGGCCGCCCCGGCCCCGGGCCCAGGTCCCCGCCCGCGCGGTGGAGGGACAGGGCGCCGTGCCGACCGGGCGCCGTCCGGTGACCCGGGTGCGTCGTCGGGGCGCGGGGATGGCATGCTCTGCCGGTGCCCGAGCTGTCCGCCCTCGCCTGGTCCCTCCTGGTCGCAGGCGCCCTGCTGGTCGGACTGAGCAAGACGGCGGTGCCCGGCGCGGCCACCATCTCCGTCGCGCTCTTCGCCGCCGTCCTGCCCGCCCGCGCCTCCACCGGGGCCCTGCTGGTGCTGCTGATGGTCGGCGACCTGTTCGCGGTGTGGAGCTACCGCGCGCACGCCGACCTCGCGACGCTGCGACGCCTCGTCCCCACCGTGCTGCTCGGCGTGCTGGCGGGGACCGCGTTCCTCGCCGTGGCGGGGGACGACGGCGTGCGGCGCACCATCGGGGTCATCCTCCTGGGGCTCCTCGCCCTCACCGTGGCGCGGCGGGCACGTTCCCGGCGTGCCCGCCGCACCGGCGAGGGATCACCTCGGCCCGCCGGCGGAGGGCTGCGCCGTCGGATCACCACCGGCACCTACGGCGTCCTGGGCGGGTTCACCACGATGGTCGCGAACGCAGGCGGCCCCGTGATGGCGCTGTACTTCCTCGCCTCGAGCTACTCGATCAACCGCTTCCTGGGCACGGCGGCGTGGTTCTTCTTCGCCGTGAACCTCGCGAAGACGCCGTTCTCGGTCTCGCTCGGCCTGATCACCGCCGACTCACTGCGCCTCGACCTCCTGCTGCTGCCGGCCGTCGTCCTCGGGGCGCTGGTGGGCCGCCCGCTCGCGCGCCGGCTCGACCAGCAGCTCTTCGAGCGGCTGGTGATGGCGCTGACCGTGGTCTCGGCCCTCTACCTCCTGCTGGGGTGAGCCGGGCCGGTCCGGCGCGGCCTCCTCAGCCCTCGAGCGGCCCCACGTGGTCGACCACGTGGGCCGTGCCGTCCGCCAGGGTGTACTCGACGCCGACGATCGCGCAGCGGCCCTCGTCGACCGCCGCCGCGAGCGAGCGGGAGTAGTCGCGGAGCATCTGGACCGTCGCGCGCACGTGCTCCCGGCGCAGCTCGTCGTCGTCGGGCAGGGGGACGCTGCGCACGGTGCCCCCGGCTCCCACATGGACGGAGCGGTCGGTGGCTGCGCCGTCGTCCGCGGGCGTCGAGGCGTCCCGGGCGGCCTCCGCCTCGGCCGCGGCGACGGCCTGGCCGGCGGCGAGCTCGGCGTGGGTGAGCAGGGACGGGATGACCCGGTCGACGACGGCGCGCACGAACCCCGTGGGCATGCGGCTGGTGAGCAGCGCCTCGGTGGCGGCGCCGACCGCGCCGCAGTGGTCGTGGCCCAGGACGACGACGAGAGGGGCACCGAGGACGTCCACGCCGTACTCGATGGACCCGATCACCGTGGTGTCGAGCACGTGGCCCGCGGTGCGGACCACGAACAGGTCACCCAGGCCCTGGTCGAAGATGATCTCGGCGGCCACCCTCGAGTCGGAGCACCCGAACAGCACGGCGTACGGGTGCTGCTCCCGGGCGACGGCCGCGCGGTGGGCCGCTCCCTGGGAGGGGTGCTGCATGGCGTCGGCGACGAACCGGGCGTTGCCCTCCTGCAGACGCTGCCAGGCCTGGGCGGGGGTCAGGGATGTGCTCATCCCCGCATCATCCCAGCGTGCACCCCCTCTCCGGTGGCGCGTTCCATCCGTTGGCGGTTACCTGTGAGCAGGAACGACAGCCGAGGGAGGCACCGTGCGACGACGCAGACGGGTGGCCGTGCTCATGGCCGCGGCGCTGGCTGCCGGGGTGTCGGCGTGCGCCGCGGAGGCGGGGCCGCCGACGCTCACCTGGTACATCAACCCTGACGCCGGCGGGCAGGCGAGACTCGCGCAGACCTGCACCGAGCAGGCGAACGGGGCGTACAAGATCGAGACGGTGCTGCTGCCCCGGGACGCGTCGTCCCAGCGTGAGCAGCTCGCCCGACGACTGGCGGCGAAGGACTCGTCGATCGACCTCATGAGCCTCGACCCGCCGTTCATCCCCGAGCTGGCCGAGCCGGGGTTCCTCGCCCCGATGCCCGACGACGTCGCGAAGAAGACCACCGAGGGTGTCGTCCAGGGCGCGATCGACGGTGCGTCGTGGAACGGCGAGCTCGTCACGGTCCCGTTCTGGGCCAACACCCAGCTGCTCTGGTACCGCAAGTCGGTGGCCGAGGCGGCGGGGCTCGACATGAGCAAGCCCGTGACGTGGCAGCAGCTCATCGACGCGGCCCAGAGCCAGGACAAGCTGCTGGCCGTGCAGGGCCAGAAGGACGAGTCGCTGACGGTGTGGATCAACGCGCTCGTGTCCTCCGCGGGAGGGCAGATCATCACCAACCCGGAGGCGCCGGCGCAGGACATCAAGCTCGGCCTGGAGAGCGAGGCGGGCCGGCAGGCCGCCCAGATCATCGGCGAGATCGGCAACTCGGGGGTCGGTGGGCCGGGGCTGCCCACGGAGGACGAGCCCACGTCGCTCACCATCTTCCAGGGGGAGGACGGCTCCTTCATGGTCAACTGGCCGTTCGTGTGGTCCTCCACGGTGACCGCGGTGGAGGACGGTTCCGTCGACAAGGCCGTGCTCGACGACTTCGGCTGGACCACGTACCCGCTGACCGCGGAGGGCGGCGAGGTGACTCCGCCGTACGGCGGCATCAACATCGGTGTCGGCGCGTTCAGCGACCACCCGGACCTCGCCTACCAGGCGGCCGAGTGCATCGTGACCCCGGAGCACCAGGCGGAGTACTTCGTCTCCGACGGCAACCCGGCCGCGGCGTCCCAGGCCTACGAGGACCCCAAGGTCCAGGAGGCCTACCCGATGTACGACGTCATCCGTGAGTCCCTCGACAAGGCCGTTCCCCGGCCCCAGACGCCGTTCTACAACGAGGTCACGTCCGGGCTCCAGGAGAAGTGGTTCCCGCCGGCCTCCGTCAACCCCGACACCACGCCGGAGGAGTCGACCCAGTTCATCACCGCTGTCCTGCGAGGGGAGAGGCTGCTATGACCACGTCAGTGACCCCGCCGGTGGCCGAGGAACGCGCGGCGCCCGGGCGGGCCCGGGCGCGCAGGAGCGACCGCGCCCGGCAGGAGGCACGGCTGGGATGGTGGCTCGCCGGCCCGGCGTTCGTGGTGATGCTCGCCGTGACGCTCTACCCGATCCTGCAGGCGATGTACGACTCGCTCTTCCGCTACCGCCTCACGGCGCCGGAGGAGAGGCAGTTCATCGGCCTGTCGAACTACGGCGTGGTGCTCGTCGACCCGATCTTCTGGCGGGACCTCTGGGTCACGGTCCTCATCACGATCATCACCGTGGTCATCGAGCTCGTGCTCGGCTTCGCCCTGGCGATGGTCATGCACCGGGCCATCCGCGGGCTGCGCGGAGCGCTTCGGACGGCGATCCTCGTGCCCTACGGCATCATCACTGTCGTCTCGGCGTTCGCCTGGTTCTACGCGTTCGACATCACCTCGGGCTACGTCAACCACTGGTTCGACTGGGTGCCCGGCATCAGCGAGAACCTCAACTGGTTCGCGAGCCAGGGAACGTCGCTGTTCGTCATCATCGCCTCCGAGGTGTGGAAGACCACGCCGTTCATCTCGCTGCTGCTCCTCGCCGGCCTCGCGCAGGTGCCGGGAGACATGGAGGAGGCGGCCAAGGTCGACGGCGCCACTCCCTGGCAGGTGCTGTGGCGGGTGATCCTGCCCAACATGAAGGCCGCGATCATGGTGGCGGTGCTCTTCCGGGCCCTGGACGCGTTCCGCATCTTCGACAACGTCTTCATCATGACCAACGGGGCCAACGGCACCGAGGTGCTGTCCCTGCTGGCCTACCGGACGTCGATCGGGCGGCTGGAGATCGGGCTCGGGTCGGCGGTCTCGGTGCTGCTGTTCCTGTGCGTGATCCTCATCTGCTTCGCGGCGATCAAGCTGTTCAAGGTCGATCTCACGAGCGCGAGGGGGGAGTGACATGGGCCGGCTGACCGGACGTCAGAAGCTGGGCTGGGCGGTTATCGCGGTGCTCGTCTTCGTGTACGCGCTCTTCCCGGTGCTGTCCATCTTCATGACGTCGCTGAAGTCCACGAGCGACATCCGTTCGGGGACGTTCCTGCCTCCCAAGGTCTCCTGGGAGAACTACCAGCAGATCCTCACGGCCGAGGGTGGGGCGCGGGACCTGTTCCTCCCGGCGCTGCGGAACTCGATCGGGATCTCGCTCATCGCGACCGCGATCGCGGTGGTGCTGGCGACGCTGGCCGCCTACGGCATCGCCCGCCTGGACTTCCGGGGCAAGAAGCTCATCCTGACGACGGCGCTGGGCGTGTCGATCTTCCCCGTGATCTCGATCGTGACGCCGCTGTTCAACCTCTGGCGCAACATCGGCCTGTACGACACCTGGCCGGGCCTGATCATCCCGTACCTGTCGCTGACGCTCCCCATCTCCATCTGGACCCTGGCGGCGTTCTTCCGCCAGATCCCGTGGGAGCTCGAGCAGGCGGCGCAGGTGGACGGGGCGACGCCGTGGCAGGCGTTCCGCAAGGCCATCGTGCCGCTCGCCGCACCCGGGGTGTTTACCACCGCGCTGATCGCGTTCTTCATCGCCTGGAACGACTTCGTCTACGGCATCTCGCTCACCTCGACCAGCGCGGCCCGCCCGGTGCCGGCGGCGCTGGCCTTCTTCACCGGCGCCTCGTACTTCGAGCTCCCCGTGGGAGCGATCTCCGCGGCGTCGATCATCGTGACGATCCCGGTGGTCGTGCTCGTCGTGCTGTTCCAGCGCCAGATCGTTTCCGGACTCACCCAGGGAGCGGTGAAGGGCTGACCGGCCCTGCCGCAAGGAGGAGAACCTCAAATGGCATCCATCACGATGGAGAACATCGTCAAGCAGTACGGCGACGGGTTCCCGGCCGTCAACGACGTCTCCCTCGACATCGAGGACGGCGAGTTCGTCATCCTGGTCGGCCCCTCCGGCTGCGGGAAGTCCACCTTGCTGCGGATGATCGTCGGTCTCGAGGACATCACCTCCGGCGAGCTGCGCATCGGGGACGAGGTGGTCAACGACAAGGCGCCGCGCGACCGGGACCTGGCGATGGTGTTCCAGAACTACGCCCTGTACCCGCACCTGACGGTGTACGAGAACATCGCCTTCCCGCTGCGCCTGCAGAAGGGGCAGTTCTCCTCGGAGGAGGTCGACCGGCGGGTGCGGCACGCGTCGAGCCTGCTCGAGCTCGACGAGCACCTCGACCGCAAGCCCGCGAACCTCTCCGGCGGCCAGCGCCAGCGCGTCGCGATGGGGCGGGCGATCGTGCGGGAGGCCCGCGCGTTCCTCTTCGACGAGCCGCTGTCCAACCTCGACGCGAAGCTGCGCGGGCAGATGCGCACCGAGATCGCCCGGCTGCAGCGCAACCTCGGCATCACCACGGTCTACGTCACGCACGACCAGACGGAGGCCATGACGCTCGGCGACCGGGTGGCGGTGCTGCGGCGCGGGATCCTGCAGCAGGTGGCCAGCCCACGCGGGCTGTACGACCAGCCGGTGAACCTCTTCGTGGCCGGCTTCATCGGGTCGCCGCCGATGAACTTCCTGGCCGGCGCGGTCGAGGGCGACGTCCTGCGGCTGCCGATCGCGGACGTGCCGCTGGACGACCGGCTGCGCAAGGCTGTCGGCAACCGCAAGACCGTCATCGTCGGCATCCGCCCCGACGACTTCGAGGACGCCGACCTCATCACCGGCGACCGGCGCGGGGCCGGTGTGGTCTTCGACGCCAACGTCGACGTCACCGAGTGGCTCGGCGAGGTGCTGTACGCCTACATCCCCTACGAGCTGGACGAGAGCGTGCGCAAGCAGCTCGACGAGCTCGACCGTGAGCTCGAGGGCGAGGGGATGCGCTCCCAGCTGGTCGTGGCGCTCGACGCCATGAGCCCCATCCGCGACGGCGACACCGCGCAGCTGTGGATCGACCCCGCGAAGATCCACCTGTTCGACCCCGAGAGCGGCGACAACCTCACCCGCGACGAGGAACGCGCCGCCAAGCTCGAGGAGGACGCCAGGGAGCAGCGCCGGCGTGCCCTCGAGCGGGCCAAGCGCCGGGCGGAGCGGGAGGGGGCTCCCGCCAAGGCGTGACCGGACGAGAGATCCCCCGCCGGGCAACCCGGCGGGGGATCTTCCTGCGCGTCGACCGGCGGGCGGTCCCGCGACGTGTCAGCCGGCCGTGAGCTCCGCGCGGGTGGGCGGGTTCGCGCCCGCCCGGGACACCGTGATCGCGGCGATCCGGGCCGCGTGGTCGAGGACCCGCTGGACCGTCGCGGGGTCGACCGCGCGCAGCGCGCCGCGCCGGTCACCGCCGAGCAGCCCGGCGGCCCACAGGCCGTCGAGCAGGCCCGCGGTGAAGGAGTCACCGGCCCCGACGGTGTCGACGACGTCGGCCGGGTGCGGGGCGGAGACGAGCTCGTCACCCGCGGCGGTGACGGCCCAGGCGCCGTCCGCCCCCCGCGTGACGGCGACGACGGCGGGTCCGCTCGCGAGCCACCGTCGGGCCACGGCGAACGGGTCCTCCTGCGGGTACAGCCAGGCCAGGTCCTCGTCCGACGCCTTGACCACGTCCGACTGGCTCACCAGTTGCTCGACCGCCGCGCGCGTGGCGTCCCGGTCCGGCATGAGATCGGGGCGGATGTTGGGGTCGTAGCTGATGGTCGCCCGCGCGCGGTGGCGGGCGACGGTCTCCGCGACCGTGCGCGCCCCCGGTTCCAGCACGGCGGCGATCGACCCGGTGTGGAGCACGAGCGGCTCGAGGGCCGGGTCCGGCTCCGGCGGTGCCCACTCGAGGTCGAAGACGTACGTGGCGGCGCCCGACCCGTCGAGGCGGGCCCGCGCGGTCGAGGTGCGCGAGGCCCGTGCCGAGGCGGCCGAGAGACGCACCTCCTCGAGCTCGAGGTGCGAACGCAGCAGCGCCCCGTGCGCGTCGGTGCCGAACCAGGAGACGAGCTCCACGTCGCGCCCGAGCCGGGAGAGGCCGACCGCCACGTTGGCGGGGGAGCCACCGGGGTGCGCGGAGGGCTCGTCCCCGGGCCGCTCGACGATGTCCACCAGGGCCTCGCCGACCACGAGGGCGAAGCCGGTCGCGTCGTCGTGCGGCAGGCCGGCCGGTGCACCGGGGCCGTACGCGGCCGTGGTGGGTGCCTTCGGGCCCTGGGAGAGCTCGGGGTCGCCCTCGGGCCGGAACGGGTCGCGCTCCGCCGGTGCCTTGGCCGAGCGCTCCGTCGGGCTGCCGTCGCCACCGGGTGCGTTGCCCGCACGCGCGGGCGGCGTCGCCCCCTCCGGGTCCGGGGTGCTGTGCACGTCGCTCATCGGGTCTCCTCCTCGGGCAGGGCGGCTGCCGCGTCGTCGAGCGCGGCCTCGCGCTCCGGCGCCGGGTCCTTGCTGGGGCTTCCTGCGGGCTGCGGGCGCCCGTCCGACGCGCCGTGGGCGGCGTCCAGGCGTGCGCGGGCGTTGTCGAGCCAGGACTGGCACCGTGCGGCGAGCGCCTCCCCGCGCTCCCACAGCGCGAGAGCGTCCTCCAGGGAGGTCGAGCCCGCCTCGAGACGGCGCACCACCTCGATCAGCTCGTCCCTGGCCTGCTCGTAGCTCAGGGTGGACACGTCGGGCAGCTCGGACACGTTCTGGCTCACGGCCGACAGTCTTTCATCGGCCGCCGACTCCCGCAGACCCGGCCTCGTCCGCCGTCGGCGGACGAGGCCGGGTCGTGTGTCGCCGGACGCGGGATGGTCGTGGGTCGCCGGACGCGGGATGGTCGTGTGTCGCCGGACGCGGGATGGTCGTGGGTCGCCGGACGCGGGATGGTCGTGGGTCGCCGGACGCGGGATGGTCGTGGGTCGCCGGACGCGGGATGGTCGTGGGTCGCCGGACGCGGGATGGTCGTGGGTGGCCGCACGCGCCCCGGACCGCCGCGGGGCTGCGCGCTACTCGTCCGCCTCGTCGCCGTAGCCGACCTCGAGGACGAGCCGGCCACGTGCCAGCAGCGCCTCCAGCTGGTCGCCGGGCTCCACCTGGTCCGGGTCGCGCACGACCTCGCCGTCGTGAGTGCGCAGGACGGCGTACCCACGGGCGAGGGTCGCGGCGGGGGAGAGCGCCCGCAGGCTGCCGACGAGCCCACCGAGCTCCCCGGCCGCCCGGTCGGTGCGCCAGGCGAAGGCCCGGGTGGCGGCGGTGCGGGCGTGGCGGACCTCCTCCTCGCGTCGCTCGACCACGGCGTGCGGGTCCGCCATCACCGGCCGGGAGCGCAGCGCGGCGAGACCCTGCTGCTCCCCGTGCAGCCGGGCGCGGACGGCGTGCCGGATGCGCTGACGGGCGTGCGTGAGCCCGCGCCGCTCCTCGGCGACGTCCGGGACGACGTGCTTGGCGGCGTCGGTGGGGGTGGACGCCCGGTAGTCGGCGACGAGGTCCAGCAGCGGGGCGTCCGTCTCGTGCCCGATCGCGGAGACGAGCGGGGTGCGGCACGCGGCGGCCGCGCGGACGAGGGACTCGTTGGAGAAGGGCAGCAGATCCTCGACGGCGCCACCGCCCCTGGCGACCACGATCACCTCGACGGCCGGGTCGGCGTCGAGCTCGGCGAGCGCCTGGCACACCTCGGCGACGGCCCGGGAGCCCTGGACGGCCACCTCGCGGATCTCGAAACGGACGGACGGCCAGCGGGTCCGTGCGTTGACCACGACGTCATGCTCCGCCTTCGACTCCCGCCCGCAGATGAGCCCCACGGTGGCCGGCAGGAACGGCAGCGGGACCTTGCGATCGGCGTCGAACAGCCCCTCGGCGGCCAGCACGCGCTTGAGGTGCTCGATGCGCGCGAGCAGCTCGCCGACCCCCACCGGGCGCAGCGCGTCGGCCTGGAGCTGCAGGGTGCCCCGCTTGGGCCAGAAGACGGGCTTGGCGTGGACCACCACGTGCGAGCCCTCCTGCAGCGGCGCCTCGACGGCCGCCAGCACGCGTGCGTGCACGCTGACGGGCAGGGACATGTCGGCGTCCGTGTCCCGCAGCGTCAGGAAGGCAAGATTCGCGCCGGGACGCCGGTTGAGCTGAACCACCTGGCCCTCGACCCAGAGCGGCGCCATCTTGCTGACGTACTCGGTGATCTTGGAGGAGAGGAGGCGGACCGGCCACGGGTTCTCCGCCGTCGTCTCCAGCGCCCGCGCGGCGAGACGGCGCGGGGCGGGCGTGTGGTGGTCGGACGTCACGGTGCCCACGGGCGTCACCGTCCCCCGAGCACCTCGACGGCCCGCGGGTCGGAGTCGGCGAGGAGCTGCATGCAGCGGGCGTGCTCCTCCTCCTCGCCGATCGCCGCGGCGGCGTCGGCCAGGGCGAGGACCGAGAGGAGGAACCCCTGGTTGGGCAGGTGCGCGGCGGGAACCGGTCCGGCGCCGCGCCACCCGGCGCGCCGCAGGGCGTCCAGCCCCCGGTGGTACCCGGTGCGGGCGAAGGCGTAGGCCGCGACCGCGTCGCCGGCCTCCAGCGACTGACGGGCCAGCCGCGCCCACGCGAGGCTCGCGGCCGGGTGCCGGGCGGCGACCGCGCGAAGGTCCTCGCCGGCCTCCAGCGCCGCGCGCGCGGCCACGTCGGGGTGGTCCTGAGGGAGCAGGACGGGGTCGGGCTCGAGCAGGTTCCGGTTCATGGGCCCATGGTCGCACCCGCCCGTGACACCGGCCCACCGCCTGTGCTTTCGGACACCACGATGGCCCCGCCCGAGGCTTCCCACGTACCCTGGCCGGGTGACCACGCCCACGACTTCATCCGCGTCCTCCGGATCCGCCCCGAGGGTCAGCTCCCTCGCCGGCGCCTCCGCGTTCCCCGGCACGGTCGAGAGCATCCCGGCGCCCGACGGCAAGCGCATCCTGCTCGCGGCTCCGCGCGGCTACTGCGCCGGCGTCGACCGCGCCGTCGACGCCGTCGAGAAGGCGCTGGAGCTCTACGGTGCGCCGGTCTACGTGCGCAAGGAGATCGTCCACAACAAGTTCGTCGTCGAGACGCTCTCCCAGCGTGGCGCGATCTTCGTCGAGGAGACCGACGAGGTGCCCGAGGGGGCCCGCGTCGTGTTCTCCGCCCACGGCGTCTCGCCGGCCGTGCACGCGCAGGCCGCCGCCCGCAACCTCGCCACCATCGACGCCACCTGCCCGCTGGTGACGAAGGTCCACAAGGAGGCCGTCCGCTTCGCCAACGAGGACCTCGACATCCTCCTCATCGGCCACGAGGGCCACGAGGAGGTCGAGGGCACCCAGGGGGAGGCGCCCGACCACATCCAGGTGGTCAACGGCCCGCACGAGGTCGACCAGGTGCAGGTCCGCGACCCGGAGAAGGTCATCTGGCTCTCCCAGACCACCCTCTCGGTCGACGAGACGATGGAGACCGTGAAGCTGCTCCGCGAGCGCTTCCCCCATCTGCAGGACCCGCCCAGCGACGACATCTGCTACGCCACCCAGAACCGTCAGGTCGCGGTGAAGAAGCTCGCGCCGGACGCCGACGTCGTCATCGTCGTCGGCTCCGCGAACTCCTCCAACTCTGTCCGGCTCGTGGAGGTGGCGCTCGAGGCGGGCGCCGGCTCTGCGTACCGGGTGGACAAGGCCGACGAGATCGACCCGGCCTGGCTGGAGGGCGCCACCACCGTCGGACTGACCTCCGGGGCGTCCGTCCCTGAGATCCTCGTGCGTGACGTGATCGACCGTCTCCGGTCGCTCGGCTACAGCGGGCTGGAAGAGGTCCGCACGGCGACCGAGGACATCATGTTCTCGCTGCCGAAGAACCTGCGCGGTGACCTGAAGGCCGCAGGCGAGCAGCCCGACCGCCCGCACCGCGCCCGTCGCGCGCGCAACGCCGCCGCACCCGCCGCCCCGCGGGCCTGAGTCGCTGTCCCCGCACCGGACCGCGCGGGCACGGCGCGGTCCGGAGCGAGCGTGGGGCTCTCGATAACAGGCAGGCCCCTCCGCCCAGGGACCCGCAGAGCAGCCCGCCGTGGGGTCCGCCCCTACCCGGCGCGGCCGGCGAGCATCGTGCTGCCGGCGTCGTCGTCCGTCACGAGCTCCGGTGCCGTGAACGTGCGCACCTGCGCGTCGTCCGCGGAGATCGGTTCCACATCCAGGTCACGTCCGCCGATCGACTCGAGGTCGCGGGCGGTGACGAGCAGGCGCTGCTCGATCGAGGCCACCGCCTTGTTGTAGTGCTGCACGCTCGAGCGCAGCGAGCGTCCCAGGCCCCCGAGGTGCGACGCGACGACGCCGAGGCGGTCGTACAGGGTGCGGCCCAGCTCCAGCAGCTCCTTGGCCTCGGCGCTCACCTTCTCGGCGGACCACACGGAGGCGACCGTGCGCAGGAGAGCCAGGAGCGAGGAGGGCGACGTGGGGGCGACGCCCTGGCGCAGGGCGTGCTCGAGCAGCGTGGGGTCCGCCTCCAGGGCGGCGGCCAGCAGCCCCTCCGAGGGGACGAACATGACGACGAGCTCGGGCGAGCCCGGCAGGTGCTCGTGGTACGCGCGCTTCACCAGCGCGTCGACGTGCCCGCGCAGCGCGCGGGCGTGGGCGGCGAGCAGGCGCTCGCGTCGTTCCGCGTCCTCCCCCGTCGGGCGCTCGCCGAGCGCGCTCGCCTCGAGGTAGGCGTCCATCGGGACCTTGGCGTCGATCGCCAGGTACTTCTCCCCGGGCAGGTGCACGACGACGTCGGGCCGGCCGCCCCCGCCGCGGGACCTGCCCGGTGACCCGGCCGTGCCCAGCGCGCGCTGCTCGGTGAAGTCGACGTGCCGCAGCATCCCCGACGCCTCCAGGACCCGACGCAGCTCGACCTCCCCCCACTGGCCACGGGCCGAGGTGGACCGGAGCGCCGACTCCAGCTGCGCCGTCGTGCGCTGGAGCTCGGCGTCCGTGCGCCGGGCGTGGTGGAGCTGCTCGGTGAGCACGGTGAACTGCTCGGTGCGTTCGCGCTCGAGCAGCGCGACGTGCTCGCCCACCTGGGCCAGGGCCGACTGCACCGGCGCCAGGGCCCGCAGGACGTCCTGGTCCTGCCGGGCGCGCTCGTGCAGCTGCTCGACCTCCTCCGTGAGCCGGTCGGCGCGCGCCTGGGCGGCCGCCGCCCGGGCCCGGAGCTCTCCGACCTCCGCGGCCGTGGCGCCGTCACCGCGCAGCGCCGCCCCCCGCGCGACGGCCACGGCATAGCCGAGCGCCGCCCCGACGGCGAGAGTCAGCACGAGCAGCACAACGGTGGTCATCTCCATGCCGGGAACGATGCCAGCAGCCACTGACACGGCGTTCCCACGCCGCGCCGTCGTCCCTCGCGCGCGCCCGCCGCCGGGCGCCGGCGGTCGGCGGGGCACGTAGACTCGACCCACGTGGCCCTCACTATCGGTATCGCCGGACTCCCCAATGTCGGCAAGTCGACCCTGTTCAACGCCCTGACGCGGGCGACGGTGCTCGCGGCGAACTACCCGTTCGCGACGATCGAGCCGAACATCGGCGTCGTCCCCCTGCCCGACCCGCGCCTGGGGAAGCTCGCGGAGATCTTCGGCTCCGAGCGGCTCGTCCCCGCCACCGTCTCGTTCGTCGACATCGCCGGCATCGTCAAGGGCGCCTCCGAGGGGGAGGGGCTGGGCAACCAGTTCCTCGCGAACATCCGTGAGGCGGACGCCATCTGCCAGGTCACCCGCGTCTTCCAGGACGGCGACGTCGTCCATGTCGAGGGGAAGGTCGACCCGAAGGACGACATCGAGACCATCTCGACCGAGCTGATCCTCGCCGACCTCCAGACCCTTGAGAAGGCGATCCCGCGGCTGGAGAAGGAGGTTCGCGGGAAGAAGACCGACGCGGAGGTCCTCGAGACCGCGAAGGGCGCGATGGCGCTCCTCGAGGAGGGCACGCTGCTCTCCGCCGGTGCGCAGAAGGCCGGCCTCGACCCCGAGATCCTGGCCACGTTCCAGCTCATGACGGCCAAGCCGTTCATCTACGTCTTCAACACCGACGACGCCGGGCTCGCGGACAAGGCCATGCAGGACGAGCTGCGCGAGCTCGTCGCCCCCGCCGACGCCATCTTCCTCGACGCCAAGTTCGAGTCCGAGCTCGTCGAGCTCGAGCCGGACGAGGCCGCGGAGATGCTCGCGGAGTCCGGGCAGGAGGAGGCCGGGCTGGACCAGCTCGCCCGCGTCGGTTTCCACACCCTCGGGCTGCAGACCTACCTCACCGCCGGTCCGAAGGAGGCCCGCGCGTGGACGATCCACCAGGGCTGGACGGCGCCGCAGGCGGCCGGCGTCATCCACACCGACTTCGAGCGCGGCTTCATCAAGGCGGAGGTCATCTCCTTCGACGACCTCGTCGAGCTCGGCTCGGTGGCCGAGGCTCGCGCGCACGGCAAGGTGCGCATCGAGGGCAAGGACTACGTCATGCGCGACGGCGACGTGGTGGAGTTCCGCTTCAACGTGTGACCCCGGCCCGGTGACCGCCTGCCATCGGGAGCGCGGCCGGCTCGGCCCTGTCGCGCGCACGCCCGGTTGCCCCTAGCGTCGCTCCTCGTGACTGCGCCGACGCCGTACCTGCACCTGCCCGGGACTGCCCGTGAGGTCCTCACGTTCTACGGAGACGTCTTCGGCTGCGGGGTCCAGCTCCATACCCTGGAGGAGTTCAACCGCACCGACGGACCGCCGGACGCCGTCGCGCACGGCTACCTCGTGGACGGCCCGGTCACGCTCTTCGCGTCCGACGCGACCGGTGACGAGCCGTCGTTCCGATGCGAGGGCCTGATGCTCTCGCTGCTGGGTACGTCCACCCCCTCGACGCTGCGCGAGTGGTTCTCCCGCCTCTCCGAGGGCGGCCACGTCGTGGACGCCCTGCAGGCCAGGCCCTGGGGCGCACGGGACGGGCAGGTCGTCGACCGTCACGGCCTGCACTGGCTCATCGGCTTCGAGGACGTCGAGACCGACTGACGCCGCGGCCGTTCGTCGCACGGGTGAGGTCGCCGCGCCCGCCGCGCCTGCGCGCGGACGGCGCCGTCGGCCCCGGCCGGCGGGGACCTAGGTCTCTGGTGCGGCGGCCGCCGTCGGACGACGGTGGACCGTGAGCCGGCGTCGGCGCTGGTGGACCGGGAGGTGGGGTCGTGCCCGAGCGTCTCTCCACGCCAGCAGGTCCCGTCCCCGACTGGCCGGCCATCGCCCTCCGGAGGGAGCGGTTCCGATGAACGGCCGCGTGAAGGTGGGACTCCAGCTGGGCACGCAGCCGCCACTGGGTGCGGTCCGCGCCTACCTGCTGGCCGCCCGTGCGATGCGGCTGGACTCCGTGATGGTGATCGACCACCTCCAGAACGTCTTCCCCTCCGCGCTCTGGGACGCCGACCTCACCTGGCTGGCCAGGCGCAAGCCCACTCCCCACGACCACCTCGACTTCCAGGCCGTCATGGGCTGGGCCGCCACCCGGGTCGGCAGGATGCAGCTCGGTGTCGGTGTCACGGACCCGATCCGCCGGCATCCCGTCGTCATCGCCCAGGCACTGCTGACGGTGGCCCACATGACCCGCAGACCCCCTGTGCTCGGCATCGGCGTGGGGGAGCGGCTCAACATCACCCCGTACGGCCTGGACTACGCGGGGCGCACCAGCCGGCTCGAGGAGGCGCTGCAGATCATCCGGCTCTGCCTGGACGCCGACGCCCCCGGTCCCGTGGACTTCGACGGCCGCTACTTCCGGCTCGACGGCGCACGGGTCGACCTGCGCGCCCCCGCGGGCCGCACACCCTTGATGTGGGTGGCCGCGCACGGTCCCCGGTCCCTCGAGCTGGCCGGACGGTACGGCGACGGCTGGTACCCGACGACGATCACGAGCCCCGGGCAGTACGCGACCGATCTCGCGGTGGTACGTGACGCTGCCGCACGGGCGGGACGGAACCCGTCGTCCGTCACGCCGGCGCTGCACCGGTTCACCGTCATCGGCCGCACCGAGGCCGAGGCGCGGGCCATGCTGGCGACGCGCGCGCTCCGGAGCCTCGCACTGGTCATGTCCGCCGCCGAGTGGCGCGCGGCCGGCGCCCGCCACCCGTTCGGGGACGACTTCACCGGACTCGGCCAGTTTCTGCCCGAGCAGGCGGACCGGGCCACGCTCGAACGAGCCGTCGACCTCGTGCCGCCGGAGCTGCTGCTGCACGGACCGCTCCTGTGGGGGACCGTGGAGCAGGCGGCGGACCGGCTGCGCGAGTACCGGGCGGCAGGCCTCGAGCACGTGATCCTGTCACCCGTCTCCGGGTTGGTGTCGCCCCGTGCGGCCCTGCGGGGTCTGTCCGCGACCGGTGCGATCGCCCGCGAGCTGCGCCGCGGCTGAACGGCGCGCGCCGGCCGTGGGTGCACTCAGAACCGGAACGGGATGGGGATGCCGCCGCAGCAGCAGACGCCCTGCACGTCCGTCCGCGCGAGCAGCGCCGCCGCCTGGTAGCAGGCGAAGAGGCGCACCGCCGTCGGGACCGCACCGCCCAGCACCCCGCGCGCGGCGATGATCCTGCGGACCTCTGCCGAGCAGGACCGCCCGCCGTGCGCGACCAGGTGGGCGCAGTTCCAGCCCTTCCGCGGCGACAGGTACCGCTGGTAGCCGCGGATCGTGGCGTCGGCGACGCGGGTGAGGGGTCCCATGACGACAACGCTAACCAGGCTGGGGTGGACCGCCACCCGAGCCCGTTCCCGCTACCGTCGAGATATGCGTATGGCCATCGCCCAGCTCGCGGCGACGACGGACAAGACGGCGAACCTGCAGGTCGCCTCGGACCTGGTGGCGCGGGCCGCTGCCGACGGCGCCGCGCTCGTCGTGCTGCCCGAGTACACGATGTCCTGGGAGCCCCGCGCGGAGGCCAGTCGCATCCGGGAGGCCGCCGAGCCGCTGGACGGGCCGTTCGTCGCATCGCTCGCCGGCGCTGCCCGCGCCAACGCGGTGACCGTGCTCGCCGGAATGACCGAGGCGACCGCCGACCGTCCCGCCAACACCGTCGTGGCGCTCGCGCCGGACGGCACGCTCGCCGGGGTGTACCGGAAGGTCCACCTCTACGACGCCTTCGGGGACCGGGAGTCCGACCGCCTCGCCGCGGCCGCGCCGGAGCCGCTCGTGCTGCCCGTGGGTGATCTTCGGGTGGGTGTGATGACCTGCTACGACCTGCGCTTCCCCGAGATGGCGAGATTCCTCGTCGACGCCGGAGCGGACGTTCTCGCGGTCCCGTCCACCTGGATGGCCGGCCCGGGCAAGGCCGCTCACTGGGAGGTCCTCGCCCGGGCCCGTGCCATCGAGAACACGTCCTACGTGCTGGCGAGCGGGCAGTGCGGGCGGCACCGGACGGGTCGCTCGCTCGCCGTCGACCCGTCCGGGGACGTGCTCGCAGAGCTGGGCGAGGAGCCGGGCGTCGCGGTCGTGGACGTCTCGGCGGACAAGGTGGCGGCCGTCCGGGAGCGGAACCCCTCCCTGGTGAACCGGCGATTCGCCGTCGTCCCGCGCTGAGTCCTGCGGCCGCGCAACAGCCTGGTCGTGCCGCAACCGCCCGGACGAACCGACGGCCCACCCCGAGGTCATGCCTCGCGGTGGGCCGTCGGTTCTCCGTGAGAAGGCGACTTCTCACGGAGGACTTGACGTTTCACGGAGGACTTGACGTCTCACGGAGAAGTTGACGACTCGCGGAGAAGTTGACGAGTCGTGCAGGAAGTTGCGACTCGCCTGAGGGTCAGGCGTCGGGGCCCTGAGCCTGCAGGCTGAAGCCGATGCCCTCGGGCGTCTGCGCGGCGTCGAGCGTGTGCCCGGACAGGACGGGGGAGGTCTCCTCGGAGACGAAGACCCTTGCGTCGTCCTCACCGACCGCGTGGTCGCTCGGGAGCGGCTCGGCCACGAGGCTCATCTCCAGCTGGGTCTGGTCCTCGGTGAGCGCGATGCGGACACCGCCGCTCTCGAGCAGGCCGGCCTCGGTCGTCAGGCCACGGACGGCGGCCTGGGCGTTCTCGGTGAGGGTGAGCATGGTTCTCCTGTCGTCGGTGCGGGGAGCCGGCCGGTCGGCCGGCGGCGACGCCTACGACCACCTGATGGGGCGGGTCCGCACGCGCCTCGGACCCCTCCACCGTGGCGGCGGGCGGGGCGGCGTGCAAGATCTCCGTCCCCGTGCCCGGGCGGGTCGACGGCCCTGTCCCGCACCGACGTGCGGCTTCGGCCGTCGGAAGGGGCGAGCCGGCCCGGGCGTGTCGCTAGCCTGGGCCCGACCCGGCCGGCGCGTCTTGTCGTCCGCCGCCGCAGTCCCCGCCCCACGTCGACCCGGAGGACATCATGCACGTTCGAGGCAGTGCGCCCGCGGAGCAGATCATGGAGGTCGTCCGGGCGGCCCGGGACATCCTGACGGTGCGCCGCGTGTTCGGCGAGGCCTACGTCAGCGGCGAGACCACGGTCATCCCCGTCGCCAAGGTGACGGGTGGGTCCGGGATGGGGTACGGAGGGTCGCAGCAGGAGGCGGGCGACGACGGCGGCAGCGAAGGTGCCGTGCGCGACGGCGGCAGCGAAGGTGCCGTGCGCCAGGCTGCCGGTTCCGGGTCGGGCGGGGGATTCGAGGGCGAGGGCGGCGGCGGTGGCCTCGGAGTGCGGGTGGAGCCGCTGGGCGTGTACGTCGTGCGTGGCGGCGACGTGCAGTGGCAGCCGGCGCTCGACGTCAACCGGCTCGCGATCGGCGGGCAGATGCTCGTGGCCGTCGCCCTCCTGGCGTGGGCGTTCCACCGTCGCGGGCGGGGGTAAGGCACGGCTCCGTCCCGACGACGGAAGTCTCACCATGCGGTCACGATCGGGTAACGATCCGGCCAGGGATTTCAGTGCGACTCCGGCGCCGACATATCGTTCCCTAATCTCGCCGACGAGGGCCGTCCGGCCTGTGCCTGGACCCGGGCACCATCGGCGGGCGAGCGTTCCGCTCACTCATCAGGAGGAACATTGAAGACCAAGCGCATGGCGGGCGTTGCCGCCTCGATCCTGGCGGGCTCCCTCGTGCTCGCAGCGTGCGGCTCGTCCGGTGACGGCAGTGAGACCGCCACCGGGGGCGCTGCGACCGGTGGCGCTGCCAGCGGCGGCATCATCACCGCGAACTCGAACGAGCCGCAGAACCCGCTGATCCCCACCAACACCAACGAGGTGGGCGGCGGCAAGATCCTCGACCTCGTCTTCGAGGGCCTCGTGTACTACGACGCCGAGGGCGCCGTGCACAACGGGGTCGCCGAGTCGATCGAGACCGACGACAGCCAGACCTACACGATCAAGATCAAGGAGGGCCTGACGTTCACCGACGGGACGCCGGTGACCTCCTCGAGCTTCGTGGACGCGTGGAACCAGGGCGCCCTGCTCAGCAACGGGCACCTGTCGAGCTACTTCTTCGAGCCGATCGAGGGCTTCTCGTACGACGAGGACTCCGAGCTGACCGGTCTCGAGGTCGTCGACGACACCACCTTCACGGTCAAGCTCAAGCAGCCGGAGGCGGACTTCCCGCTGCGGCTGGGCTACTCGGCGTTCTTCCCGCTGCCCGAGGCGGCGTTCGAGGACCCCGACGCCTTCGGTGAGAACCCGATCGGCAACGGCCCCTACAAGCTCGACGGCGAGGGCGCCTGGGAGCACAACGTCGGCATCGACCTCGTGCCCAACGAGGACTACCAGGGTGACCGCACGCCGCAGAACGGCGGGATCTCGCTGAAGTTCTACGAGACGCAGGACGCCGCCTACAGCGACCTGCTCGCCGGCAACCTGGACGTCATCGACGCCATCCCGGACTCCGCCTTCGGCTCGTTCGAGGACGAGCTCGGTGACCGTGCGATCAACCAGCCCTCCGCGGTCTTCCAGTCCTTCACCATCCACACGGAGCTGGAGCACTTCGCGGGCGAGGAGGGGCAGCTGCGCCGCCAGGCCATCTCCCACGCGATCAACCGCGAGGAGATCACGGACGCGATCTTCCAGGGCACCCGCACGCCGGCGCAGGACTTCACCTCACCGGTGATCGACGGCTGGTCGGGTGACATCCCCGGCAACGAGGTCCTCCAGTACGACCCTGAGAAGGCCAAGGAGCTGTGGGCCGAGGCGGACGCCATCTCCCCGTGGGACGGCACCTTCACGCTGGCCTACAACACCGACGGCGGGCACCAGGCCTGGGTCGACGCCACGATGAACTCCATCCGCAACACGCTGGGCATCGAGGCCGAGGGCAACCCCTACGCGCTCTTCGCCGACCTGCGCAAGGACGTCACCGACCGCAAGATGACCGGCGCCTTCCGCACCGGCTGGCAGGCCGACTACCCGGGCCTGGGCAACTTCCTCGGCCCGCTCTACGGCACGGGTGCCGGCTCGAACGACGGCGACTACTCGAACCCCGAGTTCGACGCGCTGCTCGCCGAGGCCGCGACGGCGGACTCCGTCGAGGCGTCGAGTGAGATCTACAACAAGGCGCAGGAGATCCTCTTCAAGGACCTCCCGGCCATCCCGCTGTGGTACTCCAACGTGACCGGCGGCAGCGCCGACACGGTCGACAACGTGGAGTTCGGCTGGAACTCCGTGCCGATCTACCACGAGATCACCAAGGCGGAGTGATTCCCTCCGCCCCGGCGAGCGACAGTTCACCGGGGCGGAGCGACCTCTCCACCAGCACCGCGGGCGCCGGGGGCAGGACCGATCGGTCCCGCCCCCGGCTTCGTGCGTGCGGGGACGACGACGTATCGTCACCCAGGGTCGGGGAGCCCCCGAACCGCAAAACGACTTTTCGCTGAGGAGGCGACCTGATGGTCCGATACATCGGGCGCAGGATCCTGCAGGTGATCCCGGTGTTCCTGGGAGCCACACTGCTCATCTACTTCATGGTCTTCGCGATGCCCGGTGACCCCGTCGCCGCGCTGGGCGGCGAACGAGGGCTCCCGGAGGCGGTCCAGGAGCAGATCCGAGCCCGCTACAACCTGGACCAGCCGTTCATCGTGCAGTACCTGCTCTACCTCCAGGGCATCTTCACGCTGGACTTCGGCATCACCTTCTCGGGCCGCGAGGTCATCGACGTGATCGCCGAGGCCTTCCCCGTCACGCTCAAGCTCGCCGTGATGGCACTCGTCTTCGAGGCCGTCTTCGGCGTCGCCGTCGGGCTGATCGCCGGCCTGCGCCGGGGCGGGCTCTTCGACGCCACCGCCCTGGTGTCGTCGCTGTTCGTCATCGCGGTGCCCACGTTCGTCATCGGCTTCGTGCTGCAGTTCGTCGTGGGGGTCAAGCTCGGCTGGTTGCCCACCACGGCGAGCAGCGAGGGGACGTTCCGGGACCTGCTGATGCCCGCGATCGTCCTCGGGGCGGTGTCCTTCGCGTACGTCCTGCGGCTGACCCGCACCTCCGTCGCCGAGAACCTCACGGCCGACTACGTGCGCACGGCCAGGGCGAAGGGCCTCTCGCGCGGGCGGGTCATCAACGTGCACGTGCTGCGCAACTCGCTCATCCCCGTCGTGACGTTCCTCGGTGCCGACCTGGGCGCGCTCATGGGCGGCGCCATCGTCACCGAGGGCATCTTCAACATCAAGGGCGTCGGCGGGACCCTCTACCGGGCGATCCTCCAGGGGGAGTCGGCCACGGTCGTGTCGCTGACGACCGTGCTCGTCATGGTCTACATCGTCGCCAATCTCGTCGTCGACCTTCTCTACGCCGCCCTGGACCCGAGGATTCGTTATGCCTGACATCTCGCACTCCGGGCTGGGCCACCTGCCCGAGCCTGTGGCCGTCCGCCGTCATCAGGAGCACTTCTTCGCCGAGCTGGACGAGACGGGCCTCGGCGCCGTCGACGCGGTCGACGACTCAGGCGCCCCGTCGAGCCTCTGGTCGGAGGCCTGGAAGAAGCTGCGCCGTCGCCCGATCTTCTGGGCCTCGGCGGTCATCATCGTGCTCGTCTGCGTGGTCGCGGCCTTCCCGACCCTCTTCACCTCCCAGGACCCGCGGTTCTGCGAGCTCGGGAACCAGTACGGGCCGCCCTCGGCGGAGCATCCCTTCGGCTTCGACCGGCAGGGCTGCGACATCTACGCCCGCACCGTCTACGGTGCCCGCGCGTCCGTGACGGTCGGCGTGCTCGCCACGCTCGTGGTCGTCATCATCGGGACCGTCATCGGCGCGATCGCCGGCTTCTTCGGCGGCTGGTTCGACACGATCCTCTCGCGGGTCACCGACATCTTCTTCGCCATCCCGCTGGTCCTCGCGGCGATCGTCGTCATGCAGGTCTTCAGCGACTCCCGCTCGACCATCACCGTGGTCGCCGTCCTCGCGGCCTTCGGCTGGACCCAGATCGCCCGGATCACGCGGGGGTCGGTGATGGCCGTGAAGAACAACGACTACGTCACGGCCGCGAAGTCGCTCGGCGTGAGCCGTCTCGCGGTGCTCGCCCGGCACATCCTGCCCAACGCGGCCGCGCCGATCATCGTCTACGCCACCGTCGCCCTGGGCACCTTCATCGTCGCCGAGGCCACGCTGAGCTTCCTCGGCATCGGCCTGCCGTCGAACATCGTCTCGTGGGGCGGGGACATCTCCGCCGCCCAGGCGTCCCTGCGGTCCAACGCGTCGGTGCTGTTCTACCCCGCAGGCGCCCTGGCCCTCACGGTTCTCGGCTTCATCATGATGGGCGACGCGGTGCGCGACGCCCTGGACCCGAAGGTGCGCACCCGATGACGGACAACCTCACCGCGACGGCGACGATGGTCGCCGAGACCGTGGACCCGAACACCCCGCTGCTCGAGATCCGTGACCTGGAGGTCGCCTTCCAGTCCTCGACGGGCATGGTGCCCGCCGTGCGCGGCGCGAACCTGACCGTGTACCCGGGGCAGGCGGTGGCGATCGTCGGCGAGTCCGGGTCCGGCAAGTCCACCACCGCGCACGCGATCATCGATCTGCTTCCCGGCACCGGCCGCGTGACCGGCGGCTCCATCAAGTTCGCCGGCCGCGAGCTCGTCGGTGCCTCCCGCAGCGAGATCGAGGACCTGCGCGGACGTGAGATCGGGCTGGTCCCGCAGGACCCGATGTCGAACCTGAACCCCGTCTGGAAGATCGGCTTCCAGGTCAAGGAGGCGTTGATCGCCAACGGCGTGGCCAAGGGCAAGGAGGCCGACGCCGAGGTGGAGAAGGTGCTCGCCGCCGCCGGTCTCCCGGACGCCGGGCGCCGGGCCAAGCAGTACCCGCACGAGTTCTCCGGCGGCATGCGCCAGCGCGCGCTCATCGGCATCGGTCTCGCCGGGCAGCCTCGGCTGCTGATCGCGGACGAGCCGACCTCCGCCCTGGACGTCACCGTCCAGCGCCAGATCCTCGACCACCTCGAGCACCTCACGCAGGAGCGGCACGTCGCGGTCCTGTTCATCACCCACGACCTCGGGCTCGCGGCCGAGCGGGCCGAGCACCTCGTGGTCATGCACCGCGGCCGGGTGGTGGAGTCCGGGCCGGCGCGGCAGATCCTCGCCGACCCGCGCCACCCCTACACGCAGCGCCTGGTGTCCTCCGCGCCGTCGCTGGCGTCGCGGCGCATCCAGAGCGCCAAGGAGCAGGGGGTCGAGACCGAGGAGCTCCTCGCCGCCGGCGAGGGCAGCGCGGTGCGGGCGAAGAACATCGTCGAGGTGGAGAACCTGAGCAAGGTGTTCCACCTGCGCGGCGCCGTGCCGGGCGCCGGGCGTGAGTTCAAGGCCGTCGACGACGTCTCCTTCGCCATCCCGCGCGGTTCGACGATGGCGCTGGTGGGGGAGTCCGGTTCCGGGAAGTCCACCGTCGCCAACATCATGCTCAACCTGCTCGAGCCCACCGAGGGGCGGGTGATCTTCGAGGGCACGGAGGTCGGGACCCTCGGCAAGAAGCAGCTCTTCGACTTCCGGCGCCAGGTCCAGCCGATCTTCCAGAACCCCTACGGCTCGCTGGACCCGATGTACTCCATCTTCCGGACCATCGAGGAACCGCTGCGCGTGCACGGCATCGGCGACAAGAAGTCCCGAGCCGCGCGGGTCGCCGAGCTGCTCGAGATGGTCGCGCTGCCGCGGTCGACCATGCGCCGGTACCCGAACGAGCTCTCGGGCGGTCAGCGCCAGCGCGTCGCGATCGCCCGCGCGCTCGCGCTGGAGCCGTCGCTGATCGTCTGCGACGAGGCCGTCTCCGCCCTCGACGTGCTGGTCCAGGCGCAGGTGCTGACCCTGCTCAACGACCTCCAGAAGGAGCTCGGTCTCACCTACCTGTTCATCACGCACGACCTGGCCGTGGTGCGGCAGATCGCCGACCAGGTGGCGGTGATGGAGAAGGGCCGGATCGTCGAGCAGGCGACCACGGACGAGGTGTTCGAGAACCCTCGCCAGCAGTACACCCGCGAGCTGCTCGCGGCGATCCCCGGCGCGAGCCTCGAGCTCGGCCCCGAGGTGCCGGAGGCTCCGCCGCTCGACGCCTGACACCTCTCGGCCGGCCGCCCGCCCTCGTGCCCTGCACGACGGCGGGCGGTCGTCGTCGGGCGGCTCGTTCCGTGGCCGGACCGTGATCTTCCGGCGGCCCGGAGGGGCCGGGCGGTATTGGACGACGATGTACTCTGTCGGAACGCCGCATGAGCCGGATCACATCCGGACGCCTGCGGCGTCGTCCGTCAGGTCAGATCTCGGTGAGTCCCCGACGGGGGCTCGTCACCCCGGTCCGGCCGCGCCCCGAAAGTCAGAGCATGCTTCCGTACCTCTCGCGCAGGTTGCTGAACTACCTGCTCCTGCTCTTCCTCGCCGTGAGCCTGACGTACCTGCTCGCGGCGACCCAGCTCGACCCCCGGTCGCTGTACGAGCTGCGCAACCCGCCGATCGACCCCGCGTCGATCGACGCCTCGCTCACGGCGTACAACCTCAACGACAAGACGCCGGTGCTCGAGCGGTACTGGACCTGGCTGACCGGCGTCGTCACCGCGTGGGACTGGGGTCAGACGCCGTTCGGCAAGAGCGTGAACGACGAGATCGGCACCCGGGTGTGGGTGTCGCTGCGGCTGGTGACGATCGGGTCGGTCCTCGGCATCACGCTCGGCGTGGCGCTCGGCGCCTGGACGGCGACGCGGCAGTACCGCGTCAGCGACCGGGCGATCACGTTGATCTCCCTGATCATCATCTCGACGCCGACGCTGGTGATCGCCGTCGTGCTGCAGATCCTCGCGATCCAGTTCAACCAGGCGACCGGGACGCAGTTCTTCGAGTTCCTCGGCGAGACCGGCCGGCACGGGGACGGGCCGCTCGCGCCGCTGTTCGACCGGCTCCAGCACCTGCTCCTGCCGACGATCACGCTGTCCCTCAGCGGCATCGCGTCCTACAGCCGCATCCAGCGCAACCTCATGCTGGACACCCTGGGCGCCGACTACGTGCGCACCGCACGGGCGAAGGGGCTGCGCAAGGGCCGGGCGCTGCGCCGCCACGCCCTGCGCACCGCGCTGATCCCCACCGGCACCTACTTCGCGTTCACCATCGCCACGCTGGTGCTCGGGGCCACGTTCACGGAGCTGATCTACGGCTGGCACGGCATGGGGATCTACGGCGTGCAGGCGATCACGGCGCAGGACGTCAACGGGTCGGTCGCGGTGGCGGCGTTCGGCGGTGTGTGCGTCCTCGTGGGTGCCATGCTCTCCGACGTCCTCGTCGCCGCCCTCGACCCGCGAGTGAGGGTGAGCTGAGATGACGACGACGAACGGCCGCGCGAGCGGCCCGGCCGGGATCCCGCTCGACTACGAGCCGGGCGACAAGAACGCACCGCTGACGACGGAGCTGCCGGAGGTGGCGACCGGCGGGACGCCCACCCCCACCCGGCGGCTCTCCCGCCGTCGGATCATCCTGCGGCGTTTCCTGCGCAACAAGACCGCCGTCGTGGGGCTGGTCGGCTACCTCCTGCTGGCCGCCTTCGCCCTCGTGGGGCCGTACCTGTCACCGTGGACGTACACCCAGATCGACCAGACGGCGTTCCTCAAGCCGCCGAGCGGGGAGCACTGGCTGGGCACGACGCAGGCGGGCAGGGACGTCTTCGCCCTCACCGCCGAGGGCCTGCGCAAGTCGATGATGATCGGCCTGGGCGTCGCCCTCGTCCAGACCTTCGTCGCGGCGACGATCGGTTCCTTCGCCGCCTACTACGGCCGCTGGTTCGACAAGGTGGCCCTGTGGGTCATCGACCTGCTGCTCGTGGTGCCGAGCTTCTTCATCATCGCGATCATCTCGGTCCAGACCGGCGAGAGTCGCGGCTCCGTCCTCATGCTGATCCTCCTGCTGGCGGGGCTGGGCTGGATGCTCTCCGCCCGCGTCGTGCGCTCCATGACCCTGGGCATCAAGGGCCTGGAGTACGTCACCGCGGCGAAGTACATGTCCGTCTCGACCCCGAAGATCATCTTCCGGCACGTCATCCCGAACATCTCGTCGCTGCTGATCATCGACGCCACGCTCGCCGTCGCCACCGCGGTGCTCGCGGAGACCTCCCTGTCCTTCTTCGGGTTCGGCGTGCAGGCGCCCGAGACGTCGCTGGGCACGCTCATCGCCGAGGGGCAGCGGATGGCGTCCACCTACCCGTGGATCTTCCTCGCCCCGGCGACGGTGCTGACCCTGATGCTCATCTTCATCAACTTCGTCGGCGACGGGCTCCGCGACGCCCTCGACCCCTCGTCCAAGTCCGGAGGACGCGCGTGAACATCCTCAGCCGCAGCAGGAACCGGGGCGGCGCGACCGCGAGCGCGCTCGACGCCCGTGAGCCCGGACGCGTCAGCGGGGCACCGGTGCTCGAGGTGCAGGACCTCACCGTCGACTTCCCCTCGGAGGACGGCGTGGTCCACGCCGTCCGGGGCGTGAGCTTCTCGGTCAAAGCGGGCGAGGTGCTGGGCATCGTCGGCGAGTCCGGCTCGGGCAAGTCGGTCACCTCGATGTCGGTGATGGGGCTGCTGCCCGAGACGGCCCGGGTCGCCGGGTCCGTGCGCCTGCACGGGGAGGAGCTCCTCGGCCGCTCGGACGCCCACATGTCCCGCATCCGCGGCCGGCAGATGGGCATGGTGTTCCAGGACCCGCTGTCCGCCCTCACGCCCGTCTACACGGTCGGCGACCAGATCGTCGAGGCGCTCCAGACCCACCGCGACCTGGACGCCGCCGCGGCGCAGCGGCGTGCCGTGGAGCTTCTGGACCTGGTCGGCATCCCCAACCCGCAGGTCAGGGCGAAGTCGTTCCCGCACGAGTTCTCCGGCGGCATGCGCCAGCGCGCCATGATCGCCATGGCCATCGCGAACGACCCCGACCTGATCATCGCCGACGAGCCGACCACGGCGCTGGACGTGACGATCCAGGCGCAGATCCTCGACGTGCTCAAGACGGCCCAGCGGGAGACCGGGGCCGCCGTCGTCATGATCACCCACGACCTGGGGGTCGTGGCCGGACTGGCCGACAAGGTCGCCGTGATGTACGCGGGCCGCGTCGTCGAGAGCGGCCCGGTGGACGACATCTACTACCGCTCCACGATGCCGTACACGATCGGGCTGCTCGGCTCGCTGCCGCGCCCGGACGAGGGGGAGAAGCGCGCGCTCGCGCCCGTCGAGGGCAACCCGCCCTCCCTGCTCGACCTCCCGACCGGGTGCCCGTTCGCGCCGCGGTGCCCCATGGCGGTCGACGTCTGCCGGGAGGTGGAGCCGGCCCTCGAGCCGACCCGGGGGCTCGGGCACGCCTCCGCATGCCACCGGTCGGGCGAGATCACCGAGCACGACCTCACCTTCAAGGAGATCTACCCCCTGCCACGGCTCGTCGAGCGCCCGCTGGCCGAGGTGCCGCGCCACGAACGTGAGGAGGTGCTGCGCGTCACCGATCTGCAGCGGTACTTCCCCCTCATGAAGGGCTCCGTGTTCAAGCGCCGTGTCGGGACGGTGCACGCGGTCGACGGCGTCAGCTTCGACATCCGTGCGGGCGAGACCCTCGGGCTGGTCGGGGAGTCGGGCTGCGGCAAGACGACCACCCTGCTGGAGATCCTCAACCTCAGAGCGCCCTCCGACGGCACGGTCGTCGTCCTGGGCAACGACGTCTCCACGCTCCGCGGGCGCCAGGCACGCAAGAGCGTGCGGCGCGACCTGCAGGTGGTCTTCCAGGACCCGATGGCCTCCCTGGACCCGCGGCTGCCGGTCTTCGACATCATCGCCGAGCCGCTCGAGGCGAACGGGGTACGCGGCAAGAAGGCCGAGGAGCGGGTGCGCGAGCTCATGCGCCTCGTGGGCCTGGAGCCCTCGCACGCCAACCGCTACCCCCAGCACTTCTCCGGGGGCCAGCGCCAGCGCATCGGCATCGCTCGTGCGCTCGCGCTGGAGCCGAAGCTGCTGGTGCTGGACGAGCCGGTCTCCGCCCTCGACGTGTCGATCCAGGCCGGTGTCATCAACCTGCTCGACGAGCTGCGCGGCAAGCTCGGGCTCAGCTATCTGTTCGTGGCCCACGACCTGTCCGTGGTCCGTCACATCGCCGACCGCGTCGCCGTGATGTACCTCGGAAAGATCGTCGAGGTCGGCGAGGTGGACCGCGTGTTCGAGCGCCCGACGCACCCGTACACCCAGGCGCTGCTCTCGGCGATCCCGGTGCCGGACCCGGAGATCGAGCGCAAGCGGGAGCGGATCATCCTCTCGGGCGACCTGCCGTCGCCGGCGAACCCTCCCTCGGGCTGCCGGTTCCGCACGAGGTGCCAGAAGTTCCTCACCCTCTCCGACGACGAGCGGTCCCGCTGCATCTCCGAGGAGCCGGCGCTGCGGCCGACGGCGGAGGACCAGCGTGCGGCGTGCCACTACGCGGAGGCCGTCGAGGTGTTCTGACACCGCCGTCGCCGCCGACGCCGGGCCCTGCCGGCGTCGGCGGTCGCGCGCGTCAGAGCTGACCGGCATCCGGACGGGTCGGTCTCAATTGGGTCACAACTCCGGCTGTTCTCGTGACGGCGTGCTGAACGTCACAGCGGCCGTGGTTCAGTACTCACCACGAACGTGTCCGCAGACCGATGTCTGTGCCCCGCGGATACCCGCGCGCGTTCGTCGGAAACGATGGAGGTTCAAGAGTGCGCACGAAGAAGGGTGCAGCAGTCCTCGCGACCGGCGCAGCGTTTGCGCTGGTCCTCGGGGCCTGCAGCGGAGGCGGCGAGACTGACGGCGGCTCCGGCAACGAGACCGCGGCCGGCGGCGAGGCAGGCGCCGGCGTCAACACCGACGGCGAGGGCGACCTGTTCCAGGTCAACGCGACCCCGCGCGACCAGCTCGAGAAGGGCGGGACGCTGCGGCGCGCCGTCGCCGAGCTTCCCCCGCAGTGGAACCCGATGCACGTCAACGGGAACAACGCCGACTACACGGACATCCGTGACGCCATCAGCGTGCGGAACTTCGACTACGACGGCGAGGGCCTGCCCCAGCCGAACGAGAACTACCTCGTCGACTTCACCGACGAGATGGAGGGGGAGAAGCAGGTCATCACGCTGACCCTCAACCCCGACGCCAAGTGGAACAGCGGCGAGCCCATCACGTGGGAGGACTACGAGGCGTCCCTCACGGTGTGCGACGCGTCGGACCCCGACGTCCTGTGCGTCCAGACGGAGCCGTACGAGCAGATCGAGTCGGTCGAGCAGGGTGAGGACGAGTTCCAGGTCGTCATCACGTTCAAGGCCACCTACCCCGACTGGAGCTCCATCGTCTCCGAGGTCTACCCGGCCGAGGGCCTGGCGGACGCTGCCACCTTCAACGAGGGCTGGCTGGAGTTCCCGGACGAGTGGTTCACCGGTCCGTACAAGGTCGAGAACATCGACGACGCCCAGCAGGTCCTGACCCTCGTCCCGAACGAGAACTGGTGGGGCCCCGAGGCCATGCTGGACGAGATCCAGTTCCGGGTCGTCGCGTCCGACGCCACGGGGACCGCGTTCCAGAACAACGAGATCGACGTCTTCGACATCGGGCCCGACCCGAACGCCTACCAGCTGGCCCAGACCGTCGCCAACGCGGAGACCCGCCAGGCCAAGGGCCCGAACTGGCGTCACTTCACCTTCAACTCCACCGCCGGGCTGCTCCAGGACCAGGCGATCCGGCAGGCGATCTCCCGCTCCATCGACCGCCAGGCCATCGCCGAGTCCGACCTGGCCGGCATGCCGGAGGACCTCATCGCCCCCCTGGGCAACCACTTCTTCATGGAGGGCCAGGCCGGCTACGAGGACAACGCGGGCGAGTTCGACTACGACCCGGAGCGTGCCGCCAAGGACCTCGAGGAGGCCGGCTGGGTGCTCAACGAGTCCACCGGTATCCGTGAGAAGGACGGCCAGCCGCTGACGGTGAAGTTCTCCGTCCTCACCGGTGTGCCCGTCTCGGAGAACGAGGGCCAGCTCGCACAGGCGCAGCTCAAGGAGGTCGGCATCAACCTCGAGCTCGTGCAGACGCCGGTCGACGAGTTCGGCCCGGCTCTCGAGGCCGGCGACTTCGAGATCATGGCCTTCTCCTGGATCGGCACGCCGTACCCGATGGCCAACATCGGCCAGATCTACGGCGACCCGTCGACCAACACGTCGAACTACGCCAAGCTCAACAACCCCGAGCTGAACGAGCTGATCGACCAGATCGCCGTCGAGACCGACAACGACAAGCGGATCGAGCTGACCAACCAGGCCGACAAGCTGATCTGGGAGTCGGTGCACACCCTCCCGCTGTACCAGCGCCCCGACCTCGTGGCCACGGTCAGCAACCTCGCGAACTTCGGCGCCGAGGGCTTCAGCACCACGCGCCCGGAGAACTGGGGCTTCGTCGCCGGCTGATGCTTCGCTGACGACTCCCGAGCAGGAACGGCACAGGGCCGGTGGGCGACCACCGGCCCTGTGCCGTTGTCCTGCTCGCACGCGCCGGCCTCAGCCGAGCGTCGTGGCGGCCACGACGGCGAGCGAGAGTCCCCCGAGCACGGCCACCACGGCGGGCACGTTCGTCCAGGTCCGCACTCCCGACCAGGCACCGGCGGGGCGGCCGGGGCCGGCGCCGGTCGCCGCCCGGAGCTCGATCACGCGCCCGACGAGAACGGAGTCGCCGCTCGCGCTGAAGGTCCCCGTCCCGTCCGTGTCGAAGAGCTCGGACTGCTCGTCCGGGCGGCGACGTCCGGCGAAGAGGCCGCCCCTCGCGGGGGCGCCCCAGCCCGAGAGCTTGCCGGCCGGCGTCCACAGGCTCAGGCCCCACCTCGTCTCGACGCGCTCGACCGCGTCCCAGCCGACCTCGTGGGTGCGGAACACGTTGGCCAGCGTCACGCCCCGCGGCTCGACCCGCACGAAGGGGTTCCAGAACACCGCCCAGCCCAGCGCGGCGAGCGCCAGGGCGACCGGCCCGTACTGCAGCACCTCGGCCAGCCCGCCGTTGGAGGCGAACGCGAGGAGCATCGCGGCGGCCACCACCCAGCACATCGCCGCGTAGACCCTCGCGGACGTCGGGCGGAAGGTCAGAGTCGGTCCCATGGCGTCATCATCCCTGCTCGGCACCGCGGCCTCTCCCGCACGTGACCGCGCGCACAACGCTCCGGGGTGACGGGATCCACGCCTGCCGACGTAGAATTGGCGGTCGGCACCCGTGACCGGATGCCGCCTGCCCACCGCCGTCGGACGTCCTGCGTACCGCCGGGGCCCCTCAGGGCCGTGCGAAGCGGGCACCACGATGAGATGAAATGAGATTCCGCGTATGCCTTTGCGCTCCGACCTGCGCAACGTCGCGATCGTCGCCCACGTCGACCACGGCAAGACCACGCTCGTCGACGCCATGCTGTGGCAGTCCGGCGCCTTCGGCGAGCACCAGCACGTCGACGAGCGCGCCATGGACTCCGGCGACCTCGAGCGTGAGAAGGGCATCACGATCCTCGCGAAGAACACCGCGGTGCACTACCGCGGCCCGGCGGCGCAGCGCGCCGGCCTCGAGGACGGCCTCACGATCAACGTCATCGACACCCCCGGGCACGCCGACTTCGGTGGCGAGGTGGAGCGGGGCCTGAGCATGGTCGACGGCGTCGTCCTGCTCGTCGACGCCTCCGAGGGCCCGCTGCCGCAGACGCGGTTCGTCCTGCGCAAGGCGCTGGCCGCCAAGCTGCCCGTCGTGCTGGTCGTCAACAAGGTCGACCGCCCGGACTCCCGCATCGCCGAGGTCGTCTCCGAGGCGCAGGACCTCCTTCTCGGGCTCGCCTCCGACCTCGCCGACGAGGTGGAGGACCTCGACCTCGACGCGATCCTCGACGTGCCCGTGGTCTACGCCTCGGCCAAGGCCCGCCGAGCCAGCCTCACCCAGCCCGCCGACGGCACGCTGCCGGACAGCGAGAACCTCGAGCCGCTGTTCGAGACCATCATCGAGAAGATCCCCGCCCCGTCCTACGACGAGGGGGCGCCGCTCCAGGCGCACGTCACCAACCTCGACGCCTCACCGTTCCTGGGCCGCCTGGCGCTCCTGCGCATCCACAACGGCGAGCTGCGCAAGGGGCAGAGCGTCCTGTGGGCGCGGGCGGACGGCACCACCAAGAACGTGCGCATCTCCGAGCTGCTGCGCACCGAGGCGCTGGACCGCGTGCCGGCCGAGTCCGCGTTCGCCGGTGACATCGTCGCCGTGGCGGGCATCGAGGACATCACCATCGGCGAGTCCCTCGTGGACCCCGAGGACCCCCGCCCGTTGCCGCTGATCACGGTCGACGACCCGGCGATCTCCATGACGGTCGGGATCAACACCTCCCCGCTCGCGGGCCGCGTCAAGGGTGCCAAGGTCACGGCGCGCCAGGTCAAGGACCGCCTCGACCGGGAGCTGATCGGCAACGTCTCCCTCAAGGTGCTGCCGACGTCGCGGCCGGACGCCTGGGAGGTCCAGGGCCGCGGCGAGCTGGCCCTGGCGATCCTCGTCGAGCAGATGCGGCGCGAGGGCTTCGAGCTGACCGTCGGCAAGCCGCAGGTGGTGACCAAGGAGATCCACGGCAAGCGCCACGAGCCGATGGAGCGCATGACCATCGACGTCCCCGAGGAGTACCTCGGCACCGTCACCCAGCTGATGGCTGCCCGCAAGGGCCGCATGGAGACGATGTCCAACCACGGCACCGGCTGGGTGCGCATGGAGTTCGTCGTCCCCGCCCGCGGGCTCATCGGCTTCCGCACCCGGTTCCTCACCGAGACCCGCGGCACCGGTATCGCCTCCTCGATCGCCGAGGGGTACGAGCCGTGGCAGGGGCCGATCGAGCTGCGCAGCACCGGTTCGCTCGTCGCCGACCGCGCCGGGTCCGTGACGCCGTTCGCGATGATCAACCTGCAGGAGCGCGGCTCGTTCTTCGTCGAGCCCACCTCGGAGGTGTACGAGGGCCAGGTCGTCGGGGAGAACTCCCGCAACGAGGACATGGACGTCAACATCACCAAGGAGAAGAAGCTCACCAACATGCGCTCCTCCACGGCGGACAACTTCGAGAACCTCGTGCCGCCGCGCCGCCTCACCCTCGAGGAGTCGCTGGAGTTCGCGGCCGAGGACGAGTGCGTCGAGGTCACCCCGGAGGCCGTGCGCATCCGCAAGGTCATCCTCGACTCCCAGGAGCGGTTCCGGACGGCCTCGCGCAACAAGCGGGCCGCCGCGGTCTGACCCCGCGCCCGCCGACGGGCGGCTCTCGACCGGTTTCCGGTCGGAGCCGCCCGCTCTGTCTCCCGTGGCGCCTGCGCCCCGGGGGTGAGGGGGCCATGATGGGGGCATGACGGACCTCCACGCGATCTCCCGGGCACCGATGGTCACCGGCGGCGTCCTCGGGGTGTTCGCCCACCCCGACGACGAGACCCTCGGCGCCGGCGGCCTGCTCGCCAGCGCCGCGTCGGCCGGCGTGGGCGTCGGCGTCGTGACCGCGACCCGCGGCGAGCTCGGCGAGGTCCTGCCGCCCGACATCGCGACCCTCGCCGACGACCGCCCCGCGCTCGCCCACGAGCGCGAGCACGAGCTCTCCCGCGCCCTGGCCGCCCTCGGCGTCCGCGCGCACCGCTTCCTCGACACGGAGCCCGGGCTCGCCGAGCGGCGGCCACCGCGGTTCACCGACTCCGGCATGGGGTGGGTGCGTCCCGGCCTGGCCGGCCCCGGCACGGAGGCCGGCCCCGACGCGCTCGTCGCGGTCCCCGTGGAGGTCGCGGCCCGGCTGCTCGCCGCGGTCGTCCGCCGGGCGCGACCGCAGGTCGTCCTCACCGAGGAGCCCCACGGCAGCTACGGTCACCCCGACCACATCCAGGTGCACCAGATCACCATGCGTGCCGTCGAGCTCGCCGCCGACGCCGCCCCGCGCGACGAGGCAGACGACCCCCTCACCGGCACCGAACCGTGGGACGTCCCCGTCGTCGGCTGGATCGTCGAGCCGGAGGACCGCTTCCGCGCCGCCCTCCGCTGGCTCGAGACCATGGTCGACCGCCGGCCGCAGTTCGGCGTGCGCGGCGACGCCCTCGGCACCATCTCCCCGGACCGCGAGCTGCCCTCCCTGGTGGTGCCGCCCGACCAGGTCGACCTCACCATCGACGTCAAAGCGGTGCTTCCGGCCGTCATCACCGCGATGAAGGCGCACCGCAGCCAGGTCCAGGCCGTGCACCTGCTGGACCTGACGCTGCAGGAGAACCGCGGCCTCCCGGTGTGCGGCTGGTTCGCGGTGAGCAACGGGCTGCTGCAGCCGTTGCTCGGCACGGCCAGCCTGAGGCTCGCCCCGGGCAGGGACCGCGTCGACGAGCTGAGCGACCCCCGCACCGTCGACGGCCTCACCCGCGACAGGCTCGCCGGTACCCGCGGCACCGATCGTCTCGCGGCGTTCCTCGGCGGGACGGTCGCATGAGCGCCCGCACGGAGGCCGAGGGCCGCGAAGCCGGCCGCGGCGCGGGCCGTGGCGACGGCCGGGACGCGGCAGACGGGCGGGACCGCGCAGACCGCCGGGACCGGGGCGACCGGGCCGGCCACGTCGTCGCCGCCGTCGTCGCGGTGGTCGCCGGCGTCGTCGTCGGAGCCGCGGGGACCCTGGTCCACCGCTGGACCGTCGACGGGCTCCCGGTCGGCGTCGTGACCGCCCTCGTCGTCGTGCTCCTCGGCGGCGTCTTCGCGCGTTCCGCGGCCGACGGCGTGGGGGTCTTCCTCCTCGGTCTCGCGGGCGTTCTCACCACGCTGACGATGACGTTCGTCAGCCCGAACGGGGACGTCCTCGTCACCGACCAGCCGCTCAGCTTCGTCTGGCTGCTCGGGATGCCGCTCGTGGCCGGGCTGGCGATGCTGACGCCCCGCGGGTGGTACTCCGACGAGCCGGTGCCGCGCCGGCGGGCGGCACGGTGAGTGCCTCCGCCGCCGACGGCGGGGAGGAGCTGGTCGAGCGGTACCGGGCCACCATGGGGCGCCTTCCCGGTGGGATCACCGTGGTCTCCGTGCGCCACGGCACCCTCGACCTGGCCATGACGGCGACGGCGGTGGCGTCGGTGTCCCTGCGGCCGCCGATGGTCCTGTTCTGCGTCTACAGCGACGCCCGCCTGCGTGAGGTGCTCGATGAGGTCGACACCTGGGCGGTCAGCATCCTCGACGGCACGGCGGCGGTGGCGGCGGAGCGGCTCGCGATGCCGGGCCGCCCCGCGTTCGGGCAGCTGATCGGGGTGGCGCACCATCGTGGGGAGCACTCCGGGGCCGCGCTCGTCGACGCCGCCCAGGGATGGGTGGAGTGTCGCACGGCGTGGATCAGGAACGCCGGCGACCACGACGTGGTCGTGGGGGAGGTGCTCGACGCCCGCACGGGCACAACCGGCGCCGGGGCCCTGGTGCACCACCTCGGCCGGGTGCGCCCCCTGACGTGACCGTGGGGGCCCCGGGCAGGTTGCGCCGCGCAGCTCGTGCGGTCCGTAACGATGTGGTGACGTTGGGCACGCCCCGTCGTCGCAGGTGTGCCCTCGCCTTACCATTCTTGGGGTCGCACGAGCGGCACAGGGGGAAGTAAGGACACTGCGTGACTGACCATCGAGCACCTGGACGGGGAGCCGTCGACCACACCGACGGCGCCGACGCCACCCCGCAGGAGGATACCCCGTCCGGCATGTCGGACCTCAACTCCGTCCTGGCCCGCCGCCAGGGCGAGCCGGACGCGACGGCGGTTCACCCCGCCCGTGCCGGCAGCGCGCCCGAGCCGGACGCGACGGCGGTTCACCCCGCTCGTGCCGGCAGCGCGCCCGACCCGGACGCGACGGCGGTTCACCCCGCCCGTGCCGGCAGCGCGCCCGACCCGGACGCGACGGCGGTCCACCCGGCACCGTCCGCGGCCGCCCCCCAGACGTCCGAGCCCAAGGATCCGCCGATGCCCTCGCCGCTTGACCAGTTCGATGTCGAGGAACCGCGCCGCGGCCGCCGCGGGCTGGTGATCGGCCTCGTCGTCGTCGCCCTGCTCGTCGTCGCCTACGGGCTGGGCGCGTGGTTCCTCGGTGACCGCACCCCCACCGGCACCACGGTCGCCGGCGTCCCGGTCGGCGGGCTGTCGAAGGCCGACGCGCGGGCGCGCCTGGAGAGCGAGCTGTCGACGCTGGCCGCCGAGCAGGTGCCCGTCTCCGTCGGTGAGGCGACGTCCAGCATCGACCCGGCCTCCGTCAAGCTGACCTTCGACGCCGACGCGACCCTCGAGGACCTCACCGGTTTCACCCTCGACCCGCGCGTGCTCTGGGGCCGGATCTTCGGACTCGGCGCCGTCGAGCCCCGTTCCACCGTGGACGAGGACGCCCTGCGCGACGCTCTCGAGACGGCCGCCACCGAGCTCGACGTCGCCCCGGTCGAGGGGGCCATCACCTTCGCCGGCGCCACGCCGGAGGTCACCGAGCCCGCCCCGGGCACCGCCGTCGACATCGACGCCGCCGTGGACGCCGTCACCCGCACCTGGCTCACCGCCGAGCGCCCGCTCGAGCTGCCCACGAAGGAGCTGTCACCGACCGTCGGTGCCGAGGCGGTCGACGAGGCCCTCACCACGCTCGCCCAGCCCCTGGTCTCCGCGCCGCTGACGGTCAACGTGGACGGCGCGCTCGCCGAGCTCAGCCCCGAGCAGCTCGCCGCGAACGCCACCTTCGTCGCCCAGGGCGACGCGCTCGAGCTCGAGCTCGACGGCGAGGGCCTCGCCGACGCCGTCGCCGAGGTCAACCCGGCGATCGAGGTCGCCGGCAAGGACGCCCAGATCGTCCTCCAGGGCGGCCGCCCCACGATCATCCCCTCGACGACCGGCAAGGGCCTCGACCCCGACCAGCTCGCCGAGGCCGTGCGCACGGCCGGCACCTCCACCGACCGCACGGCCGAGGTGGCTCTCGTCGTCGCGGAGCCGGAGTTCACCACGGCGGACGCGGAGGCGCTCGGCGTCAAGGAGGTCATCGCGGACTTCTCCACCCCGATGCCCTACGACCCGGTCCGCACCACCAACCTCAAGGTCGGCGCCCAGAAGGTCACCGGCGTCCTCGTGATGCCGGGCGAGGAGTTCTCCCTCCTCGACACCATCGGGCCCATCTCCGCCGCGAACGGGTACGTCTCCTCCGGCGTCGTGGAGGACGGTTTCGTCTCCACCGCTGTCGGCGGCGGCCTCTCCCAGCTCTCGACCAACATGTTCAACGTCGGCTTCCTGGCCGGCATGGACGACGTCACCCACACCCCGCACAGCCGCTGGTTCGAGCGGTACCCGCCTGGGCGCGAGGCCACCCTCTGGGAGCCGAGCACCGACATGGTCTGGCGCAACAACACCGACTACGGCGTGCTGGTCCAGTCCTGGGTCACCGGCGACCGCGTCCACTCGCGGCTGTGGGGCACGAAGGTGTGGGACGTGAAGACCTCCACGTCCGAGAAGTACAACATCGTCCAGCCGAAGACCGTCTACAACCCCTCGCCCGAGTGCACGCCCGAGAGCGGCGGCAACCCCGGGTTCACCGTGACGGTGGACCGGCAGCGGTACAAGGACGGTGCCCTGCACGACGACGAGAAGTGGACGTGGACCTACACGCCCTGGAACAAGGTCGAGTGCGGGGAGCCGCCCTCGGACGAGGGGTGAGCCCCCGCGTCGCCGACCCGTTCGGCGACGCCGTCACGACCGACCCCGTCGCCCGCGCCGTCACGACCGACCCGGTTGCCCCCGCCGTCACGACGGCGGGGGCGGGACCCTCTTGCCCGTGACCATGGCGGCCGCCGGCACCCGCACGTCACCGCGCCGGGTCCGCACGACGACGGCGTCCCGGCCGACCTCGAGCAGGTCGCCGAGCGCGTCGTGGAGGCCGTCCGCCTCCCGGTAGCGGACGACGACGCGTTCGCCCACGTGCCAGCTCGTCCAGGGCAGCTGGGGCGGGTGCTCGGTGGTCATGCCCCCATCCTGCCCGTCGGCGGCGACCTGCCCACGACCTGGCGCCTGGTCGTGCCCGCGGACCGGCTGGGCAATACTAGGTGGGCGGGCGCCCGACCGGCGTCGCGTCATCTGCGAGGAAAGGAAGCTCTCGTGACCTACGTCATCGCCCAGCCCTGCGTGGACGTCAAGGACCGGGCGTGCGTCGACGAATGTCCGGTCGACTGCATCTACGAGGGCAAGCGGATGCTGTACATCCACCCTGACGAGTGCGTCGACTGCGGCGCCTGCGAGCCGGTGTGCCCCGTGGAGGCGATCTTCTACGAGGACGACACCCCCGCGATCTGGTCCGACTACTACCGCGCGAACGTCGAGTTCTTCAACGACCTGGGTTCGCCCGGCGGTGCCGCGAAGATGGGCGTCATCGACAAGGACGACCCGATGATCGCGGCCCTGCCGCCGCAGGCCTGAGGTGCCGCTGCACGGCAGCGCGCTGCCCGACTTTCCCTGGGACTCGCTCGCGCCGGCCAAGGCCCGCGCCGCCGCGCACCCCCGCGGCATCGTCGACCTCTCCGTCGGCACCCCCGTCGACCCCACCCCGGCCGTCGCCCAGGACGCGCTGCGCGCCGCCGCGGACGCCCCGGGCTACCCGCAGACGGTCGGCACCCTGGACCTCCGCGAGGCGGTCACCGCCTGGTTCGCCCGGCGGCGCGGCGTGCCCGGGCTGGGCACCGACGCGGTGCTCCCCACGATCGGCTCCAAGGAGACCGTCGCCCTGCTGCCCGCCCTCCTCGGGCTGGGCGAGGGCGACGTCGTCCTCCACCCCCGCACCGCCTACCCCACGTACGACGTCGGGGCCCGCCTGGCCGGCGCGACCCCGGTCCCCGTGGACCCCGACCCGGCGTCCTGGCCCGACGCCCGGCTCGTCTGGCTGAACTCGCCTGGCAACCCGGACGGGCACGTCCTGTCCGTCGACGACCTCGCCGCCGTCGTGGCCTGGGCGCGCGAGCGTGGCGCGGTCGTCGCCTCGGACGAGTGCTACGCCGAGCTCGCCTGGACCGGGCCGGCGGCCGCCGACGGCGTGCCCAGCCTCCTCGGCCCGCGCGTGTGCGGCGGGGACCACACGAACCTGCTGGTGCTGTACTCGCTGAGCAAGCAGTCGAACATGGCGGGCTACCGGGCGGCGCTGCTGGCCGGGGACCGGGCGCTGGTCGGCCGGCTCACCGAGATCCGCAAGCACGCCGGGATGATGATGCCCGGGCCGGTCCAGGCGGCGATGGCGGCGGCGCTCGCCGACGACGAGCACGTGGCCGAGCAGCGGGAGCGCTACCGCGCGCGGCGCGACGTCCTGCTCGAGGCGGTGACCGCCGCCGGGCTCGAGCACGACCCGCACTCCGTGGCCGGCCTGTACCTCTGGGTGCGGGCGGCCGGGCGGCCGGCGTCGTCGTGGGAGCTCGTCGACGCGCTCTCGCACCGCGGCATCCTGGTCGCCCCGGGCACGTTCTACGGCCCGCACGGCGACGGCTACGTGCGCATCGCGCTCACCGCGACCGACGAGCGGATCGCCGAGGCGGCCCGCCGCCTGCGTGAGGGCGGCCGGCTGACCTGAGCGGGCGGTCTCCCCGGGCGGGCGCCGTCGGCGGCCGAGGGATCGGGTGGGCCGCCGTCGGGCGAGCGGTTGCTCGGCACGGGGCCACCGCTCGGTCACGTGTTGCCCTCGGTCCCGGGCCCAATTTCCGGGTTCCGGGCGTCGATGGCATATCTTTGTTGACCGGATCACCTTTCCGGGGCCTGCGTCGCCCCGGTTCCACGCAACGAGGCACTCGTCCTGAGAGCCACAACGAGGAGGAACCACAGATGTCGAATGCTGAGCTCAGCCCGGCGACGTTCGAGGTAGACGGGAAGACGCTCCAGTTCGACCGCGTGCCCGCCGTCGAGGGGAACGACGGGGTGAACATCTCCTCGCTGCTCAAGGAGACGGGGCTGGTCACGCTCGACCCCGGGTTCACCAACACCGCGTCGACCACGTCCGCGATCACCTACATCGACGGTGCGGCCGGCATCCTGCGGTACCGCGGGTACCCGATCGACCAGCTGGCCAAGGGGTCCAACTTCCTCGAGGTCGCCTACCTGCTCATCTACGGCGAGCTGCCGGACGCGCAGACGCTCGAGGCGGTGGAGCGCCGCATCAAGCGGCACACCATCCTGCACGAGGACTTCAAGGCGTTCTTCACCGCCTTCCCGCACAACGGGCACCCGATGGCCATCCTGCAGGCCGGCATCGCCGCCCTCGCCACCTACTACCAGCACACGCTGGACCCGCACGACCCCTACCAGCGCGAGCTGTCCACCGTGCTGCTCATGGCCAAGGTGCCGACGATGATCGCCTCGATCGCCAAGCGCGCCAACGGGCTGCCGCTGCTGTACCCGGACGCCTCGAAGGGCTACGTCGAGGACTTCATCCGGATGACGTTCGGCCTGCCCTACCAGCGCCACGACGTCGACCCGGCCATCGTCAAGGCCCTCGACATGCTGCTCATCCTGCACGCGGACCACGAGCAGAACTGCTCCACCTCCACGGTGCGCATGGTGGGCTCCTCGCACGCCAACATCTACGCCTCCGTCGCGGCCGGCGTGGGCGCGCTCTCCGGTCCGCTGCACGGTGGGGCGAACGAGGCGGTGCTGGAGATGCTCACCAAGATCCAGGCCGCCGGCGGCGACGCCACCGACTTCATGAAGAAGGTCAAGAACAAGGAGGACGGCGTCCGCCTGATGGGCTTCGGCCACCGGGTCTACAAGAACTACGACCCGCGCGCCGCCATCGTCAAGGAGGCCGCGCACGACGTGCTGGCCCGCCTCGGCAAGGACGACGAGCTGCTCGACATCGCCATGGGCCTGGAGGAGATCGCCCTCCACGACGACTACTTCATCGAGCGCAAGCTCTACCCGAACGTGGACTTCTACACGGGCCTGATCTACAAGGCGATGGGCTTCCCCACGCAGATGTTCACCCCGCTGTTCGCGCTCGGCCGCCTGCCCGGCTGGATCGCCCAGTACCGCGAGATGATCGCCGACCCGACCACGAAGATCGGCCGCCCGCGCCAGGTGTACACCGGCGAGGCCGAGCGCGACTTCGTGCCCGTCGAGCAGCGCTGACGCACCGCTGTCGACGAACGCCCCGACCACCCGGTCGGGGCGTTCGCCGTTCCCGGTCGCAGTGCCAGTCCCAGTCCCAGCGCCTGTTCCAGGGCCCGGGCGCTCCACATAGCGCCGCCCTCAGCCGATGACGACGGCGCCCGGACCAGCCTCGGCAGCGGTCTCCGCGACGGTGGCGGGCAGGCCGGCGTCGGCGAGCGGCACCCAGGCGGCGTCGTCGCCGTCGGCACGCACCCACGCCATGCCGTCCGTCGCCACCACGCGGGCGTCGGTCGCGCTTGCCGTCGCCACCGCCCACTGCGCCACCGCCCAGCCGCGGCGTGCGGGGGCGGGGTCCAGGCCGGCCGGCAAGGACGCGCCGTCCACGAGGAGGACCCCGCCGGGCGCGACCTCGGTGTCGACCTCGCCGAAGTCCCGCGCGAGCCGGTCCTGCACCGCGGCCAGGCGCTGCGGGGCGGTCGGCGAGGCTGTGGTGCCGGACCCGGCGCCGACGGCGGAGCCGGACTCCGCCGGGACGTCGTCGAGGTGACAGGTCAGCGCCGCGGGGGAGTAGCCGGTCAGCGCGGAGGCGAAGGCACGCCCGCGGCCCTCGTGCTGGGCGTACGCGTCCGGGAAGGCGGAGCGCTGGACGTCCTGGGCCGCCTCGGTCACCGCCTTGGACTCCCAGCCCTGGACGGTGACCAGGACGTCGTAGAACGCGTTCGTCGAGTACACGGGGTCCATGATCTGCTCGACGGTGCCCCAGCCCTGGGAGGGCCGCTGCTGGAAGAGCCCCACCGAGTCGCGGTCCCCGTAGTCGATGTTGCGGAGCTTGGACTCCTGCAGCGCCGTGGCCACCGCGACGGTCACCCCGCGCGCGGGCAGCTCGCGCCGCACCGCGATCGCGGCCATGAGTGCGGCGTTGTCGGCCTGGTCGGCGTCGAGGGCGGCGCGGGTGCCGTCGTCGAGCGTCGCCACGCACGTGCCCGAGGCACCGCCGCCGGTGAAGACGTTGAGCGCCAGCACGACAGCGCCCACGCTCAGCCCGAGGGCCCCGAGCGCCGTCAGGGCGCCGGTGCCGCAGCCGCGTGCCCTGCGGCGCGGACCGGTGGTGCGGACAGGGCCACGACGCCGGCTGGCCGGCGAGCCGCCTCGCGCCGCGGCGGCCCGGGCCCGGTTCGGACCGTCAGGCATGCAGGGCGGCGTTGAGCTCCACGCCGGTCCCGCTGCGGGGCAGCGCCTCGACCGCGCCGGAGAGGGAGTTGCGCCGGAAGAGCAGGTTGTCCCGGCCCGAGAGCGAACGGGCGGCGACCACCGGCGGCTCGGTGAGCTGGCCGCCGTCGGGCCGGGTACCGCCGCCGGCCAGGACGGACACCTTGGTGCCGGCCGTCAGGTAGAGCCCCGCCTCGACGACGCAGTCCGCGCCGAGGGAGATCCCGAGACCGGCGTTGGCGCCGAGCAGCGAGCGCGGCCCCACGGAGATCACGTGCTCACCGCCGCCGGAGAGGGTGCCCATGATCGAGGCGCCGCCGCCGATGTCCGCGCCGTCGTGGACGACGACGCCCTGGGAGACGCGGCCCTCCACCATCGACCGGCCCAGCGTGCCGGCGTTGAAGTTGACGAACCCCTCGTGCATCACGGTGGTGCCCGAGGCGAGGTGAGCCCCGAGCCGGACGCGGTCCGCGTCGGCGATGCGCACGCCCACGGGCACGACGTAGTCCACCATGCGCGGGAACTTGTCGACGCCGTGGACGGTGAAGGGGCCGTGCGTGACACGCAGCCGGGCGCGGGTGATCTCGAAGCCCTCGACGGCACAGGGACCCAGCGACGTCCACACCACGGTCGGCAGCTGGCCGAAGATGCCGTCCAGGTTGAGGGTGTTCGGAGCGACGAGCGTGTGGGAGAGCAGGTGCAGGCGCAGGTAGGCGTCGGCGGTGGAGCTGGGCGCGGCGTCGAGGTCGATCTCGGTCCGGACGATCTCCGTGCGGACCCGGCGGTCGGCGTCGGCGCGTTCGAGAGCGGTGAGGGCCGCGGGGGCGGCGGCGTCGTGAGGAGCGGGCCCCAACGCGGGGGTGGGGTACCAGACGTCCAGGACGTCGCCGGAGTCGGTGCGGGTGGCCAGTCCGAAGGCCCAGGCGCTGCGGTCGCTCATGGTTCCCAGCCTAGGTGCCCGGGCCGACGTCCAGCGTTCGGCTCGCGCGTTCCGGACGGGTGCTGGCACGGTCGGGCGACGGCCCGCTCGGGCGAGGGCGGGGCCACCTTGTCCGGGTTGCCGGCCGGGCGCCGCGGCCGGTCAGTGCCGGACGACCCGAGGGCCGACGGCGCGGGCGCCCAGGTCCTCGACGCGGGCGACGAGTTCCCGGTCCGCCGTCGTGACGACGACGTCGTTCGCCGGGTCACCCATCAGGCGCCGGACCACCGTCACGAGCGCGTCGTCCCCGCTGCCGTCCGCGCTGACGACGCTCACGCCGTCGACGGCCGGGACACCGCGGGCCGCGCCCTCGGTGACGAGGACGACGTCCGGGAGCCAGCTCGTCCCGGGCAGTCCGACGGCGGAGGCGGCGACCCCCTCGCGGGCGAGGTGGGCGAGGTGGTCGCGCAGCCGCGCGGTGGCGCCGCGCCGGTCCCTCCACCAGCCGTCCGGGCGTGACCCGACGACGTTCGCGGCGTCGACGACGAGGACGAGCCGGCGCAGCATGGTGCGCAGCTCGGGGAGGGCGTCCGCGAAGGCGGGCAGCAGTTCCAGGTGGTCGAGCTCCTCCAGCCCGGCCCACCGCACCTCGAGGGACTCCGGGTCGGTGACGGCGGGCTGCACAGGGGCGACGGCCTCGGCGAGCACGGTCGTGTAGCTCCAGTCCGGGTGGACCAGGGTCCGGTCGGCGCGCAGGCGCACGGCGGCCGTCGGGAGCCCCGCCTCCTCCGCGGCCTCACGCACCGCCCCCGCACGCGGGCTCTCGCCGTCGGTGATCGCCCCGCCGGGCAGGCCCCAGGTGCCGCCGTGGTGGGACCACAGCGCGCGGTGCTGCAGCACGATCTCCGTCCCCGCGGGGCCGGACCGCCACAGCAGCAGGCCCGCCGCTCCGTTCAGCCCCCAGTGCCGGTGCCCGCACGCGCACTCCACCCAGCCGTCGCCGGGCTGGCGATGGACGCGGACGTCCGGCGGGGGCCGGTGGGCGGGCGTGGTCATCGAGCCAGCCTCGCACAGAGGCCCGTCAGGCGACGCGCCCCTGACGCCCGCCACCACGGCTGGTCCGCGTGAAGCTTCCGCGCCAGAACCGTGCCGGTTCCCGAACCTGGAGGTGTGACGTGTCACGAAATGTGCGGTTGCCGGTCACGACTCGGTAATGTGGTCGGCCGTGTGCAGGCCCGGGTAGCGAACCGCAACTCGGACGCATGCCGACGACCGGCACGTGCGCCGGCCCCGACGGGCCGCCTCGCGTCGCCGTCTCACGAGGACGGCCACGTCCCCTTGCGACGTCACACCGCAGCTCGACACGACGTCAGCGCGCCCGCACGGAACCGGAACCACACGAAACCAAGGACAACATGACACAGATGAACCAGCCCGCGCACGAGGTGGCGGGCGGCATCGGGGCCGGTGCCGCGGCGAGGGCACCGGAGCCCGTCGCGACCTCCCAGCCGCCGTCGGCCGGGAGCCCGGTCTCCGCCAAGGAGACTCCACGGGTCAACCTGAGGGTCTTCGTCCCGTCTGCCATCGGGATCCTGGCCATCGCGTTCTGGGCCATGCTCGCCCCCGGGCACGCCGAGTCGGTCATCGGTTCGATGGTGTCCTGGGTCTCGAAGAACCTGGGCTGGTACTACATCCTCACCGCGACGATCGTCGTCGTCTTCGTCATCTTCGTCGCGGCCTCGCGGGTGGGGAAGACGAAGCTCGGCCCGGACCACTCCAAGCCGCAGTACTCGATGTTCTCGTGGACCGCGATGCTCTTCGCCGCGGGCATCGGCATCGATCTGATGTTCTTCTCGGTGGCGGAGCCCGTGACCCAGTACTACGGGCCGCCGGCAGGCCAGGGGGAGACCCTCGAGGCCGCCCGCCAGGCGGTCGTGTGGACGCTCTTCCACTACGGCGTCACAGGCTGGGCCATGTACGCGCTCATGGGCATGGCGTTCGGCTACTTCGCCTACCGCTTCAACATGCCGCTGTCCATCCGCTCCGCGCTGTACCCGATCATCGGGAAGCGGGTGCACGGGGTCGCCGGGGACGCCGTCGACACCGCCGCCATGCTGGGCACGATCTTCGGCATCGCCACGTCGCTGGGCATCGGGGTCGTGCAGCTCAACTTCGGTCTGAAGGTGCTCTTCGGTGTCGAGGAGGGGCTGGCCGCCCAGATCGCGCTCATCGTGCTCGCCGTGCTCATGGCGACCGTCTCCGCCGTGGTGGGGATCGACAAGGGCATCCGGCGACTGTCGGAGCTGAACGTCTTCCTGGCTATCGCGCTGATGCTGTACATCACCGTGACCGGTCGGACGGCGTTCCTCCTCGATGCCCTCGTCCTGAACATCGGCGACTACCTCAGCGGGTTCGCCGGCATGACGCTGAACACGTTCGCGTTCGACCGCCCGGACGAGTGGATGAACGGCTGGACCCTGTTCTTCTGGGCCTGGTGGATCGCCTGGGCGCCGTTCGTGGGGCTCTTCCTCGCGCGGATCTCCCGTGGCCGCACGATCCGGCAGTTCGTGGCCGCGACCCTGACCGTGCCGTTCCTCTTCATCCTGGTCTGGCTCGCGATCTTCGGGAACAGCGCCCTCGACGTGGTGCTCGGCGGCAACGACGCGTTCGGCCAGGTGGCGATGAACCAGCCGGAACGTGCCTTCTACTCTCTGCTCGAGCAGTACCCGGGCGCCCCGCTGCTCATGGCCGTGGCCACCTTCACCGGCCTGCTGTTCTACGTCACCAGCGCCGACTCCGGCTCCCTCGTCATGTCGACCTTCACGTCGCGGATCAAGGACCCGAGCAAGGACGGGCCGCACTGGCTGCGCATCTTCTGGTCCGTCGCCACCGGTGCCCTCACGCTCGGGATGCTCATGGTCGGCGGCGTCGCCACGCTCCAGTCGGCGACCATCATCATGGGCCTGCCGTTCTCCGTGGTGATGTACCTGATCATGTTCGGGCTCTACAAGTCCTTGCGGGTGGAAGCGGCGCTGACCGACAGCCTGCGTACCTCGCTCCCGGGCGCTCTCGCGGGCGCCACCGGGCCCCATCGCAGCTGGCGCCAGCGCCTCGCCCGCTCCATGAGCTACCCCGGGGCGCCGCAGGCCCAGCGGTACCTGGACCAGGTCGCGGTACCCGCCGTGGAGGAGGTCGCCGCCGAGCTGCGCGCCCAGGGGGCGGCCGTCGAGCTGAGCACCGGCCCGATCGACGGCGTGGCCTGCAGCCAGGTCACCCTCACGGTCGCGCTGGCCGACGAGCCGGACTTCCGCTACCAGATCTACCCGGTCGAGCACGTCCTGCCCACGTACGCGCCACGCGCCCAGGGCAAGGCCGACAAGTACTACCGGCTCGAGGTCTTCTCCATGACCGGCAGCCACGGGTACGACCTGCTCGGCTACACCAAGGACCAGGTCATCGCAGATGTCCTGGACCAGTACGAGCGCCACCTCGAGTTCCTCCACCTCCAGCGTGACTTCACCGGCGCCTCGGCCATGGCCGAGCAGGCCGACGCGCCCGAGGACTGGAACGTGGACTTCGCAACCAAGGAGAGCAAGAACTGATGTCGAACACCCTGTTCATCGACGGCCGGTGGGTCGCCGCCCGCGGCGGCGAGACCCGCGAGATCCGCAACCCGGCCGACGGCGAGCTCGTCGGCGTCGTCGCCGAGGCCTCCGCGGAGGACACCGAGGCCGCCATCGCGGCCGCCCGGGCCTCCTTCGACGGGGGGGCCTGGCGTGACGTGCCCGCCCCGGAGCGCGGCGGCCTCCTCCTGCGCGTCGCGGACCGTCTCCGCGAGCGGAAGGACGAGTTCGCCCGCGCCGAGTCCCTCGACACCGGCAAGCGCCTGGTCGAGAGCGAGATCGACATGGACGACATCGCCGCCTGCTTCACCTACTACGGCAAGCTGTCCGGCTCGGAGGCCGGCCGCCTCGTCGACGCCGGCGACCCCGACGTCGTCTCCCGGATCGTCTACGAGCCCGTCGGCGTGTGCGGGCTCATCACCCCGTGGAACTACCCGCTGCTCCAGGCGGCCTGGAAGATCGCGCCGGCGCTCGCGGCGGGCAACTCCTTCGTCCTCAAGCCGAGCGAGCTGACCCCGCACACGGCCATCCTCATGATGCAGGTGCTCGACGAGGTCGGGCTGCCCGCCGGCGTCGCCAACCTCGTGCTCGGGGCCGGTGCCACCGCGGGGGCGCCGCTCTCCCAGCACCCCGACGTCGACATGGTCTCCTTCACCGGCGGTCTCGAGACCGGCAAGGTCATCGCCGCCTCCGCGGCGGCGACGGTGAAGAAGGTCGCGCTCGAGCTGGGCGGGAAGAACCCGAACGTCATCTTCGCCGACGCCGACTTCGACGCCGCCGTGGACAACGCCCTCAACGGCGCCTTCGTCCACTCGGGGCAGGTCTGCTCCGCCGGCGCCCGCATCGTCGTGCAGGACACCATCGCCGAGCGGTTCGTCGACGAGCTCGTGCGCCGAGCGCAGGACATCCGCCTCGGCGGCCCGTTCGACGAGGCGGCCGAGTCCGGCCCGCTCATCTCCGCGGAGCACCGGGACAAGGTGACCGCCTACGTCGAGCGGGCGGTCGAGGAGGGCGCGCGCGTGCGCTGCGGCGGCACCTGGGGCGAGGGCGAGCTCGAGAAGGGCTACTACTACCTGCCCACGGTGATCGACAACGTGCGTCGCGGGATGTCCGCCGTGCGCGACGAGGCCTTCGGCCCGGTCGTGACGGTCGAGACGTTCACCGACGAGGACGAGGCCGTCGCCACCGCCAACGACACGCACTACGGGCTCGCGGGCGCCGTCTGGACCCAGGACGCCGGACGCGCGCAGCGCGTCGCCGGGCGCCTGCGCCACGGCACCGTCTGGATCAACGACTTCCACCCCTACCTCCCCCAGGCCGAGTGGGGCGGCTTCGGTCAGTCCGGCGTCGGCCGCGAGCTCGGGCCGACCGGCCTGGCCGAGTACCAGGAGGCCAAGCACATCTACCAGAACACCCGGCCGCAGGTCACCGGCTGGTTCGAGGACCGCAAGTGAAGGGAAACGTCCACGTGAACGAGAAGACGTACGACTACGTGGTGGTCGGCGGGGGCTCCGCCGGCGCCGTCGTCGCCGCCCGCCTGAGCGAGGACCCCGGGGTCCAGGTCGCGCTGCTCGAGGCCGGCCCGACCGACGTCGGTGTCGACGTCGTCCTCCAGCTCGACCGGTGGATGGAGCTGCTCGAGTCCGGCTACGACTGGGACTACCAGATCGAGCCGCAGGAGAACGGCAACTCCTTCATGCGGCACTCCCGCGCGAAGGTCCTCGGCGGCTGCTCCTCGCACAACTCCTGCATCGCCTTCTGGCCCCCGCGCGAGGACCTCGACGAGTGGGAGACCAGGCACGGCGCCACCGGCTGGGGCTCCGAGCACACCCTCCCGCTGGTGACCAAGCTCGAGAACAACGAGGACGACGGCCCCCTCCACGGCCACGACGGTCCCGTCCGCCTCATGAACGTCCCGCCGACCGACCCGTGCGGCGTGGCGCTCCTGGACGCGTGCGAGCAGGCCGGCATCCCCCGCGCGAAGTTCAACACCGGTGAGACCGTGGTCAACGGCGCGAACTTCTTCCAGATCAACCGCCGGCCCGACGGCACTCGCTCCTCCTCGTCGGTGTCCTACATCCACCCGGTCCTGGACCGGGAGAACCTCCACGTCCTGACGGACACCTGGGCCAAGAAGCTCGTGCTCGACGAGAACAACCGGTGCACCGGCGTCGAGGTCACCGACAACGCCTTCGGGCGCACGAAGGTCGTGTCGGCACGCCGCGAGGTGATCGTCTCCACCGGCGCCATCGACACACCCAAGCTCCTCATGCTCTCCGGCATCGGCCCGGCCGAGCACCTGCGCGAGGTCGGCGTCGAGGTCGTCGTGGACGCCCCCGGTGTGGGGGAGAACCTCCAGGACCACCCCGAGGGCGTCATCCAGTGGGAGGCGAAGCAGCCCATGCCGACCACCTCGACCCAGTGGTGGGAGATCGGGGTCTTCGCCCCCACCGAGGAGGGCCTCGACCGCCCGGACCTGATGATGCACTACGGGTCCGTGCCCTTCGACATGCACACCCTGCGCCAGGGCTACCCGACGACGGAGAACGGCTTCTGCCTGACCCCGAACGTCACCCACGCCCGCTCCCGCGGCACCGTCCGGCTGCGCAGCAGGGACTTCCGTGACAAGCCGATGGTGGACCCGCGCTACTTCACCGACCCGCACGACATGCGCGTCATGATCGCCGGCATCCGCAAGGCCCGGGAGATTGTCGCGCAGCCCGCGATGGCCGAGTGGGCGGGGGAGGAGCTCTACCCCGGCAAGGACGTCCAGACCGACGAGCAGATCGCCGACTACATCCGCCGCACGCACAACACCGTCTACCACCCGGTGGGGACGGTTCGCATGGGCGCTCCAGAGGACCCCATGTCCCCGCTCGACCCCGAGCTGCGCGTCAAGGGCGTCACGGGCCTGCGGGTGGCTGACGCCTCGATCATGCCCGAGCACATGACCGTCAACCCGAACATCACCGTGATGATGATCGGCGAGAAGTGCGCGGAGATGGTCAAGGCGGCCGCGCAGGAGCAGGCCGGGGAGCCGGTCAGCGCCGCGGCCCGGTAGACCCGCTGCGCCGTCGTCGGCACCGTCCGACCGGCTCGACAGAACCGCCCGGAGGACCCCAGGGTTCTCCGGGCGGTTCGTGCTGCGTGGGCGGTTCTGTCCTACCGGCGCGCCGCTCCGTCAGTGGGTCTGCGCTGAGTAAGTCCGCCTTGGCGGACTTACTCAGCGCAGGAGCGCTTACGGGCGGCGCAGGCGGACTCGCAGGCGGCGGTACGGGGCGGTCGCACAGGCGGCGGTACGGGGCGGTCGCGCAGGCGCGGGACGGTCGGGCGCGCGGGTGCGGGACGTCGGGCGCGCGGGTGATCGGCACGGGCACGGGTGGTGACGACGCATTCACCAGCTCCGCCGTCTCGCCCGCTCCGCCGTCTCACCGCTCAACGAGACGTCATGAATTCTTGACGTCTCGGCGAGAAGTTGACGAGTCGTGCGCTGGGGTGGGCCAGCCTCAGTTCGCCGAGGCGTCTTCCATGGGGTCGATCTGGCAGATGACCGCACCGGTGGCCACGTTCTGCCCGACGGCGGCCGCCATGCCGTGCACCCGCCCCGCGCGGTGCGCCACCAGCGGCTGCTCCATCTTCATGGCCTCGAGGACGACGACGAGGTCGCCGGCCGCGACGATCTCGCCGTCGGCCACGGCCACCTTCACGATCGTGCCCTGCATGGGGGAGGTCAGCGCCGCGCCGTTGGTGCCGGCGGAGGCCGCCGTGCGCCCGGAAGAGCGGCGCACGGGCCGCCGGGAGGACCCGCGCAGACCGCCGGAGATCCCGAGACCGGCCGGCAGGACGACCTCGAGGCGCTTGCCGCCCACCTCGACGACGACGCGCTCGGTGGGTTCCGGGTCGGTGGGCTCCGGGGTGGGCGGGAGCGCCTCCGGCCGGGAGGAGGGCAGCGCCCGCAGGCGTTCGGCGTAGTCGTTCTCGATCCAGGTGGTGTGCACCCGGAAGGTCTCCGCGCCGCCGTCGGCGACGAAGTCGGGCTCGGTGAGCACCGACCGGTGGAACGGCAGGACGGTGGGCAGCCCGACGATCTCGGTCTCGCGCAGCGCGCGGCGTGCCCGCTCGATCGCCTGGGTGCGCGTGGCGCCGGTGACGATGATCTTGGCGAGCATCGAGTCGAACGCGCCGGAGACGGAGTCGCCGCCGACGACGCCCGAGTCGACGCGCACCCCCGGGCCGGAGGGCCACGTCAGGGAGGTGATGGTCCCGGGCGCCGGCATGAAGCCGGAGGCGGGGTCCTCGCCGTTGATGCGCAGCTCGATGGAGTGCCCGCGTGCCGGGACGGAGTCGTTGCCGAGCTCCTCGCCGGCGGCGAGGCGCAGCTGCTCGCGCACGAGGTCGATGCCGGTGATCTCCTCGCTGACGGGGTGCTCGACCTGGAGGCGCGTGTTGACCTCGAGGAAGGAGATCGTCCCGTCGACGCCGACGAGGAACTCGCACGTGCCGGCGCCGACGTACCCGGCGGCCTTCAGGATCGCCTTCGACGCCTCGACGAGCTGGTGCTCCTGCTCGGCGGAGAGGAAGGGTGCCGGGGCCTCCTCGACCAGCTTCTGGTGCCGGCGCTGCAGCGAGCAGTCACGGGTGGAGACGACGACGACGTTGCCGGCGACGTCGGCCAGGCACTGCGTCTCGACGTGGCGGGGCCGGTCGAGGAACCGCTCGACGAAGCACTCCCCGCGCCCGAACGCCGCGGTGGCCTCCCGGACGGCGGAGTCGAACAGGTCCGGGATCTCCTCCCGGGTGCGCGCGACCTTCAGGCCGCGCCCGCCGCCGCCGTAGGCCGCCTTGATGGCCACCGGCAGGCCGAACTCGTCGGCGAAGGCGAGGACCTCGTCCGCGCCGGCCACGGGGTCGGCGGTCCCGGGCACCAGCGGCGCACCGACCTGCTGGGCGATGTGGCGGGCGGTGACCTTGTCGCCGAGGGCCTCGATGGCCGCCGGGGGCGGACCGATCCACACCAGGCCCGCGTCGATCACCGCGCGCGCGAAGTCGGCGTTCTCGGAGAGGAAGCCGTAGCCGGGGTGGACGGCGTCGGCGCCGGAGCGGCGCGCGACGTCGAGGATCTTGCCGGAGTCGAGGTACGTCTCCGCGGCGCGCATGCCGCCCAGCGCGAACGCCTCGTCGCACAGCTTGACGTGCAGGGCGTCGCGGTCCGGGTCCGCGTACACCCCGACCGTGGCCACGCCGGCGTCGGCGCAGGCCCGGGCCACCCGGACGGCGATCTCGCCGCGGTTGGCGATGAGCACCTTCCGGAGCGGGCGAAGCTGGCCCGGCTGGGTGGAGGTGCTCGGCATGGGCGCTCCCGTGATGAGGGGTGGAGGACTGACCGCACCACGTTAGCCGCGCGCCACCGCTCCATCACACTTCGACCCGACGGCGGCGGGCAAGTCTGTCCATCCCTGCAAGCGCGTCCGACGGCGTTTGTGCGCTTCCCACAATCTGTGCCGGTGTGACGTGGATCATGTCCGGTCCCGTTGTAGCAGGGGTACAAAGACGGGCGTCGCCCGGGCGGTGACGGGAGGATGACGGGCGTGCCCGACCTCGCTGCGCCCCTGCCCCACCCCGTCACCGGCCGGCTCTTCGCCTCGCCCGTGCCCCCGGGGACCGGCTGGCCCGGCGATCCAGCCTCACCGACGACGGCGGTCGCGACCTCCGCGGAGGAGGTCGCCGTGCTCGCCGCGGCCGCGCGGGACGTGGCCGACGTCGACGCGCTCGTCTCCGTCTGCCGGGCGTGCCCGCGGCTCGTCGCCTGGCGCGAGAGCGTCGCGACCACGGGGCGCCGGGCCTCCTTCGCGAACCAGCCCTACTGGGGCCGGCCCGGGCCGGGGTTCGGCGACCGGCGGCCCCGGGTGCTCGTCGTCGGCCTCGCCCCTGCCGCCAACGGCACGAACCGCACGGGCCGGCTGTTCACCGGGGACCGGAGCGGGGACTGGATCTACGCGGCGCTGCACCGCGCCGGTTACGCGAGCCAGGCCACGTCGGTCGCCGCCGGGGACGGCCTGGAGCTGACCGGCCTGCGGATCGTCTCCGCCGTCCGGTGCGCGCCGCCCGCGAACCGGCCCACGCCCGAGGAGCGGCGCACCTGCGGCACCTGGCTCGACCGGGAGCTGGACCTCGTCACGCCCGGCCTGGAGTCGATGCTGGCGCTGGGCGCCATCGGGTGGGACGCCGCACTGGCCGCCGCGAGGCGGCTCGGCTGGGAGGTGCCGCGCCCCAGGCCGCGGTTCGGGCACGGGGCGGAGACGGTCCTGCGCACGCGCGACGGGCGTCCGGTGCGCCTGCTGGGCAGCTACCACGTCAGCCAGCAGAACACCTTCACGGGGAAGCTCACCGAGGAGATGCTGGACGCCGTCATCGCCCGGCTGTGACGGTCTTCGGCCCGGCTCTGACGATCCCGGTCCGGGTGTCGGCGCCGGCCGCTACCGTGCGAGCACACCGGCTGGAGGCGCCATGGGAACGACGAACTACAAGGACACGTTCATCGCCGTCGCGGAGGACAGCACCGCCGTCGCGAGCGAGGAACCACCCGCCCGGGCACGGCCCACCGTCGCGTCGCTCACGTACGAGCTGCTCCGTGGGGCGCCGCCGTACACTTAACCTCCGACGACGTGCTGTTCACCGTGCACGCGCTGCGGGAGGGCATCGCCGAGCCGGAGCGCGTGCGGGCGAGGGAGGAGTTCTTCGCCCGCCCGCAGGCGTGCCTGCGCTCCTCGCCGCTCGGCAAGACCTACGGCTGGGGGACGCACCACGACGCCGAGGGGCGGGTGGCGCTCGTCGGCGTGGAGACCGAGCGCTACCGGCTCCTCGCGGCGGGCCGCGACGAGGCGGACCGTCCCCTCACGGTCGTCAGGGCCATGCGCCGCTCCCGGCGCTGACTCACGCCCGCACGGTGGCGTCCCACAGGTCGGGGACCGTCAGGCCCACGCGGGCGAGCAGGTCCCGCAGCAGCGGCAGGCTCAGGCCCACGACTCCGTGGTGGTCGCCCTCGATGCCGGTGACGAACGGCCCGCCGAGGCCGTCGACGGTGAAGGCGCCGGCGACGCGCAGCGGCTCACCGGTGGCGACGTAGGCGTCGATCTCGGCGTCGGAGAGGTCCGCGAAGTGCACGAGCGTCGTGGAGGTCGCACCCACCTGATGCGCACCGCGCACCAGCCAGTGCCCGGTGTGGAGCCGGCCGGAGCGGCCGCGCATCGAGCGCCACCGGGCCACCGCGTCCGCGGCGTCGACAGGCCTGCCCACCACCTCCACGCCGGCGCCGCCGTCGAGCTCGAGCATGGAGTCGCAGCCCAGCACCAGGTCCGCCTGCGCGGCCGCGGGCGCGGAGGCGACCACGTCCCGTGCCTTCGCCCGCGCCAGCAGCAGCACCTGCTCGGCGGCCGGGAGCGTGCCGAGCCCGGCGGCAGCGGCCTCCTCGGCCGCCCGGGCCAGCACGGCGGGCTCGTCGACGGACGAGACCGCGACCAGCGGCTCGATGCCGGCGGAGCGCAGGGTGGCCAGTCGGGCGGGTGAGGCGGAGGCGAGCAGAAGCGTGGTCACGGCGACCCACAGTAGACACCGGTCCTCGCCCGTGCCCCGGCCCGTGGCCGGGCGCAAGGAGCATGGACGGTGGTCCCGCCGCATATTGGAGCCGAAAAGTCCCTTTCCTGTTTCCCCCTTCAAGGGGTGTGCAGGGGTCGTGGTGGTCTCGTAGCCTGGCTGCATCCGGGGGGCCACATTGATGATGAGTGCCGTCTGGGGAAGACATGCCGTACGTGCTGGGCATCGACATCGGTACGACCTCCACGGTGGCCGCTTCCGCGCGCCCGGACGGCGACCCCTCGCCCCAGCTGCTCTGGCTCGGGACGCGCGGCCCCGCCGTCCCGTCCGTGGTGTACCTCGACGAGGCCGGCCAGGCCCTGGTCGGTGAGGCGGCCGAGCGCCGGACCGTCTCCCACCCGGAGCGCGTGGTCCGCGAGGTGAAGCGGCGGGTCGGGGACACGGTCCCGGTCTCGGTCGGCGACATCGCCGTGACCCCCGAGGACCTCTACGCGGCGCAGGCACGCTGGGTGCTCGACCGCGCCGAGGAGCAGGAGGGGGAGCCGCCCGACGCCGTCGCCGTGGCCGTCCCGGCCACGTGGGGCTCCTACCGTGCCGGCATCGTCCGCGACGCCCTGGCGGACGCCGGCCTGCCGGACGTGACTCTCGTGAGCGAGCCGCGCGCCGCGGCCCGGCACTACCTCGCCCAGCCGCGGGTGGCCGACGGCGCGACCGTCGCGGTCTACGACTTCGGCGGCGGGACCTTCGACGCGGCGGTCGTGCGCCGGTCCGGCCCCGACGGCTGCGAGATCATCGGTCGGCCGGAGGGGCTCGAACGACTGGGGGGCGCCGACCTCGACGAGCTGGTGCTCGCCCACGTGGCGGCCGCCGTCGGCGACGCCCTGACTGACCTCTCCCCGCAGGCGCCGGGCGCGCTCGCGGCCCTGGCCCGGCTCCGCCGCGAGTGCACCGAGGCGAAGGAGGCGCTCTCCGCCGACGCCGAGACCACGGTCCCGGTGCTCCTGCCCGGGCTGCAGACGCAGGTGCGGATCGTGCGGGCCGAGCTCGAGGAGCTGATCGCCCCGGCGGTCGAGCAGACGCTCGACGTGCTCGCGACCGCGCTCCACAGCGCCGAGGTGGCGCCGGAGGACCTGGAGGCGATCCTCCTCGTGGGCGGTTCGTCCCGCATCCCGCTCGTCGCCGAGCTGCTCTCGGCACGGTTCGGCCGCCCCGTCGCCGTCGACACCGACCCGCAGGCCTCCGTCGCGCTCGGGGCCGCCCGGGCGGCGGCCGAGTCGCTCGCGGTCGCGACGGCGGGGTCCGCGGCACCGGCCCTGGCGGCCGTCGGGGCGTTCCCGCGGGGGTGGACCGTCGCGGCCGGCTCCATCTCGGAGCCGACGGCGTTCGAGGACGCGGTGCCGGGCACGACCGCGGAGACCCCCGACGAGGCTCCGGCGCGCCTGGTCGCCGCGGGCGGTTCCTTCGTCCCGAGGCAGGATCCCGCACGCAGGCGGCACGTGACGGGCGTCCGGGTGCTGGCCGTCTCCGCCGCCGTCCTCGGCATCACCGTGGTGACCTCGATGGCGGGGCAGACGCCGGCGGTGATCGAGGCCGGGCGCAGCACGCTCTCCTCCGTCGTCGCCAAGCTGGGCGACTCGGTGCAGCCGGACACGCCGGCCGCCGCCGCGGCCGAGGTGGACGCCCGGGCAGGTGGGGCCGGGGCACCGATGGCCACCGACGCCAGCGTCTTCGCCGGGCGACGGGCGCACGCCCAGGCCATCGCCACCACGACGCCGCAGGAGACCCGACCCGCCCGGTCCACCGACGGCGCGAAGAGCTCCGACCCGCGCACCCCGGCGGTCGTCGAGGGGCCCGGGAAGGGCAGCCCCGCCCCGTCGCCGAGGCCGTCGGGCACCACAGGAGGTGGCACGGGGACGAAGGCGCCGTCGTCGCCGAGCCCGACCTCCCCCGGCACCGCCACGCCCGGCACGGGCACGCCCAGCACCCCCGTGCCGACCACGAACCCGACGACCCCTCCGCCCACGCAGGTGCCGACGACGCCGCCGCCGACGACCCCGCCCGTCACGCCGGAGCCGACCGAGCCGCCCACCACGAACCCGACGACGCCGCCGACGACGCAGGAGCCGACCGAGCCGCCCACCACGGACCCGACGACGCCGCCGACGACGCAGGAGCCGACGACGCCGGCGGCGACACCCACGGCCGCGCCGAGCGAGGCCTCCTTCCCGACGACCGACCCGGCGCCCCCGAGTCCCTCGGCCGGTGGAGGATGACGAGCACCCGGCCGGCCGTCCTCCGGGAGGCCCGCGGCACCGCGGCGGCCGCCCTCTACGAGGAGATCACCACGGGCCCACCGGCCCGCCGGGCGGCCACTCTCGTTGGGGTCGGCGGGTCCGGGAAGTCGGCACTGCTGGCAGACCTCGCCGACGCCTACCGCAGCGCGGGCGTCGAGACCCGGCTCGCGCGCTCAGAGCTCGACCTCAAGGACCTCTCCACCTTCGGGGCGGTCCTCATCGACGACGCCCACAGCCTGCCGGAACCGGCGTTCGAGCATGTGCTGCGCCACTGGGACCAGCACGACGGCGACCTCGTCGTCGCCTACCGGCCCTGGCCGGTCGCGCCGGGCCTGCGGCGGCTCGTCTCCGCCCTCGCCGAGCAGCGCCCCCCGGTCGTGCTGGGGCCGCTCGGCCCGCCGGAGGTGCTCGCCTACGTGGGCCGCAGCCTGCGCGGTCCGGTGCCTCCCGCCGAGGTCGACAGGATCCTCCACGAGACCGGCGGGATGCCGTGGCTGGTCAACCGCATGGTCTCCGCGATGCGCACCACCGGCCTCACCTCCGCCGACGTCGCGGCGTCCGTCGCGCTGCAGGTCGGCCACGAGCTCGAGCACCTCGACGCCGGCCTGCGGGACCTCCTGCTCGCCTCCGCCGTCGGCTTCGACCTCTCCGGCGAGGCCGTCCCGCCGGTGCTGACGCGGTCGCCCGCCGAGGGTGACGCCCTCGTCTCCGAGGCGGTCGCCGCCGGTCTCATGCTGCACGACGGCACGGTGGTGCCGCTGGTGCGCTCCGCGCTGCTCGCGGTCACCCCGGCCTACCGGGTCCGTCCGCTCCAGCGGGCGCTCGTCGACACGCTGCTGGCCGGCGGCCACTCCCTGAACGACGTCGCGCGCGAGCTCGCCCGGACCGGGCTGCGCCACCCCCACGTGGCCCGGGCGCTCGAGTCGACGGCGGACGGCGCGCTGGCGCAGGAGCCGCAGCTCGCCTCAGAGCTGTACGAGGAGGCGACGGCGGCCGGGGCCGACGCCGTGGCGACCGCCGCCCGGCGCGCCCAGTCGGCGGCGCAGGCCGGCGACCTCGACCGGGCGGGAGCGATCGTGGAGGAGCTGCTCGGCCACGACAACCCGCCCGACCTGGCCCGCGCCGTCGACGTGGGGGCCTCCGTGTGGGCGCAGCGCGGGATGCTGGCCCGCGCCGCTGACCTGTACCGCTGGGCGGGGGAGGAGCGGCTGGGCGCCTCGGCCCCCCTCGGCGCGGTCGCCATGCTCGGGACCGGTGACGTCGAGGAAGCCGAGCGCATGCTCGCCGCGGGGGCCAGGCTCGGCTCCCCGACCTCGCTCGCCGTCGCCTCGGCCCTCATGGCGCAGGGCCTGTGGGAGTCGGTCCGGGGCCAGCCGACGCGCTCGCTGTGGATGCTGGTCCGTGCCTCCGACACGCTCACCGCCAACGGCGCCGCCGTCCCGGTGCCGGAGCTGCCCGCCGTCCTCGCCGCCCTCGTGGCCCTGAACACCGGTGAGCTCGGCGTGGCGGAGTCCGTGGCCGAGGACGCGCTGCGCGGCCACCAGGGGGGCCCGGCGTCCGCCCCGCGCCTGCACCTCCTGCGCGGGTGGGTCGCCATGCTGCGCGACCGCCCCGAGGAGGCCCGTGCCGCGCTGCGCGAGGCCGACGGCGACCTCGTGCCGCGGGACGAGATGATCCGCATCGCGCTCGAGGTCGGGCTGGCACGGCGCACCGACGACGCCGCCGGCCTGGTCCGCGGCTGGGCGCGCGCCCGTGAGGCGCTCCTGCACTTCCCCGTCGACCTGTTCAGTCTCCTGCCGCTCGGCGAGCTGCTCCTGGCGGGGGCGCGCCTGCACGAGGAGCAGCGCCTCGAGCCGCACCTCGCCGACGCGTGGCAGCTGCTCCTGCGGCTCGGGGAACCGGCGGTGTGGGCGGCCCCGCTGCACTGGTGCGGGGTCCAGGCGGCCATTCTCACCGGCCAGCCGGACCGGCTCGCCCCGCACGCCCGCGGCCTGGTCACCGCCGCCGCCACCAGCTCCTACGCCGCCGTCCTGGCCACGGCAGGGCGGGCGTGGGTGCGGGTGCTCAGCGGCGACGTCGACGTCACCGCCGTCGAACGGGCCGCCACCGGCCTGGCCGCCGTCGGCCTGGCGTGGGACGGGGCGCGCCTGGCCGGCCACGCCGCCGCGCGGGCCCCCGAGCGGTCGGACATGACGAGGCTGCTCGCCTGCGCGCGGGACCTCCACCCCTCCGCCGCGGACGCGCGTCAGGACGACGGCGCACGCACCACCCCGACGGGGATCCCCGTGGGGGTGGTGGACGAGACCGGGCTCAGCGCCCGCGAGAAGGAGGTCGCCCGCCTGGTGCTGGCGGGCAAGACCTACCGGGAGATCGGCGAGACGATCTTCATCTCCCCGCGCACGGCCGAGCACCACATCGCCCGGATCCGCCGTCGCCTCGGCGTGGACACCCGCGCGGAGATGCTCACCCGGCTGCGGGCGCTGCTGGGGGAGTAGGGCCGGGGTTCCCCCCTCACCCCTGGCGGGAGCCCCCGCCGGATCCCCACCCGGTCACGCACGCGCAGGGGAGCCGCCCCCGATGCTCGCCCCCCACCGCGTTCGTACGTTCGAGACAGCCGGCCGGAGGTGGTCAGGCGGACCATCTCGACGAGGGAGACGCGATGACGACGATTGCCAACATGCTGCTCGAGTTCCTGATGAAGCTCCTGCGCGACCCGGAGGCCGCAGCCGCCTTCCGCAGCGACCCCGACAAGGCCCTCGAGGCGGCCGGCCTCGGCGGAGTCTGCACGGACGACGTCGAGGCCGTGATGCCGGTGATCTTCGACTACGCGCCCGTACGCGTCGACTCCTCCTTCGACCGTGACTACGGCACCGGCGGCAACGACGCGGCGATCGGCGGCAGCTTCCCCCGCCCCGGCCACGACCGCCCCGGCCACGACCGCCCCGACGTCCCGGGACACGACGACGCCGACCACCCCCGCTACGACGACGACCACGCCCACGCCGTGCAGCAGCTGAGCTACGTGGTCAACGACTACTCGTACACCTCGTGGGTCGACGACCGGGACACCGTCACCGACCAGTCCGTGAACCAGAACATCTGGGCGGACGGCGACGTGGTGCAGCTGTTCGACAACGACGCCGTCATCGCGTCCGGCGACCACGCCGTCGCGGCCGGGGACGACGCCCACGTCGACAACTCCCACGACGAGTCCACCAGGACCTGGGTGGACGCCGAGGACGGCGCGACCGTCGTGGTCGGTGACGACAACTTCTCCGACGAGATCGACAACTCCGGCAACTACGCCGACCGCGGCGGGTCCGTCGCCGACGACGACACCGACATCCACAACTCCGGCCAGCTCGCCGACCGGGGCGGCGAGATCCACGACGACGACGTGGACGTCGACCTGCACAACTCCGGCCAGATCGCCGGCGGCGACGCCGTCGACGCCGACCACGGCTCCACGGCGGGCGGAGGCGACGTCAGCGACAGCCACGACGACACGCACGTGGACGTCGATCTGGACAACTCCGGCGTGATCGCCGGCGGTGACGTCGTGCAGCACGAGACCGACGTCGACCTCGACAGCTCCGGCGTGATCGCGGGCGGTGACGTCGTGCAGCACGAGACGGACGTCGACATCGAGGACTCCTTCACCGTCGACGACTCCTTCACCAGCGACGACGACACCCTCGACGTCGACGTCGACCACTCCGTGAACGAAGGCGAGGTGGATCTCTGACCCGAGAACAGCACCGAAACCACAGAAATTGGGCCCGGCGGCTCCACGTCCCCCCGTCCGCCGCCGGGCCCTCTGTGGTGTCATTGAGAGGTGGACGGCAAGGGGGCCGACGTGGAGCTGGTGGAGCTGGTCGACGAGGGCATCGCCCTGACCGGTGAGGGACGCCCCGATCTTCGGCGGCGCCTGGAGCAGACACGCCGCCGGCTGCTCGACCCGGACGTGCGTGTGATGGTCGTCGGGGAGTTCAAGCAGGGCAAGAGCCTGCTGGTCAACGCACTCGTCAACGCACCGGTCTGCCCCGTGGACGACGACGTCGCCACCTCCGTCCCCACGGTGGTGCGTCACGGGGAGAGGCCGTCCGCCGTCGTCGTGGCACCCCCGGAAGGTCGACGGACGGCCGACGACGGACCACCGGCCCGCGTCCCCGTCCCGCTGGAGGAGCTGGCCGCCTACGTCTCCGAGCGGGGCAACCCCGGCAACGAGCGCCGGCTCCTCGCGGCCGAGGTGTCCCTGCCGCGGGCGATCCTGGCCGACGGCCTCACGGTCGTCGACTCCCCGGGGGTGGGCGGGCTGGAGTCCGCCCACTCGCTGACGACGCTGACAGCCCTGCCGAGCGCCGACGTCGTCCTCCTGGTCTCGGACGCCTCCCAGGAGTACACCGAGCCGGAGATGCGGTTCCTGCGCCAGGCGATGCGGGTCTGCCCCAACGTCGCGTGCGTGGTGACCAAGACGGACATCTACCCGGAGTGGCGGCGGATCGTCGACCTGGACCGTGCCCACCTGGCCGCGCTCGCCCCGGGCGTCCCCCTCTTCCCCGTCTCCTCGGTGCTGCGGCTCCACGCCGCCCGGGAGCAGGACCGCGAGCTGAACGAGGAGTCCGGGTTCCCGGCGCTGGTCCGCTTCCTGCGCCAGGACGTCCTCGGCCACGCCGAGCGCCTCACCCGCCGGTCCGTCGGGCACGACCTGGTCTCGACGGCGGACAACCTGCGGCTGTCCGTCGGCTCGGAGCTGCACGCGCTGCAGGACCCGGGGGCGACGGCGCAGCTGATCCTCGACCTGGAGGAGGCCCGGGCGAAGGCCGACGACCAGCGCCGCCGCAGCGCCCGCTGGCAGCTGACGCTCTCCGACGGCATGACGGACCTCATCGCCGACATGGAGCACGACCTGCGCGACCGGATGCGCTCGGTGCTGCGCGAGGCCGAGGAGGCCATCGACCGCGGGGACCCCGGGCCGGTCTGGGACCAGTTCTCGGACTGGTTCGAGCAGCGCACCGCCTCCGCCGTCTCCGACACGTTCGTGTGGACGGACGAGCGCTCGCAGTGGCTCGCACGCCGGGTGGCGGACCACTTCTCGCTCGAGGAGCTGCGTCTGCCCGACCTGCGCGTGGGGGACACCGAGGGGGTGCTCGACCCCGTCGAGCCGGTGCCCTTCCTCGACCCCGGGCACCTGGGCGCGGCCCAGCGGATCCTCGTGGGGATGCGCGGCTCCTACGGCGGCATCCTCATGTTCGGGCTGCTGACCGGGATGCTGGGCATGTCCCTGGTCAACCCGCTGTCCGTGGGCGCCGGGCTGCTCATCGGCACCAAGGCGTACCGCGAGGACCGGGAGACCCGCCTGAGGCGGCGTCAGGCCGAGGCGAAGACCATCGTGCGGCGCGCCACCGACGACGTGATCTTCCAGGTGGGCAAGCAGCTCAAGGACCGGCTCCGGCTGGTGCAGCGCGCCATCCGCGACCACTTCACCGAGCTCGCCGAGGAGCACCACCGCACCCTCACCGACTCCGTCCAGGCCGCCCAGAAGGCGGCGAGCACCTACGCGGCGGAGAGCGAGGCGCGGATCAGGGAGCTGCGCGCCGAGCTCGCGCGGGTGGAGAAGTTCCGCGCCCGGGCGGTGCAGGTGGGGCAGGAGCCGGCACCGGCGGGGCGGGCGTGACCGGCCGGCTCCCCGCCGAGGTGCGGGAGCTGCTCGTCGCCGCCGTCGACCTCTACCGCGACGACCCCGCCGCCGAGACCCTGCGCTCGTACCGACGACGCCTCGACGAACCGCTGCGCGTCGCCGTCGCCGGCATGGTCAAGGCCGGCAAGTCCACGCTGCTCAACGCGATCCTTGGCGAGGAGATCGCCCCCACGGACGCCGGGGAGTGCACCACCGTGGTGACCTGGTACCGGTACGGGACCACGCCCCGCGTGACGCTCCACCCGCTCGAGGGCGCACCCCGCCCGCTCCCGGTCCGCCGCGAGGACGGGCGGCTGCTTCTCACCCTCGACGGCGTCCCGGCCGAGCAGGTGGCACGGCTCGAGGTCGAGTGGCCGGTGCCGAGCCTGCGGCGGCTCACCCTCGTGGACACGCCCGGCATCGCCTCCCTGTCGGGGGACGTCTCGGCCCGCACGACCGACTTCCTCACCCCCCAGGACGCCCCCGCCCAGGCGGACGCCGTCGTGTACCTCATGCGCCACCTGCACGCCTCGGACATCGGCTTCCTCGAGTCCTTCCGGGACACCGAGGCGAGCCGGTCCGGGACCGTCAACGCCGTCGCCGTCCTCTCCCGGGCGGACGAGATCGGGGCCGGCCGCATCGACGCGATGATCTCCGCCGGCGTCGTCGCCGCCCGGTACCGGGAGGACCCGACGCTGCGTCCGCTGGCCCTGGGCGTCGTGCCCGTGGCGGGGCTGGTGGCCCAGAGCGCCCGCACCATGCGGCAGTGGGAGTTCGCGGCACTGTCCGCCCTGGCCGAGCTGGACCGGCCGGTCCGGGAGCGCATGCTCCTCTCCGCCGACCGCTTCGCCGCCCCCTCCGCCCCGGTCGACGTCGCGCCCGAGCGGCGCCGGGCCCTGCTGGAGCGGTTCGGCATCTTCGGGATCCGCCTCGGTGTGGCGCTCGTGCGCGGCGGCACCACCGACCCCACCGACCTGGCCCACGCGATGGTGCGCCGCAGCGGCCTCGACGAGCTCCTCGCCCTCCTGGACGCCCAGTTCCAGGCCCGCGCCGACCACCTCAAGGCCCGCTCGGCCCTCGTCGCCGTCGACCACCTGCTGCGGGAGCGGCCGCGGCCGGGCGCCGACGGCGTCGCCGCGGCCCTGGAGCGGGTGCGCGCCGGGGCGCACGAGCTGACCGAGCTCGGGCTGCTCGCGCAGGCACGCACCACCGGGCTGCCGCTGCGGGACGCGGACGACGCCGCGGAGGCGGAGGTGCTGCTCGGCGGCCGGGGCCCGGGCGCCCGGGAACGCCTCGGCCTGACCGGCCAGGCGTCCGACGCCGAGGTCCGCGCGGCGGCGACCGACCGGCTGCGGCGGTGGCGGACCCTCGCCGAGTCCCCGCTGACGGACCGGGCGGCGGCGCAGGTGTGCCGGGTGGTGGTGCGCAGCTGCGAGGGGGTGCTCGCCGAGATCGCCGCCGCCTCAGCGGGCGCGCAGCCACCGGCCGACGCTCGGCGCGAGGGCGAGCAGGTACGCCAGGGCGGCTAGGCCGACCCACCCCACGAGGACCGCGCGGTCACGCAGCCCGGCCGGGCCGGGGACGGTGAGGTAGGCCTCCGCCACCAGGGCCACGACGGCGTGCACGACGAGCAGCACCGTCAGACCGGCCCGGGCACCGCCCGCGCGCCGCAGCAGCCGACGGACCAGCAGGGCCTCCGCCGCGACGACGAGCACGACCGCGGCGACCGTGCCGGCCAGCACCACCGCCGCGGCGGTGTCGACGGTGCCGGCGGCCCGGCCGGGGGCCAGCTCCCGCACCTGCTCGGCGATGCGGTCCAGGTGCTCGTCGCGGCGGAGGTACGCGAGGACCGCCGCCGTCAGACCCGCGAGGAAGCTGAGCAGCCACAGCGTGCGGGAGCGGCTGAGGGCGCGCGGCGGTGTCGGCTCCTGGGGCACCGGTGCGGGCGTGCGGTCCGACATCGCCGGGCGTGGCGGCGGGGCCGCCCGGTCCGGGGAGCCGCCCGTCGGGCCGGGCTGCCTGGCCATGCGTTCACGGTAGCCGCGTGACCCGAGGGGCGTCAGTGGGTCAGCGCGTCCCGCAGCACGTCGAGCCCGACCGAGCCGATGTCGAGGGCGCGACGGTGGAACGCCCTGAGGTCGAAGTCCTCGCCGCGCTCCTGCGCCGCCCGCCCGGCCGCGACGCGGGTCTCCTCCCACAGCCGCTGACCGATCTTGTAGCTCGGCGCCTGGCCCGGCCACCCGAGGTAGCGGTCCAGCTCGAAGGCGAGGAACTCCTCGGCCATGTTGGCGTTGGCCTTGAGGAACTCCCATGCCTTGGCCGCGTCCCACGTGCCGCCGCCCCACTCCGCCGGGGCCGGCTTGCCCAGGTGCACGCCGATGTCGAGCACCACCCGGGCCGCGCGCAGCCGCTGCCCGTCGAGCATGCCCATGCGGTCGCCCGGGTCGTCGAGGAAGCCGAGGTCCGCCATCAGCCGTTCGGCGTACAGCGCCCAGCCCTCGCCGTGCCCGCTCACCCACGACGCCATCCGGCGCCAGAGGTTGAGCAGCTCGGCCCGGTAGACGGTCTGCCCGATCTGCAGGTGATGGCCGGGGACGCCCTCGTGGTAGACCGTGGTCTTCTCGCGCCACGTGGCGAAGTCCGTGACGCCCTCGGGCACGGACCACCACATGCGCCCCGGACGGGAGAAGTCGGCGCTCGGGCCGGTGTAGTAGATCCCGCCGGTGTGGGTGGGCGCGATGAGGCACTCGAGGCGCTGGACCGGCTCCGGGATGTCGAACTGCGTGCCGCCCAGCGCGGCGACCGCCTCGTCCGAGGTGGCCTGCATCCACGCCCGCAGCGCCTCGGTCCCGTGCAGCATGCGCACCGGGTCCTTGTCCAGCCGCGCCATCGCCTCGGTGATGTCCGTGCCGGGCCCGTAGAGCCGGTCGGCCACCTCCTGCTGCTCGGCGACGATCCGGGCCAGCTCCTCCAGCCCCCACTCGTACGTCTCGTCGAGGTCGACGACGGCACCCAGGAAGTACCGCGACCACAGCGCGTAGCGCTCGCGGCCGACGGCGTCCTCCCGCGGTGCGTCCGGCGCGATCTCCTCGCCGAGCATACGAGCCAGGTCGGCGTAGGCCTGGCGGGCGTCGGCGGCCCCCTTCTCGAGCGCCGCGGCGAGCGCGCCGGTCGGCGCCTCGCCGTCGGGCTGGGCGGAGGCGACGAACGTGGTGAAGAAGGAGGAGTCGGCGTCGGCCAGCTCGTCCGACTGCCGCAGGCAGGCCTCGACCTGCCGCAGCGCCGCGACGTTCCCCGCGGCGAGGGCCGCCCGCAGAGACTCCTGGTAGCCCTCCAGCGCGGCCGGCACGGCCGAGAGGCGGGCGGCGATCGTCTCCCAGTCCTGCGCCGTCGCCGTCGGCATGAGGTCGAAGACCTCGCGGACCGACTGGACGGGGGAGGCGATGACGTTGAGGTCGCGCTCGAGCTCGCCGTCCTCGGCGAGCTCCACCTGCAGGCCGAGGCGCTCGCGCATGGCGGCGTGCGTGACGCGGTCGACCTCGTCCACCGGCTCGACGGCGGCCAGCTCGGCAAGCGTCGCGCGGTCGAGCATCGTGCGCTCGGCGATGCCCGCGGGGGAGAGGTCCGGCATGGCGTGGTCGTGGCCCGGCAGCCCGAGGCTGGTGGCGGTCAGCGGGTCCAGGGCGACGAGGCGGTGGACGTAGGCGTCCGCGATGGCGTCGGTCGGCGTGGCTCGGCGGGCGGGGGCTTCGGTGGGGGCGGCGGGGCCGCCGGCGGTGCTCTCGGTCACACGGGCAGCCTAGACGGCGCGCCCCGGGCCGCCGCTCAGGGGTGCAGCGACCAGCGCCACGCCCCCGCGCCGGGCGTGGGCGCAGCCCCGAGGACGCGCGCGCGGTCCGTCCATCGGGTGCGGACGGTCTCGGCGGCGTCGTCGGGCAGGCCGCCCAGCTCGTCGACCCGGCCCCGGGCGGCGACGATCCCGGCCACCAGCGCGGCCAGCTCGAGGTCGTCCGGGCGGCCGTGGACGACCCGGACGGCCGGGGACGTCATGAGCGGCGGACCGCCGTCCGCCGTCGTCCCGAGGGAGCCGAGCGCGGAGGCGACGACGTAGTCGTTCCCGCCGCCGGACCACTCGGCCGGCGACGGGGCGGAGGCCAGGGAGTCGTCGACCGTGGTCACAGCGGGATGTTCCCGTGCTTCTTGGCCGGCAGCGAGGCGCGCTTGGTGCGCAGCGCCCGCAGCGCCCGCACCACCTGGACCCGTGTCTCGGCCGGGGCGATGACGGCGTCGACGAAGCCTCGCTCGGCGGCCTCCCACGGGTTGACCAGCGCCTCCTCGTACTCGGCGACCAGGCGGGCCCGCTCGGCCTCGACGTCGCCGCCCTCCTCGGCGACCTTCTTCAGCGCCCCGCGCTGGAGGATGTTCACCGCGCCGCCGGAGCCCATCACGGCGATCTGCGCCGTCGGCCAGGCGAGGTTGACGTCCGCGCCGAGCTTCTTCGAGCCCATGACGATGTAGGCGCCGCCGTAGGCCTTGCGGGTGATGAGGGTGACCAGCGGGACGGTCGCCTCCGCGTACGCGTAGATCAGCTTGGCGCCGCGGCGGATGATGCCGTTCCACTCCTGGTCCGTGCCGGGCAGGAAGCCGGGCACGTCCACGAAGGTCAGGACGGGCAGGTTGAACGCGTCGCAGGTGCGCACGAACCGGGCGGCCTTCTCCGAGGCGCTGATGTCCAGGGTGCCGGCCATCTGCAGCGGCTGGTTCGCCACGATGCCGACCGGCCGGCCCTCCACGTGCCCGAACGCCGTGATCATGTTGGGGGCGTACCCGGGCTGGACCTCCAGCAGCTCGCCCTCGTCCACCACGTGCTCGATCACGGTGCGCATGTCGTAGGGCTGGTTGTCGGAGTCGGGCACGAGCGTGTCGAGCTCGAGGTCGGCGTCGGTGACCTCGAGCGCGGCGCTCGCCTCCGCCTCGGAGGTCGGCCACGACGGCGGGTCCGAGAGGTTGTTCGACGGCAGGTAGGACAGCAGGGCGCGGACGTAGTCGATCGCGTCGTCCTCGTCGGCCGCCTGGTAGTGGGCGACGCCGGAGCGCTGGTTGTGCGTGGCCGCGCCGCCGAGCTCCTCGAAGCCGACCTCCTCGCCGGTGACGGCCTTGATGACGTCCGGGCCGGTGATGAACATGTTCGAGGTGCCCTCGGCCATGACGATGAAGTCCGTCAGCGCGGGGGAGTAGACGGCGCCCCCGGCACTGGGGCCGAGGATGAGGGAGATCTGCGGGATCACCCCGGAGGCCGCGACGTTGCGCCGGAAGATCTCCGCGAACTGGGTCAGCGCCGCGACGCCCTCCTGGATGCGGGCGCCGCCGCCGTCGGAGATGCCGATGAGCGGCACGCCGGTGCGCAGCGCCAGGTCCATGACCTTGGTGATCTTCTGGCCGTGCATCTCGCCGAGCGAGCCGCCGAAGACGGTGAAGTCCTGGGAGTACACGCACACCTGGCGCCCGTCCACGGTGCCGAACCCGGTGACGACCCCGTCGCCCGGGATGCGCTTCTTCTCCAGACCGAAGTTGGTGGAGCGGTGGGTGGCGAAGGCGTCCAGCTCGGTGAACGAGCCCGGGTCGAGGAGGGCCTCGAGCCGCTCGCGGGCCGACTTCTTCCCGCGCTTCCCCTGCTTCTCGACGGCGGCCGCGGCAGGTGCGGTGATGCCGCGCTCCGTCCGGGCCGCCAGGTCGGCGAGCTTCTCCGCGGTGGTCGACGTCGGGGCCGGGCCCGCGGCGGGCCTCGGCGCCTCCGTGCTCGTCGACCCGGCGGGGGTGGCCGTCGGGGTCGCTGCCGGCGCAGAGGCCGCGGCCGCCGGCGAGAGCGTCGCCGGGGACGCCTGCGCGGACGTGGTCTCGGTGGGGGCCGGCGCCGCGGAGTCTTCGGGGGCCGTCGGCTGGTCGGGGCGCACGCGGGATTCGGTCACGTCGGCCAGAGTAGTTGTCGCATCCCCACCGCTCGCTGCGGGAGTGATGCGTGTTCGACGGGGTGGCCTTGTCGGAACTCCACAACTGGGTCGGGCTGCGGCGCACGCGATCCGCCGTCGGCGCCCGTTCCGTCAGTGGTTCTGCGCTCCGTCAGTGGTTCTGCGCTCCGTCAGTGGTTCTGCGCAGATGAAGTGTGCGTGGGACGACTGAACGTCCGCAGAAGCACTTACAGGTGCAAGGCGGGCGGGCGCGTCGGTTGCCGGGGCGGGCTGCGCGCGCCGCGCAGTCTGCAGGAGCGGGCATCCCGCCGGGCGGTGGGCGGGCGGCCGGGTGAACGGTGGTTGGCTTGTCCCGTGACCGACAGCCCCACCTTCACCCGCGTCGTCCGTGTGCCCCGCACCGGCTCGACGAACGCCGACCTGCGGGACGCTGCCGCGGCGGACCCCGACGCCTGGCCGCACCTGTCGGTCCTCGTGGCCGACCACCAGGACGCGGGACGCGGGCGCGCCGGCCGCTCGTGGGAGACGCCGCCCGGTCAGGCGCTGACCGCTTCCGTGCTGCTGCGCACAGCGGTCCCGGCCGACCGGCTCGGCTGGGTCCCGCTGCTCGCCGGTCTCGCCGTGCAGCGCGCGTGCGGGCGCCTGCTGCCTGCGGGGGTCCGCACGGGCGTGAAGTGGCCGAACGACGTCCTCGCCGTCGACGCCGGGGCGGCCGACGTCGAGGGGTGGGGGCGTGATCGCAAGGTCGCCGGGATCCTCGCCGAGGTGGTGCCCGGCGGCAGCTGGCCGAGCGCCGCGGGGGACGCGTCCGGCCACGCGGCGACCGCCGTGGTCCTCGGCATCGGGCTCAACGTCGCCCAGCGCGAGCTGCCCGTGCCCTGGGCGGCGTCGCTGCGCCTGCTCGGGGCCGACGTGGACCCGGCGACGGCGCTCGACCTCGTCGGTGAGGAGCTGGTCCCGCTCGTGCACGCGTGGGAGGCGGCGGGCGGGGACGCGGACGCCGCGGGGCTGCGGGACCAGGTCCGCGCGGTGTGCGCGACCCTCGGGCTGCCGGTGCGGGCGGAGCTCCCGGGCGGCGCCGAGCGGCACGGACGCGCCGTCGACCTCGACGCCGACGGCCGCCTCCTGATCGACACCGGCGTCGGCGTCGAGGCCGTCGCCGCGGGGGACGTCCGGCACATCCGGACCCCGCCGACGGCCCGTTAGGCTCGGGGGGTGAGCGAGGACACACGCGGTGCCGCCCCCCAGGCCAAGGGGATCGACGCGCTCCGCACCGACCCGATCGGCCTGCCGGACGGGCCACGTGCTGACGACATCGGCGAGGCGTCGGGCGGCGAGGTCTACTCCTCCACGGTCCGCGCGTCGGTCGAGCAGCTCCTCGGCGGGTCGGAGCGGTACACGGTCCGCGAGCTGGCCGAGCTGGCCGGGGTGAGCGTCGACTTCGCCCGCACGTTCTGGAAGGCGATGGGCTTCCCCAACGTCACCGACGACGCGGTGCTGTTCGGCGACAGCGACGTCAACGCGCTGCGCGTCATGGGTCAGCTCATCGACGCCGGCCGCATCGACACCAACACGGCCATCTCGCTGCTGCGGGCCCAGTCCCACACCACGGACCGCCTCGTGCTCTGGCAGACGGAGGCGCTCGCCGAGGGGGCGGCCCGCAACATGGCGCTGGACGACGTCTCCGCGCGGCTGGTGGTGCTCGACAAGCTGCCCGGCATCGTCGACGTCCTGCAGGCCCAGCTCGACTACTCGTGGCGCCGGCAGCTCGCCGCGCTCATGGTGCGCACCGAGGCGGAGGTGGCCGACAGCCGCCGCCCGGACGTGGACCCGTTCCGCATGCCGCTGCAGCGCGCGGTGGGGTTCATCGACATGGTCGCCTACACCCGCCGCTCCACCGAGCTGGGCTCGCGTGCGCTGGCCGAGCTGGTGCAGACGTTCGAGTACACCTCACGCGACGTCATCACCAGCCACGGCGCCCGCGTGGTCAAGACGATCGGCGACGCCATCCTGTACGTCGCGGACGACCTGCCGACGGGTGCGGAGGTCACCGTCCGCCTCCTCGCCGAGCTCCAGGCGCGGGAGAACATGCTGCCCGTGCGGGCCTCGGTCGTCTGGGGCGGGGTGATCTCGCGCAACGGGGACATCTTCGGCCCGACGGTGAACCTCGCGTCGCGCCTGGTCGACGTCGCACCCGCCGGCACCATCCTCCTGGACCGCTCGACGGCGGACACCTTCGCGACCCTCCCGGCGGCGGCGATGTACACGATGGTGCCGCGCGCCGTCGCCGAGCTGCAGGGACTGGGCGAGGTGACGCCGATCGAGCTCCGGCGTCGGCCCGGCTGAGGGCCGCGGGAGGCGCCCGCGGGAGGCGCCCGCGGGACCGGACCTGCAGCCCGGCCGAGTGGACGCGGACGCCTGACGGGAGCGTGCCGGCAGCCCGTCCGAGCAGCGGGGGCCCGGCCGCCGAACGGGACGAAAGGCCCGCCGGTCCGGCCGCAGGGCGTGCGCCGTCGACCCCTTGACCTGCGACGTCGTTCACAGGTGAGGGTTACTTGACCAGTTCTTGGCAATCTGCCCTACGATGACGAGCGTGACCAACGTACTGCTCGTCGAGGACGACCCCGCCATCGCTGAACCGCTCGCCCGCGCCCTCGGGCGTGAGGGCTACGAGGTCCGTCCGCACGGGACAGGACAGGCCGCGATCGACGACCTCGCGAACGGCGTGGACCTCGTCGTTCTCGACCTCGGCCTGCCCGACATGGACGGTCTGGACGTCGCGCGGCACATCCGCAACCAGGGGCTGACCCTCCCGATCCTGGTGCTCACGGCGCGCGCGGACGAGGTCGATCTGGTCGTCGGCCTCGACGCGGGCGCGGACGACTACGTCACCAAGCCGTTCCGCCTCGCCGAGCTGCTCGCGCGTGTCCGTGCGCTGCTGCGCCGGGCCGGCGGGGACATCACCGAGGAGGACGAGCTCGTCGCGCAGGACGTGCGCGTCGACGTCGCCGCGCACCGCGCGTTCCGCGGCACCCGCGAGATGCACCTGACGGCGAAGGAGTTCGAGCTCCTCCGGGTCCTGGTGCGGGAGGCGGGCTCCGTCGTCGGGCGCGAGACCCTCATGCGCGAGGTGTGGGGGACCGACCCCACCGGGTCCACGAAGACGCTCGACATGCACGTGTCCTGGCTGCGCCGCAAGCTCGGCGACGACGCCAACGACCCGAAGTACATCACCACCGTGCGGGGCATGGGCTTCCGCTTCGAGACCGCCGGGAACTAGGTTTCAGTGCGCCGTCGCGCCATCCAGATGATCGTCGTCGCCGTGACGGTGGCGGTGCTCATCCTCGGTGTCCCGATGGCCGTCTTCGGCGGGATCTTCGTCTGGGAGGCCGAGCGGGCGACCCTGGACCTGCGGGTCTCCTCGCTCGGGCGGTCCGTCGAGCGGCGGATCAACCTCGGGGAGAAGCTCGACGACTCGATGCTCGAGCCGTGGGTGGGCGGCAACGTCCAGCACGAGGCCTCGATCCTGGTGCGCGGGCCCGACGGCGGGGAGTACCGCGCCGGGCCCCCCATGGAGGGGCGCGTGCTGCAGTCGCTCCAGATCACCCCGTCCGGGGCGACGATCCGCATGTACGTCGACGCCGCCGACGTGCAGTGGCAGGTGGCCCGGGTGGTGGTGCTCATCGTCGCCGGCGCGCTGGCCGCCGAGGCCGTCGGGGTGATCGTCGCCCGGAGACAGGCGCGGAAGCTCTCCGCGCCGCTCATCTACCTCGCCGCGTCCGCCGAGCAGCTCGGCTCCGGCCAGGTGCGCCCGCGCATGAAGCCCTCGGGGGTCGAGGAGATCGACCTCGTCGCCGCCGAGCTCGCGCGCTCCTCGGACCGGATGGCCGGCCGGCTCGCCGCCGAGCGCCAGTTCGCCGCGGACGCCTCCCACCAGCTGCGCACCCCGCTGACCGCGCTGTCGATGCGGCTGGAGGAGATCCTCGCCGTCTCCGAGCAGGAGGAGGTCCGCGAGGAGGCACGTGTCTCGCTCGAGCAGCTGGAGCGCCTCACCGGCGTGGTGGAGGACCTGCTCAAGACCTCCCGGTCCTCCTCCGGCGGCACCACCGAGGCCCTCCACCTGGACGAGGTGTTCGCCCAGCAGCAGGAGGAGTGGGGTCCCAGCTTCGAGCAGGCGGGTCGCGAGCTCCTCTTCGACGACGAAGCCGGGGTCGCGGTCCTCGCCTCGCCCGGGTCCCTGGCCCAGGTGCTCGCCACGCTGATCGAGAACTCGCTGAAGTACGGCGCGGGGACGACGACGGTGCGCACGCGCGCCGCCTCCGGCACGGGCAAGGGCGTGTTCATCGACGTCGCGGACGAGGGCCCGGGCGTCAGCGACGAGCTCGCCCCGGACATCTTCACCAAGCACGTCTCCGGCGGTTCCGGCACCGGGCTCGGCCTGGCGCTCGCCAAGGACCTCGTCGCGGCCGACGGCGGTCGCCTCGAGCTGCGGCAGCGTCGCCCTCCGATCTTCACCGTCTTCCTGAACTCCCTGCCCGCGGCCCTGGACCCGGACGTGGTCCTGCCCCAGGGGGCGCTCGTCACCGTGGGGCGGCGGCGCCGGCGCAGGTAGGCAGGCAACCAGCCGCCGGCGGGCCGGGGTCAGTGCCGGTCGGCCGGCTCCGGGCGCTCCGCCGTGAAGACGAGGTACCGGTAGCAGACGTACCGGAACGCCGTGCCGAGGACGAGGCCGACCCCGTTGGCGGCGATGTTGTCCGCGAGCGGTGACGTGAACCCGAGCACGTAGTGGCTGACCGCCAGGCACCCGACCGCGATGGCCATGCCGCCGAGGTTGACCAGCACGAACATCGTCAGCTCGCGGCGCCGGGACTCTCGCCGCGTCGCCGAGAAGGTCCAGTACCGGTTGCCCAGCCAGGCCACCAGCACCGAGACAGTCACCGAGACGACCTTGGCCGTCAGCGGCTTCTCGCCCAGAACCTCACCGGGCCCGAACCGCAGGAGGTTGAACAGGCCGACGTCGACGACGAAGGCGAGGCCACCGACGGCGCAGAAGCGGACCACCTCGAGCAGCCAGGCGCCGAGGCTCTGCCCCTTGAGGAACCGCCTCACGAGGCCCGGCGCAAGGTCGGCGCCCGGGGTGTCGTGCTCCGTGGCGTTCTCGATGCCGGACCTGGTCACCGTCCCAGCGTATCCGCGGCTAGGCTCGACGATCGTGGATGCACCGGTCGTGGCAGTCGTGGGCGGGGGCCAGCTGGCCCGGATGATGCAGCAGCAGGCCATCGCGCTGGGCGTGCACCTGCGGGTGCTGGTGGAGTCACCGACGGTCGCCACCGCCCAGGTGGTCCCGGACGCCCCGGTGGGGGCCGCCTCGGACGCCTCGGCCGTGCGTGCGCTCGTCGACGGCGCGCAGGTGCTCACGTTCGAGCACGAGCACGTCCCGAACGACCTCCTGCGCGAGCTCGAGGCCGACGGCGTCCCCGTCCGCCCGGGCCCCGACGCCCTGGTCCACGCCCAGGACAAGATCGTCATGCGCACCCGGCTCACCGAGGTCGGCGCCCCCTGCCCCGCGTGGGCCGCCGTCCGCACCGAGGCCGGGCTGGCCGCCTTCGGTGACGCCACCGGCTGGCCCGTCGTCGTCAAGACGGCCCGGGGCGGCTACGACGGCAAGGGGGTGCGGGTCGTGCGCTCCGCCGTCGAGGCGGCGGACTGGCTCGAGGCGCTGGCGCCCGGCGACGCGCTGCTCGCGGAGGAGAAGGTGCCGTTCACCCGGGAGCTCGCGGTGCTCGTGGCACGCCGGCCCACGGGCGGTCCCGACGGTGCGGGCGAGGTGCGGTCCTGGCCGGTCGTCCAGACCGTGCAGCAGGACGGCGTCTGCTTCGAGGTGCTCGCCCCCGCTCCTGACCTCGACGAGGCGACGGCCGCCCGGGCCCGGGAGGTCGGCGAGCGGATCGCCGTCGGGCTCGGGGTCACCGGGGTCCTCGCCGTCGAGATGTTCGAGGTGCACCACGACGACGGCAGCTCGCGCCTCGTGGTCAACGAGCTCGCCATGCGGCCTCACAACTCGGGGCACTGGACCATCGACGGGGCCGTGACGAGCCAGTTCGAGCAGCACCTGCGCGCCGTCCTGGACTGGCCGCTCGGCGGGACCGGGGCGAGCGCGGAGCACTCCGTCATGGTGAACCTGCTCGGCTCCGCCCTGCAGGACCCGCGCACGGCCTACCCGGAGCTCATGGCCCGCTACCCCGAGGCGAAGGTGCACCTGTACGGCAAGGAGGTGCGTCCCGGCCGCAAGCTCGGGCACGTGACCGTGACAGGGCCGGACCTGGCCGAGGCACGCCGGGTTGCCCACGGTGCGGTGGCGCTGCTGCGTGGCGACGGCCTCGAGGTCGAGAGCATCACCGAGGACGACTCCGACCACGTGGACCGCTGAGGCGGTACGCACGGCGGCGCCGGTGGGAGACTGACGGCCGGGAGCCGGCGCAGGCCGGTCACGACTACAGGAGGCAGCGATGGGTGCAGCGGTCGGGATCGTCATGGGTTCGGACTCCGACTGGCCGGTCATGAAGGACGCCGCCGACGTCCTCGGCGAGTTCGACGTGGAGGTCGAGGTCGACGTCGTCTCGGCGCACCGCATGCCCACCGAGATGATCGACTACGGCCGCGAGGCGGCCGGGCGCGGGCTGCGCGTCATCGTCGCCGGCGCCGGGGGAGCGGCGCACCTGCCGGGCATGCTCGCCGCCGTCACCCCGCTGCCGGTGATCGGCGTCCCCGTCCCACTGCAGCACCTCGACGGGATGGACTCGCTCCTCTCGATCGTCCAGATGCCCGCCGGCGTGCCCGTCGCGACGGTCTCGATCGGCGGCGCCCGTAACGCCGGCCTGCTCGCCGCCCGCATCCTCGCCTCCGGCACGGACGACGACGCCGCCCGCCTGCGCGAGCAGATGGTCACCTTCCAGGAGGGGCTGCGCCAGGTCGCGAGGGAGAAGGGCGCTCGCCTGCGGGCGCAGCGTTCGAGCCGGGTGGGGTTCGGCGCCTGAGCAGCCCGTTAGGGTTGCGGCCATGAGCACCCTCGTCATCGGCGGCGCCGGCTACATCGGCGCGCACGTGGTCCGACTCCTGCTCCACCGCGGCGAGGACGTCGTCGTCGTCGACGACCTGTCCACGGGTGCGGCGGACCGGGTGGGGGAGGCCACGCTGGTCGAGCTCGACGTGGCCGCGCCGGACGCCCAGGAGAGCCTGGAGCTGGTGATGCGCGAGCGCGCGGTCACCTCGGTGATCCACTTCGCCGCCAAGAAGCAGGTGGGGGAGTCGGTGGCGCGGCCCACCTGGTACTACCGGCAGAACGTCGGTGGTCTCGCCAACGTGCTCGGCGCCATGGAGGGCACCGGGGTGGCGAACATGATCTTCTCCTCCTCCGCGGCCGTGTACGGCATGCCGCCCGTCGAGGTGGTCACGGAGACGACGGAGTGCCGCCCGATCAACCCCTACGGCGAGACCAAGCTCGTCGGCGAGTGGATGCTCGCCGACTGCGAGCGGGCCTGGGGTCTGCGCTGGGCCGGGCTGCGGTACTTCAACGTCGCAGGGGCCGGCTGGCCCGAGCTCGGCGACCCCGCCGTGCTCAACCTCGTACCCATGGTGCTCGACCGCCTCGCGAAGGGGGAGCGGCCCAAGATCTTCGGCGACGACTACCCGACGCCGGACGGTACGTGCATCCGCGACTACATCCACGTCCTCGACCTCGCCCACGCCCACCTGGCGGCCATGGACCACCTGACCTCCGACGTCCCGCTGAACGACCGCGTCCTCAACGTCGGCACCGGGACCGGGGCGTCCGTCCGTCAGGTCGTCGAGGAGATCGGCGCCGTCTCGGGCCTGGACGTCACGGCCGACGTCGAGCCACGGCGCCCGGGTGACCCGCCGCAGCTCATCGCCTCGCCGGACCTCATCCGCGACGTGCTGTCCTGGAAGGCCGAGCACGGTCTCACGGACATCATCCGCAGCGCCTGGGAGGCCTGGCAGGCGGGTCCCCGGCGCATCGGCTGACCGGACGCTCCGGAGCTGTAACCCCTCGGAACCCCGCCTCACCCTCAGGGTGGGGCGTCCGATTTCACCCGCGCCTCGCCCAGCCGACCGGGTTACGGGCGTCCGGTTTTCCGTGTGTGCTTGAGCCATGCCGTTCGGCCCGTCGTGGCAACGACGCTGACGAGCCGGCGCACCAGCTCACGGTTCGGCCGCTGACCCGGCCGGCGTGCACGAGGAGGACCAGCGTGATCGATGACCGGACGTGGGCGGGTTCCGCTGCCTGTGCGCAGACCTCACCCGACACCCTGTTCGTGCGTGGTGCCGCGCAGCGCACCGCGCGGGAGCTCTGCTTCTCCTGCCCGGTGCGCATGGCGTGCCTGGTCGAGGCACTCTCCAGCGCCACCGAGTTCGGCGTGTGGGGCGGGATGACAGAGCGGGAACGGCGCGCCCTGCTCAAGCGGTATCCCGAGGTGACCGACTGGGCCAGCTGGCTCGCCGAGCACGGGCACGAGGTCGAGACACCCTCGATGGCGGCCTCCCGTCGGCGCGTCGCGGCCATGGGCGCGCGCCGGACGGCCGAGGTACGCGCGAGCTGACGTCCAGCCGGAGCGGACGTCGGGGCGTCGACCGGTCGCAGTGTGCGCAACACCACCTCGGCACTCGCGGACCGGCCGGAGGGCGCGGGAAGGAACGGCGCGGCCGCTCCGTCGTCGTGACCAGATCGTGACCTCGGGGATGCGGAGGCACTAGGTCGCTCCTACGGTGGGGGCGATGGTCGCCACGTCAACGCCTGCCGCCCCGGCCGGGCGGAGGTCCCCGGAATCCCTCGCGCCCGAGGGTGGCACGGCACGGCCGCGCCTGTACGCCATCGACGGTCTGCGGTTCCTCGCGGCGCTCGCCGTCGTCGTGTACCACTTCGCCGCCCGGTGGTCGCAGGTGTGGGGCGCCGAGCCGGGCGAGGTCTTCCCCGAGATCGGTCCGGTCATCATCTACGGCGTGCTCGGCCCCGAGCTGTTCTTCGTCATCTCGGGGTTCGCGATCCTCATGACCGCCTGGGGGCGGGACGTCCCGCACGTCATCGCCTCCCGCGTGGCGCGCCTGTACCCGTCGTACTGGATCGCGGTCATCGCGACCTCGGTGCTGCTGCTGTGGATCTGGCCGGCCGGCAAGGACATCAGCGTGGGGGAGGCGCTGGTGAACCTCACCATGTTCCAGGAGGCCTTCGGCGTCCGGCACGTCGACGGCGTCTACTGGACGCTGTGGACCGAGCTGCGGTTCTACGGGCTCATGGTGCTGTTCGTCGCCTGGGGCATCACCCGACGGCGCCTGCTCTGGGCGTGCGCGCTCTGGCCGCTCGCCGCGCACGTGGTGTTCGAGCTGCAGGTGCCCTGGCTGCGGGTGGCGCTCATCGAGCAGTACGCCCCGTTCTTCGCGGGCGGGATGCTGATCTACCTCATGCACCGCCAGGGGCAGTCGCTGGTTCCCTGGCTCCTGGTGGCCATGAACGCCGGGCTCGCCGTGCGCAACACCGTGCCGTGGCAGATGCACTCGGTGAGCACGAACACCGTCTTCACCCCGAACCCGTGGGTGCTCGGCGTGCTGACCGTCGGCTGCTTCGCCGTCGTGGCGGTCCTGACCCTCACCCGGGTTCAACGCCTGCCGTGGGCCTGGCTCCTGCCGGTCGGCGCCCTGACCTACCCGCTCTACCTCATCCACGAGTTCTGGGGCTGGTGGGTGATCGACAACCTTGCCGGGCACGCGAACCGGTGGGTCGTCCTCGGGGCCGCCGTCGCGGTCTCGATGGTCCTCGCCTGGCTCGTCCACCAGGTGGAGAAGCGCACCGGGCCGCCGTTCCGCCGCTGGATCGACCGGACGCTGCGGCGTCGTCCCGCCCCCGTCGCCGTGGCACGCCGGAGGGCGCCGGCGACGGCCTGACCGGCCGGGCTGCGCTCCGCCGCCGTCGCGTCAGCCGATGCCCAGCGCAGGAGCCTCCATGGCGGGGCAGGTGTCCATGACGACGTCGAGGCCGGCGGTGCGGGCCCGTTCCGCCGCGGCCTCGTCCACGACCCCGAGCTGCAGCCACACCGCTCCGGCGCCGACGGCGATGGCCTCGTCGACGACGGCTCCGGCCAGCTCGGACCGCACGAAGACGTCGACGACGTCGATGCGGCCGGGCACCTCGGCCAGGGTGGCGTAGCCGGTCGCGCCGTGGACGGTCTCCGCCTTCGGGTGGACCGGCACGATCTCCATGCCGAGGTCGTCCTGGAGATACCTCGCGATGCTGTAGGCGGTACGGGCGCGGTTCTCGGACAGGCCGACGACGGCCCATCGTCCGGGCGTGGTCAGCAGGCGGCGGATGACGTCGGGCTCGTTCACGTGGGCCATGCCCTCCAGCGAACCATGCCGGGTGACGCCGCGCCGGGCCCCGCGCCAGGGCGCGCGTGGCGCGCCTGCGAGCGGAACGCCGTCTCCCGGTGCCCGCGCTGATACGTTCCATCCGTGCAGCAGACGGCTGGGACGGGAGCCGCGCCCGGACCTGCCGTTGATCGTCGGCCCCTGCCGCGGGGCGACCGGAGGTCGGCATGACCTGGGCCGGCGTGGCGCCGCCGGGCCTGCTGCTGTGGGCGGGTCTGCTCCTTCCCGGGTGGGCGTTCCTGCGTCCGCTCGGCGTCAGAGGCCTCGTGGCCCTGGGGGCCGCACCGGCGGTGAGCACGGCGCTCGCAGGCGTCCTGGGGCTGGTCTACCCGCTGGTCGGGGTCCGCTGGAACCTTCTCACGGCGGCGGCGGGCGTGTGCGGCGGGATCCTGCTCGCCGTCGCTGCGGGTCTGGTCCTCGGCACGGCGCAGCGCCGGAGCACCGACGAGCGTCACGCCCTGTGGCTCCCGCCTCCGCTGCCCTACCGCTCGGCGTGGCCGCTCCTCGGGTCGACGCTCGTCGCGTGCGTCCTGGTCGGCGGGCCGATGGCAGCGGCCATGACCACGCCGGAGTCCCCGGCACAGGCCTGGGACGCGGTGTTCCACCTCAACGCGATCGCGTCGATCCAGGACACCGGCAACGCCTCGGTCCTCGGCGGGCTCGCCCCGCTCTACGGCGGCAGGCCCACCTACTACCCGTCGGTCTGGCACGCGCTGGTCGCGGTGGCCCCCGGGTTCACATCGGTCGTCCCCGCGGCCAACACGGCGGCGCTCGTGGTGGGAGCACCGGTCTGGCTGGTCGGGATGGCCGCGTTCACCCGCGTCATGGTGCACCAGCGCGATCTTCCCGTCCTCGTGGCGCCGGTGCTGGCGGCGACCTTCGTCGCCTTTCCGGTGGTCGTGCTGACGGTCCTGGCGCAGGAGCCCATGGGGCTGAGCATGGCGCTGCTGCCGGGCGCGCTCACGGTCCTCGTCGTCGCCCTCCGCACCCGCTGGTTCTGGCCGGCGAAGGCCTCCGCGGCGCTCGCCCTGCTCGCCGCCGGTGCGGGCGTGGCACTGGCTCACGGATCCGGAGCCTTCTCGATGCTCGCCCTCGGCGGGCTTCCCGTCGCGGTGGTCCTCGCCCGGCAGGCCCGTCAGGGATGGGCTGCCGGACGCCCCCTGGCGGTGGTCGCCGGGATCACGGCGGCGGCAGGTGTCCTCGCGACCGTCGTCGTGCTGCTCGCCGCGTTCCCGGCCTTCCTCGCCACCCTGTCCTACGAGCGCGCCGGGTCGTCCAGCTACCTGCCCATCCTTGCCAAGCTCATCACGGACACCCCGCAGGTCTACTGGTACGGGATGGGGTTCGGCAACGTCGTCGTCATGGCACTGGCCCTCGCCGGGGCCGTGCTCGCCTTCCGCCACCGCCGGGGCCGCCGCCTCGTCGCCGTGCTCCTCGTCGCCGTCGCCCTGGTGCTGCTCGCGGCGGGCCCCCCGGAGAACCCGCTGCGCACGGTCACCGGGGTCTGGTACACGCAGGCCGCACGCATCGCGCCCCTCGCGGTCGTCCCCGCCGTGGTCCTCGCGTCCGGGGCGTTCGGGATGGTCGCGGACCGGCTCACCCGGCAGGTGCCGGGACGGTACCGCAAACCCGCGGCGAGGGCGGTGCCTGTTGCGCTGCTGGTGCTGGTCGTCGTCCTCACCGGTGGGGCGCGATGGGACCTGAAGTCCCGGATCACGGCGTCGGTCCACGAGCCCGGCGCGATCGCATGGGGAACGATGCTCACCAGAGGGGAGCTCGCGATGATCGAACGGCTCCCTGACCGGCTGCCCCCGGACGCCGTCGTCCTGGGCGATCCGTTCAACGGGTCCGCGTACCTGCCGGCTCTGGCGGGCGTCGACGTCGTCCTCCCGCAGCTCGGACCCGTCCCGGGTGCGGAGAGGCGACTCCTGGAGGCCTCCTTCCGGGACCTCCACGACGACCCCGCCGTGTGCGGGGCCGCTCGGGCGCTGGGTGTCACCCACGTCTACACGGACACGGCCGACGCGGAGTCCGGTGCGAAGGTCTCCGACCGGACCGCCGGGCTCCGGGACATCGACACCTCGAGCGGCTTCACCCTCGTCGACAGCGGGGGCACCGCCGCGGTCTGGCAGCTGACGGCCTGCTCCGTTACCGGACTGTGACCTTCGCCTCGCTCGGCCTGAGCGGCTTTATCGGACGGCTCGAGGCTCTCTAGCCTCGGCTGTGGTCCGATACACCGACGCGAGGAGCAGCGGACAGATGATCAAGCGAGCGGCCCTGGCCGCAGCTGGGCTGGCCGTCGGGGTCGGCGTGGCGGCCGGCGTCTCCGAGGCGGCGATCGGTCCGGTCTCGCAGATGAGCACCGCTCACGTGGTGAAGGCGGAGCCGGTGCCGACCCCGACCGAGAACCTCGCGACGGCGACCCCCGCGCCGGGGCGGGCCGGCCCGGCCCCGGCCCCGACGCCGGACGAGGTCCCGACCGCTGAGGCCACTCCCGGGCCGGCGCCCACCGCGGCGGCGGAGCCCTCCCCGGAGCCCGCCGCGGCTCCGTCCCCCGAGGCGACGACGGCGGAGCCCTCGGACGAGACCCCGGCACCTGCTCCCGCCGCACCGCCCGCCGAGGAGGAGGCGGGCAGCACGGGCGGTCTGTCCGCCGGCGCCCAGGACTCCTTCGACCAGCAGATGGTGGCGCTCATCAACGCCGAGCGCCAGGCGGCCGGCGTGGCACCGCTCCAGCTGTGGGGCGGCCTGCGTGCGGGTGCCCTCCAGCACTCCGTGTGGATGGACGGCAACGACTTCCAGCACGCTGCGGACGCCACCCTCGACGCCGACACGGCCGCCGCCGGGTGCTCCGGTGGCTGGGCCGAGAACATCTACTGGTCGTCCGACGCGGCCAGCTCGCCGGAGGCTGCGATGCGCTCGTACATGAGCTCGCCCGGGCACCGGGAGAACATCCTGAGCCCGGACGTGAGGTTCGTCGCCACCGGCACGGTCGTCACCGACGGCGGTCTGTTCAACACGCAGCGGTTCAGCGTCAGCTGCGGCTGAGGTCGGGTCAGTACGCCCAGACCAGGGTCTCCTCGCCGGCCGGGTAGCGGACCTGGCCGTGCGGGGAGGCCGCGTCCAGGACGACCTTCCCCGTCACTGTCTGGCCGGCCGGCACGAACGCCGGCAGGAGCTCCGCGTCCTCGAAGCACGACCACGACGCGTCCGTGGTCGAGACCCGCTGGAGCGCTCCGCTGGTGTCGGCGAGGTGGAACGCTCCCGGGGGAAGGTGGACCGGTTCCTCCGTGCCGTCCGAGCTGACCGTGACGTCCAGGACGACGAAGTGCCCCAGCTCCGGCTCCGCGGTGGGAACTCCCCGTCCCGGGCAGCTCTCGACAACGTCGATGTCCTGAACCGTCAGCGTGAGGGTGCCCTCCGTCCCGGACGGCAGCGAGGCGGACTCGCCCGTAGCGAGCGGCCGCTCACCCAGAGGGGCCGAAGGCGTCGGGACCGGGCCCGGAGAGCCTGATCCGGTGGGCGTGGGCGCGGGCGCGGGGCCGGCGGAGCAGCCGGCCACGAGCGCGGCGACCGTGGCGACGGCCGCGACGGTCCCGCGGACCGTCGTCAGCCGAACGGCCATTCCCAGCCGCCCGTCCCGTCCGGGTCGTAGACGACCGTGCCGCTGGCGGTGCGTGAGTCGAGCACGACCTTCCCGGCCACCGACTCGCCCGGTTCCACGAACGGTGGTGCCAGTGCGTCGTCGTCGAAGCACGCCCATGCCGAGCCGGAGACGACCGTGTCCTGCACCGTGCCGTCGGGGCCGACGATCTGGAACGCCTCCGGCATGAGCGGCAGGAAGGTGTCGGTGCCGGGAGGGACCTCGTGGGCCATCTGTGCGGCCATGTGCGCGCGGAGGTCGACCGTCACGAAGTGGCCGTGCTCCGGCACAGGGGTCACGCCGCGACCAGGGCACGTGCGTGAGACGTCCACGTCGAGCACGGTGAGCTCGAACAGCGTGGCCGCCGACCCTGCGGCGCTCAGCTCAGCCCCGTCACCGATCTCCTTGACCACGTGCCCTCGCTCGGAGAGCTCCTCCGGGGCGCCGGAAGCCGCCGTTGCGGGTGCCGGGGGCGCCGGCGAGGTCGCCGCTGCCGTCGGAGCGGCGTCGTCGCCCGGGCTCGTCGCCAGATCGGGCGACGGTGCGGTGGCGTCCGGCGTCGGAGCCGCGGTCTCCGGCGTGGTGGCGCCGGACGCCGTGGTCGCCGCCGGGTCCACGACCGCGTCGCCGGCGCCGTCGCGTACGGTTTGCGCGCTCGCGAGAGTGCCGGCTCCCGCGCCGAGCGCGACCAACGTCGCGGCGGTGAGGGCAGCTGCCCTGGTGCGCATCATCTCTCCTTCTCCGCTGGGATCATCGCCGGAGGAAGTCGCCGGAGGAGATGATCGTCCCGTTCGACCGCAGGTAGCTCGACATCCTGGGCGACGTCACGTAGACCCACGACGACACGCCGTCGCGGTCTGTCATGAGGGTCCGGACGTACGTCTGCGAGTCCGCAGGCTGTGCCGGGTCGTAGCGCTCGTACCTGTCGAGGCGCGCGATGGTGTCGTTGTAGAGGTCCGCACGCAGGTGCATGCGTTCACCCAGGATGCCGGTCGCGTTCGCCGCGTTCGGTACCGCGTACGGGTAGGAGGTCCCGCGGACCATGTACAGGTCGAGCCGAGGGGTGCGGGTGTACGCCTCGGCGACCGTTCGGCCCGTGAGGAGGTAGTGCCCGGACTGCCCGCTGCGCAGCGTCCCGTAGACGAACACCGACGGTTTCGTGACGGGCACGGACGACCCCGGCGAGGACGAGGCCCGACCGCCCGGCAGCCCGACGATGGTGTCGACGGCGCCCCAGTTCCACCCGATCTGGGTCGAGCCGCTGTGGAAGCCGCCGCGGCCGTTGCCGCGGTAGAGGTAGAGGGTGTTGGTGGCGGCGTGGCGGGCGATGAGGTCGGGGACGCCGTCGCCGGTGAAGTCGCCGGGGGAGATGATGGTGTCGACGGCGCCCCAGTTCCACCCGATCTGGGTGGAGCTGGTCTGGAAGCCGCCGCGGCCGTTGCCGCGGTAGAGGTAGAGGGTGTTGGTGGCGGCGTGGCGGGCGATGAGGTCGGGGACGCCGTCGCCGGTGAAGTCGCCGGGGGAGATGATGGTGTCGACGGCGCCCCAGTTCCACCCGATCTGGGTGGAGCTGGTCTGGAAGCCGCCGCGGCCGTTGCCGCGGTAGAGGTAGAGGGTGTTGGTGGCGGCGTGGCGGGCGATGAGGTCGGGGACGCCGTCGCCGGTGAAGTCGCCGGGGGAGATGATGGTGTCGACGGCGCCCCAGTTCCACCCGATCTGGGTGGAGCTGGTCTGGAAGCCGCCGCGGCCGTTGCCCCGGTAGAGGTAGAGGGTCTTGCTCGTGCCGTGGCGGGCGATGAGGTCGGGGACGCCGTCGCCGCTGAAGTCACCGGGGGAGACGATGGTGTCGACGGCGCCCCAGTTCCACCCGATCTGGGTGGAGCCGGTCTGGAAGCCGCCGCGGCCGTTGCCCCGGTAGAGGTAGAGGGACTTGCTCGTGCCGTGGCGGGCGACGACGTCCGGCAGACCGTCGCCGGAGAAGTCCTGCGACGTGCTCACCGCCCCTGCGCGGACCGACGTCGACGGCAGCGGACCGGGGCCGGACGGTGCGGCGGCGCCCGGGGCTGCGGTCAGCGCCGACAGCGCCGTCGCCAGGGCGGCGGCCAGGGCCCACCGTCGGGCCTGCGGTCTGGCTGACACGGCGAAAACATCCCGCGCCGGGCCGAAAAGGTCAACGACCCGACCCGGCGTGGCGTGCCCGGGGACCGGGGACCTAACGCGGTGCAGTCTCCACGTCCGACGGCGTCAGCTCGCCGTCCCGCAGCTTCTGGAAGAACTGGGGGGCCCGCTGCTCGTCGAGCAGGACGGTCGAGCCGATGCCGCCGGGCCGGTAGTCGTAGTCGGCGACCGGCGGCGCGCCCATCACACCGTCCGGGCCTGTGGCACTGCGGAAGGCGAGTGCGAGCCGGGCCAGGTCGACGATCCCGGTGTCCGTGTCGGTGACCAGAGCACCCGTCCCCGCCTCGACGAGCTGGACGTGGTCGACCGGGTTGAGGACGGTGCCAGGCGTGGCGATCTCCTTCATCACCGCACCGATCACCTGCCGCTGCCGCTCCGCGCGCCCGAGGTCGCCGTTGGGGTCCGAGTAGCGCATCCGGGCGAAGGCCAGGGCGGTAGGGCCGTCGGCCGTGTGGCACCCGGCGGTCCAGCGCAGCCCGCTGAACTGGTCGTCCACGTCGTAGTCGAGGCACAGCTCCACCCCGCCCACCGCGTCGACGACGTTCTGCACACCGCCCATCCCGATCTCGACGTAGTGGTCGACCGTCAGGCCGGTGAGCTGCTCGACCGTCTCGGTGAGCAGGGTCGGACCGCCGATGGAGTAGGAGGCGTTGAGCTTGTCCATGCCGTGACCGGGGATGTCCACAAGGGTGTCGCGCGGCAGGGACACCAGTGCGGCGGGACCTGAGCTGGGTACCTGCAGCACCATGATCGTGTCCGAGCGCTGGCCCTCGGTCGCGTCTGCGACGGTGCCGTCTGCCCGCGAGTCCGAGCCCGCGAGGAGGTAGGTCGTTCCCGGGGTGTTCGGTGCGCCCGTCAGCGCCTCGGTGTGCTGGATCTTCGTGTCCGCCCAGATCAGCAGGCCGATGGGCCACGCGAGGAGCAGAACCGCCAGCACGGCCACCGCGGTCAGGCCGGGGCGGCGCCGCCGCCGGCGGGCGACCGGGGCGGTGGGGGCAGCGCGTCGCGGAGCAGGAGCGGTCCGCGGGCCCGGCGGTCTCGCAGGGCCGCCCGCAGTGGCTGGACGCCGCTGCTCGGGCCCTCCGCCGGGCGGGTACGACGGCGGGGCCGACCCGGGCGGCGGCGCGGCGGCGGACGACGGCTGCGGGCGCACCGATCTGCGCCGCACCGGTTCTGGAGCCGGGGCGGGCCGGTCGCGCTGCGGCCGGACGCTGCGTCGGGGATGGACCGGTTCGGACGCCGACTGGCCAGCACCGACCGGGCGTGCGCTGCGCGGGTCGGGCCGCCGGCCGCCGGAGACCGGACGGAAGCTGGGTGGCGGCTTCCTCGGCTCGTCCTCGCTCATGCCTCTCCGTGCTCCGCTCGTCCGGTCGCGGCGATCCGCTGTCACCCGCGCGGACGCCAGCGTAGCCCTGGACGTCGAGCGCGGGGTGCCGTCACTTGGTGCACACCGGAACGGTGGGTTCGGGGGAGGGTGCCGCCGTGACCACGCCGTCGTCGGTGGCGTCCTCGCTCGGCGTGGGCGTGGGCGTGGGCGTGGACGTCGGCCCGTCCGAGGGCTTCGCCGTGGGCGCCTCACCCGTTCCGGTCAGCGTGGCGTCGATGGGCCGGTCAGCCTTGAGGTTCTCCCACATCTTCTCGGCGGCCGGCGAGGGGACGACGCGGGCGCCGGCCGGCTCGAACGGCATGGTCGCGAAGCTGATCGCTCCCGGTTCGAGGCCGCGCAAGGAGTTCGCGAGCCCCGCCATGGTGGGCAGGCCTCCGATGTAGGGGCCGGTGGTGAGGGTCGACGTGGCGGCGTCGAGGAACCGGTAGAGCGCGGGCAGGTCCGTGAGGAGGTTCTTGCTCAGCGCCTCACGGGCGATGGCGGCCACTAGCTGCTGCTGCCGGCCGATGCGCGAGATGTCCGAGCCGTCGTCGACCGTCTTGCGCGCCCGGGCGTACCCGAGGGCCTCCTGACCGTCGAGGACCTGGCAGCCCGCGGCGAGCTTGAGCTGGGCGTACGGGTCGTCGATCTGCTTGTCGATGTAGAGCGGTACGCCGTCGAGCGCCTGGACGACGTTCTTGAAGCCCGCGAAGTCCACGACGACGAAGTCGTCGATGTAGACGCCGGTCAGGTCCTCGACGGTCCGGATGGTGCAGGCCGCCGCAGCACCCACGTCGCCGGTCTGGCCGCCGGTCTGGAACGCCGAGTTGAACATGACGTCGTTCTGGGGCGACGTCGTCCTGCCGTCGGGAAGCTTGCACGCCGGTACGTCGACCAGGGTGTCCCGCGGGATCGAGACCACCTCGACCCGGGACCGGTCGGCGGAGACGTGGGCGATCATCGTGGTGTCCGAACGCATGCCGGCCACCTCGCCGGCCGCCCCCGCGCCGTCCACGTCGCTCTCTCCCTCCCGGATGTCGGACCCCATCACGAGGAGGTTGATCGGCTGTCCGGCCTTGGAGTCGATGGGCTCGGGCGATGCGACGGTGGAGGGGCGGTCGTCGCCGAGAAGGTTGTCGATGTCGTGCCGGCCGATGTTCCCCTGGAGCTCGCTGTACGCGAACGTGACGCCGGAGCCGAGGAAGAGCATGGCCGCCAGGGCTCCCGCACCGGCACGGCGGCGCACGCGGTGGCTGTCCAGCACCCTGGCGTGCCGAGGCGACCTGAGCGGTTCCTCCGTCACGGCCCGCGTCAGGGACGCCCGTGGCCCGCGCGTGTTGGCATGTCTCGGCACGATCACCGATCCTACGGGGCGACCGGCATTGTCCGCGTCAGGGCGCCACGGTGCCAGACGAGCCGGTCGTGGCGTTCCGGCCGGTGCCCAGCTCGCGGCGAGTCTGACGGTCCGGGGCAGGGCCGGCCTCGCGGGCGCTGCCGGCGTCGGGCCGGGGCGCGGCACCGTCGGCGGCGGGCGCCGGGCGGGCTGCCGCGGGCGCCGAGGGGTCGTCGAGCGTCGAGGTGCGGTCCTCCTGGACGGCCAGGGCCGCCTCCGCGAGGGCCACCTTGCGGGCGAGCACGGTGATCCGCCGGTTGAGCAGCGACGTCGTCCGGTACGTCGTCGCGAGGGAGCTGAGGAAGGCGATGACGAGCGCGTAGAGCAGCAGGTCTGCGCCGCGGCCGACGCCGAGGAGCCTGGCCAGCCACGTCAGCCAGCTCGGGAAGAGCACGGACAGCGCTGCGAGGACCACGAAGCCCACGAGGAGCAGGCGACGGACCGCCTGGTGACGTGCACCCGCGGTGGAGCGCGTCAGGAGCACGGTGATGACCGCGATCGCCACCAGCAGGATGATCTGGATCAGCACGATGCCCCCATCTAGTTGAACACCAGGTCCACGAGGATGTTCACGGAGTTCAGCAGCGACTGCCCCTTGCCCCGGGAGTAGTCCGTGTACAGCACGTGCACGGGGTACTCCGCCCACGGCAGACCCGTACGGCCGAGGTTCAGGACGATCTCGGTGGCGTGCGCCATCCGGTTCTGCTGCAGGTCGAGCTTCGACGCGGCGTCCCGGCGGATCACCCGCAGACCGTTGTGCGCGTCGGTCAGCCGTAGTCCGGTGGACTGGTTGGTGACCCACACCGCCGTCCTCAGCACCAGCCGCTTGAGCAGCCCGGGGCGGGTGCGCTCGTCGAGGAAGCGTGAGCCGAAGACGATGGCGAGGTCGTCCCGTCGAGCGACCTCGACCATCGCCGCGGCGTCCTCGACCTGGTGCTGGCCGTCGGCGTCGAAGGTCACGAGGTACTCGGCGTCCGTCTGCTCCAGCACGTAACGCATGCCGGTCTGGAGCGCGGCGCCCTGCCCCAGGTTGAACGGGTGGTGGACGACGACGGCGCCCGCGGCGGCCGCGGCTGCCGCCGAGCCGTCGGTCGAGCCGTCGTCGACGCAGACGACGTGCGGGAACCGGGTGCGGGCGGCGGCCACGACGTCGCCGATCACAGCGGCCTCGTTGTACAGGGGGACGACGAGCCACGCGTCGGTCACGGGGGACTCGGTGGTCATGGGCGTCATTCTCTCAGCCGTTCGTCCCGGGCTCGTCCGGCACGCCTGGGATACCGTTCCCCCGACCCGCCGCGGTACCGACGCGGCCCGAGAAAGAAGAAGGATGCCTTCATGGCAGCACGCATCGTGGAGAGTGCGGACGTCTCGCCGGACGCCGAGATCGGTGAGGGTTCGTCGGTGTGGCACCTGGCGCAGGTGCGCGAGGGCGCGGTCCTGGGTGAGGGCTGCGTCGTCGGCCGGGGGGCGTACATCGGCACGGGCGTGCGGATGGGACGGCACTGCAAGGTGCAGAACTATGCGTTGGTGTACGAGCCGGCCGTGCTCGGTGACGGGGTGTTCATCGGTCCGGCGGTGGTGCTGACCAACGACACTTTCCCGCGGGCGGTGAACCCGGACGGGTCGCTGAAGTCCGCGCAGGACTGGGAGCCGGTCGGCGTGACGGTCGAGGAGGGGGCGTCGATCGGGGCGCGGGCGGTCTGCGTCGCGCCGGTGACGATCGGGGCCTGGGCCACGGTCGCGGCCGGCGCCGTGGTGACCCGGGACGTCCCGGCGCACGCGCTGGTGGCCGGGGTGCCGGCCCGCCGGATCGGCTGGGTCGGTTCGGCCGGCGTGCCGCTGGTGCGCGAGGATGAGAAGTGGCGGTGCCCGGCCACGGGGGCCGTGTACGAGGAGTTCGAGGACACGATCAGAGAGGTACGGGGCGCCTGATGAGCCTGGAGATGATTCCCGCGGCGAGGCCGATCATCGGCGAGGACGAGCGGGTCGCGGTGGACCGGGTGCTCGCCTCCGGGATGGTGGCCCAGGGGCCGGAGGTGAAGGCCTTCGAGGCCGAGTTCGCCCAGCACCTGGTCCAGGGCCGGGAGTGCGTGGCGGTGAACTCGGGCACCTCGGGGCTGCACCTGGGGCTGCTCGCGGCCGGGATCGGCCCGGGCGACGAGGTCATCGTCCCCTCGTTCACGTTCGCCGCGACCGGGAACTCGGTGGCCCTGACGGGGGCCACGCCGGTGTTCGCGGACATCGAGCCGGACTTCTTCTGCCTGGACCCGGCCTCGGTGCGCGCGTCGGTGACCGAACGCACCAGGGCGATCATGCCGGTGCACCTGTACGGCCACCCGGCGAACATGCCCGCCCTGCAGGAGATCGCCGACGAGCACGATCTGATGGTCTTCGAGGACGCGGCCCAGGCCCACGGCGCCTCCCTGGGGGGTCAGATGGTGGGTTCGTTCGGCACGTTCGGGATGTTCTCGCTGTACCCGACGAAGAACATGACCTCCGGGGAGGGCGGGATGGTCTCCTGCGCCGACGGGGAGATCGCCCGGCGGGTGCGGCTGCTGCGCAACCAGGGCATGGAGCGCCAGTACGCGAATGAGCTGGTGGGGCTGAACAACCGGATGACGGACATCCACGCCGCGATCGGCCGGGTCCAGCTGACCAAGGTCGACGCCTGGACCAGGCAGCGGCAGGACAACGCCGCCTTCCTGAACGCCCACCTCGAGGGGGTCACGACGCCGCCGGTCGCCGAGGGCGCGGTGCACGTGTACCACCAGTACACGATCCGCATCCCCGGCGCGGCCGGGGCGGAGCGGGACCGGGTCGTCACGGCGCTGCGCGAGGAGCACGGCGTGGGGTCCGGGGTGTACTACCCGATCCCGAACCACCGCCTGGAGTCCCTGGCCCCCTACGCCCCGGGGCTGGAGCTGCCCGAGACGGAGCGGGCGGCCGCGGAGGTCATCTCCCTGCCCGTCCACCCCTCCCTCACCCCCGAGCACCTCGAGCGCATCGTCACCGCGGTCAACACCGTCGTGGTGAAGGCAGGAGCCTGACATGACCCAGAGCGAGAGCACGCCGCAGCGCCCGGCGCTGCGGATGGGGCTGATCGGGCTGGGGTCGATGGGCCGCCACCACGCCCGGGTGATCCGCGAGACCCCCGGCATGGACCTCGTCGCGGTCGCCGACCCGGGCGGGGACAAGTTCGGCGTGGCCCGTGACCTGCCCGTCCTGCCCGACGTGCACGCCCTCATCGACGCCGGCCTGGACGCGGCGATGGTCGCGGTGCCGACGATCTACCACGAGGACGTCGCCCTGGCCCTCGCAGAGGCGGGGGTGCACACCATGGTGGAGAAGCCCATCGCCCACACCGCCGAGGCCGGGCAGCGGGTCGCCGACGCCTTCGCGGCCGCCGGCCTGGTCGGCGCCGTCGGCTACGTCGAGCGGTGCAACCCGGCCCTGCTGGAGATGCGCCGCCGGATCGCCGACGGCGAGCTCGGCGAGGTCTACCAGATCGCCACCTCCCGCCAGGGCCCCTTCCCCGGCCGCATCAGCGACGTCGGAGTCGTCAAGGACCTCGCCACCCACGACGTGGACCTGACCGCCTGGCTCGCCCAGTCCCCCTACGAGTCCGTCTCCGCGCAGGTCACCCACCGCTCCGGGCGCGAGCACGAGGACATGGTCGTCGCCGTGGGCCGCCTGGCGAACGGGATCATCGTCAACCACATGGTCAACTGGCTCTCCCCCCGCAAGGAGCGCCAGACCGTCGTCACCGGCGAGAAGGGCGCCCTCGTCGCGGACACCGTCGCCGGGGACCTGACCTTCTACGCCAACGGCACCGTGGCGACCCAGTGGGACGCCGTCGCCACCTTCCGCGGCGTCTCCGAGGGCGACTCGATCCGCTACGCCATCAACAAGCGCGAACCCCTGCGCGTGGAGCAGGAGAACTTCCGCGACACCATCCACGGCACCAACACCCCCACCACCACCGCCGTGTCCATGGCCGAGGGCGTCCACACCCTCACCGTCGTCGAAGCCCTCCTCGACTCCGCGCGCGAGGCCAACGCCGTCCGGGTGTGACGTCGTCGGGCCCCAGCTGACGGCGCCGGTCCTCGGTGTGGCGTCCGGCGCAGGTCAGCCGGCGTAGCGGTCGAGCTGGTCGGCCACCCGCTCGCTCACCACGCCGGTCCCGCCGAGGACCACCACTCGCCCGGGGCTGAGGCGCCGCAGCTCCTGCGCGACGGCCGCTGGGATCGTGTCGCGGGTCACCAGCAGCACGGGAACCTCGTGCATGCCGGCCACCGGCGCGCCGGAGAGGGCGTCGGCGAAGGCCGTGCCGTTCGCGACATAGACCGCCGGGACGTCCGGCCGGTAGGACGCTGCGGAGATCCTGGCCGCGGTGGCGTAACGGTCGGCGCCGGCCAGGCGGCTCACCGAGGCGCCGGTGATCCTGCCGAGCTCGGACGCGGTGCGGGAGCTGACCACGCCCGTCCCGCCGAGGACGACCACGCGTTCGGGGCTGAGCCGGCGAAGCTCCTGCGCGATGACGGCCGGTACGTGGTCACGACCGACGAGCAGCATCGGGCCGCCGCTCGGGGACCCGGCCACGGGCGCTCCGGCGAGGGCGTCTGCGGTACCGGTCCCGGCGGCGACGTACGCCACGTCGACGTCCCGCCCGTAGGACGCGGCGGAGACTCTCGCCGAGGTGGCGTACCGGTCCTCGCCGGCGAGGCGGCTCACGGAGGCGCCGGTGATCCTGCCGAGCTCGGACGCCGTGCGGGAGCTGACCACGCCGGTGCCTCCGAGCACCACGACTCTCCCCGGTCGGAGACTGCGCAGCTCGCTGGCGACCGGGGCGGGCACGCTGTCCGGACGGACGAGCAGCAGCGGGGCGCCGGCGCGGGCGGCCACCGGCGCTCCGGACAGCGAGTCCGCGAAGGCCGTCCCGCTCGCCACGTAGACCACGGGCGCCGGGCGGGCGTACGACGCGGCGGAGACGGCTGCCGAGGTGCCGTAGCGGTCGGCGCCGGCCAGACGCTCACCGTCGGTGGGAAGCAGCACCTCGGGCTCCTCCGCGGGAGGCGGGTCCGTGTCGTCCGCTGCGTACAGGAGCGCGTCGGGGGATCCCGCCGGGGCGAAGTCGACTGTCGTGACGGAGCCGGAGACTGCCGCGGCCACGTCCTCCGGCGTGCTCCTCGGTGCCGACTCCAGGATCCGGGCGGCCACCCCGGCGACGTGCGGCGCAGCCATCGACGTACCGCTCGCATAGGCCCCCACGGTGTCGGACGTGTGGAAGGCGGAGAGGATGCCCTCGCCGGGTGCGTACAGATCCAGGCAGCTCCCGTAGTTGGAGAAGTCGGCGGCGGTGTCGGTCTGCGTCGAGGCGCCGACGGTGATCACCTCGTCCACGCGGGCGGGACTCGTGGTGCACGCGTCCTGGGAGTCGTTGCCCGCCGCGGCGACCACGGTGACGCCGTCCTCGACCAGCGCGCGGACCGCGGTGTCGAGCGCCTCGCTCGCCGGGCCGCCGACGCTGAGGTTCACCACGGCCGGGTCGCCCGCCTGGTGGTGAGTGACGATCCAGCTGAGGCCCTCCACCACCGCGGACGTGGCCCCGGCGCCGTCGCAGCCCAGCACCCTCACCGGGACGAGACGGACGGTCTTGGCGGCACCCGAGAAGGCGCCGCCGACGGTGCCGGCCACGTGTGTGCCGTGCCCGTTGCAGTCCTCGGTGCCGTACCCGTCCGCGACGGCCGAGAACCCCCCGGTCACGCGCCGCTCGAAGTCCTTGTGACTGGCGCGAACACCCGTGTCGACGACGTAGACGTCGACGCCCGCGCCGGTGGTGCCGTAGCGGTACTGCTCGTCCAGCCCCGTGCGCTGGTCGATGCGGTCCAGTCCCCACGGCGGGGCGTACTGCACGGCGGCGGCCGCGACGTCCCCGTCGCCCCTGCCGGCCAGCTCGCCCGCGGCGGCGACAGCAGGGTCGGGGACGGAGACGGGGTGGTCCGGCTCCGCCCACCGCACCAGCGGGGAGGATGCCAACCGGTCCGCGATGTCCTGGGCCTCGGCTGCGCTCACCGGCTCGTCGAGCACAAGGGTGCGCAGACCGAGACCTGGGGAGCCCGCGTCCTCCAGCGCGACGTCGGGCACCTGCGACGCGGCGGTGACCTGTCCGTGGGACCGCGTCGCAGCCACTCCGGGCTCGTACGAGACGATCAGGCCACGGACCTGCCCCGGCGGGGCGGCCTGCGCCGCCGGTCCCGGGAGCGCGACGGCGGTGGAGGCGACGGCGATCGAGGCAGCGAACGCGGCGGCGCCGCGGCCTCTCCACCTCGCCCCTCGGCTGGTGCGCGTACGGCTGCGCTGATCTCTCATCGCCGGTCCTTCCCCGACGGACGTTCCTGGCGCGGACCGTCCCATACACGAATGATTCTCCCCGGACGAGCGGCGCGGCAACCGGTGGCGGAGGACACACCGGAATGCGGACGGTGGGTGCTTGGCCGGTTCCGGACGCTGTGCGACGCTGAGGAGGCGTTCACAGCCCCAAGCGCAAAGGCACCACCGTGAAGATCTCGTCCCGTTCTCTGCGCGTCTCGCTCGGCGCCGTTCTGGCGTTGCCGGGGCTGGTGCTCGTCCCGCCCGCGGCGGCCACGGCCGCGCGGGGGGAGGACCCGGGCGCCACGTCGGCCGACGCCGGGGCGCCCGCTCCGGACGTCCGCCCGGGCGCGGTTGTCCCGGCGAGCGAGAACCCCACCGTCGAGGGCGCCGTGCCGGTGAAGGCCGAGACCGAGGTCGTCGAGATGGACGAGCCGGTTGCCGCGGGTGCGGGTGCCGAGGAGGTCGTCGTGACGGCCGAGGGGGGAGACCTCCGCGTCGTGGGCGTCACCTGGGCAGAGCTGGACGCGGGAGACGACCTGTCGGTGCGCCTCCGCAGCCACGACGGTCAGGCATGGTCCGACTGGTCGGACATGGAGATAACCCGGGCCGTCACGGCCGCCGAGGCGCCCGAGGGCAGCCGCGGAGGGACCGAGCCGATCGTCGTCACGGACGCCGAGACGATCGAGGTGTCGCTGTCGGCGCCGGCGGGTGAGCTGCCCACCGACCCCCAGCTCGACGTCATCGATCCCGGGCAGAGCCCTGCCGACGGCGCCGCACCCGTCGGGCAGGACGTGGTCGGGGACGGCGCCGGCGCCGGCCAGTTCGCCGTCCCGGCCGCCGTCGTCCCCGGAACCCCCTCGATCTACTCCCGGGCCGACTGGGGTGCCGACGAGACGGTCCGGCAGTGGAAGCCCCAGCTCGGTGAGGTGACCGGCGTGGTGGTCCACCACAGCGCCAGCAGCAACAGCTACTCCGCCGGACAGGTTCCCGGGATCATCCGTGGCTTCTACCAGTACCACGCCGTCACCCGCGGCTGGGGCGACATCGGCTACAACGTCATCGTGGACAAGTTCGGACGCGCCTGGGAGGGACGCTACGGCGGCCTCGCCAACCCGATCATCGGCGCCCACGCCTCAGGCGTGAACGACACCACCTTCGGGATCTCGGTGATCGGGAACTACGACCAGGTCCAGGTCCCGAAGGCCGCGTTCGACAAGGTCGCCCAGGTCACCGCGTGGAAGTTCGCCATCAGCGGCATCACGACGTCCGGCACCGCCAAAGGCATCGGCAACGCGCCGATGAAGCGTGTCGTCGGCCACCGGGACGTGGGCCAGACGGCGTGCCCGGGCCGGTACTTCTACAGCCGGCTGGGCGAGCTGACGAACCTGATCGCCGGCAAGCAGTCCGGGATGACGACGGTGAGGTACCCCGGATACGACAGCGTGCGTCTCTCCGGCTCGAACCGGTACGCCACGAGCGTGGCGGCGTCCAGCTGGTCCAACAGCTGGTCGGACACGGTCTTCGTCGCCACAGGGCAGGACTACGCCGACGCCCTCGCCGGCGGCCCAGCTGCCACCGTGGCCGACGGTCCGGTCCTGCTCACCCAGCCCGGTGGTCTCCCGAGCTCGGTGGCCGTCGAGCTCAAGCGGTTGACGCCGAAGAAGATCTACGTCCTCGGCGGGCGGGGCGCGATCAGCGACACGGTGGTCCGTCAGCTCGGGGCGCACGCCCCCGTCGAGCGGCTGCAGGGCTCCGACCGGTACGAGACGGCCGCCTCGGTCGGCCGGAAGATGTGGACCGACCCGAGCAAGGTCTCGACCGTCTACCTCGCCTCCGGCCAGGTCTTCGCCGACGCCCTGTCCGGGGGCGCCGCGGCAGCGAAGCAGCGCGCGCCGATGTACCTCACCCAGCCCGGCGGCCTGCCGACCGCGACTCGCCTGGAGCTCCAGCGGCTGAACCCGGCCAAGGTGGTCGTCCTAGGAGGCACCGGCGCCGTCGGCTCGAAGGTTGTCGACGAGGTGAGGCGCGCCCTGCCGGCCGTCCAGGTCCAGCGACTCGCGGGGAAGGACCGGTACGCCACGTCGGCGGCGATCGCCGACGCGGTGTGGCCGGACGGCGCCTCGGACGCGTACTTCGCCACCGGCGCGGCCTACGCCGACGCGCTGAGCGGCGTACCGTCCGCGGGTGACGACAGCGCTCCGATGCTGCTCGTGCGACGAACCTGCACCGACGAGGTCGTGCGCGGCACGATCGGTCGCCTCGGTGCGGACGCCCGCGTCACCCTCGGGGGGACGGGCGCTATCGCCGACGGCGCGGTGGGCCGGCGCTGCTGATGGCTGACGGACGTCGCGGCCGCCCGCGCGTGGTGCTGGCCACCCGGATCTTCGCGCCGGAGGTGGCGGCGGCCTCCTTCCGCCTGCGGGCGCTGTGCGAGGCGCTCGCCCGCGGCGGTGCCGACGTCACCGTCCTCACCGTCCGCGCTCCCGGACCGGACGCCGGGCCCCCTGGAGTACGGGTGAGGCGCTGGCCCGTCCTGCGCGACCGGTCCGGCTACGTGCGCGGGTACCTGCAGTACCTCAGCTTCGACGTGCCGCTGCTGCTCCGCCTGCTGCTGGCGCCCCGGCCCGACGTCGTGGTGTGCGAGCCGCCCCCGACCACCGGTGCCGTCGTGCGTGCCGTCTGCGCGCTGCGGCGGGTGCCCTACGTCTACTACGCAGCGGACCTGTGGGCCGACGCCGCCGAGGCGGCCCGGATGCCGGCCCCCGCGGTGCGGGTGCTGCGGGTGGTCGAGCAGCTCGCCCTGCACGGTGCCCGTCGTGTCATCGCCGTCTCCGACGGCGTCCGGGAACGGCTCGCCGCCCTGGGCGTGCACAACGCCACCACGGTGCGCAACGGGGTCGACACCTCGGTGTTCACGCCCGAGGGCCCGTCGGCCGCGGAGACGGAGCAGCCGACCATCGTCTACGCCGGCACCACCTCCGAGTGGCAGGGCGCCGACGTCTTCGTCCGGGCCATGCCCGCCGTCCTGGAACAGGTCCCGGACGCCCGGCTCGTCTTCCTCGGCCAGGGCAGCGCCTGGCCGGCGATCGCCGACCTCGCCGCGGCGCTCCCGCGCGGGGCGGTCGAGATGCGCGGGCTCGTCCCGCCGGCGGAGGCGGCACGCTGGCAGCGGGGGGCGGCGGCCGCAGCCGTGAGCATCGTGCCCGGCCAGGGCTACGACTTCGCCTACCCGACCAAGATCTACGCCGCGCTGGCGTGCGGGACCCCTGTGATCTTCGCCGGCACCGGACCCGCCGCCGACGACATCAGGGCCCACGACCTCGGCTGGGCCGTCGACCACGACGTCGAGGCCGTGGCAGCGGCCATGGTCTCCGCCCTGCGCGCCGAGCCGGCCGACGCCGGGCGGCTCGCCGCGTGGGTCGAGGAGCACGCCTCGGCCGCCGCCGCGGGACGTGCGGCGGCCGACGTCGTTCTCGCGGCGTCCGACTGAGCGCCGCGCATCGCCCGAGGGGAGGGGGCCCCGGCGACGGCCACGGCGGGGAACCGGGCGCACGGGCGGCATAATGACGACGATGAGCCTGACCGGAAAGACCCTCGATGCCGTCGTCGGCAACCCCGTGGGCCGGCGGCTCCTGACGACCGCCGTGCGCACCAGCATGCGGCTGCCGGCGCCCGACGGTTCCGCCGCGGCACGCGCCCGGTGGACGGGCCACCTGCTCCTCGGCCGGGGCCGGCCGGGGGAGGCGGCCGCCGTGCTCGCCACGGCCGAGCGCGCCGAGCGTGCGCCTGCCAGGCGGGCGGAGCTGGCGGCCGCCCGGGCGCTCGCCGAGCTCGCCGCGGGGCACGAGCCTGCCGACCTCGACGACTGCATCCGCGGTGCCCTCGCTCTCGCCGACGACGCGCTGGGCGCCGACGCGCTGGACGCCGACGCTCTCCGCGACAGTGGTCAGGCGGAGCACGCCGACCTCGACCGGGCGGCTCTCCGGCTCTTCGAGGCGCTCTCCCTGGCGTTCCACCCCTCCCGGCACTTCGGTGCCCGGCGATCCCCGCTGCTCGCCGCCCCGGACGACTTCATGGCGCCGTTCCGCGCGTCGCGGGCGTTCGCCCGGCTCGGCGCCAGCCCCGCGCCCAGGGCGCGGCGGCCCCGCACCCGGACACGCCGGCTGCTCGTCGTCGCCGCGGGCAACTTCACGTTCGTCCGCGACATCGTCGCCGACTACCGGGGCACGGACGGCCTCGAGGTGCGCACCCTGGACCTGGACGACGTCCGCGGGCTGGGGAACCAGCTCGACGTCAAGGAGCTGACGCGCGCCCGGCTCCGCCGGGGGACCACGGGGGAGCGGCTCCCCGTGCCGGAAAGCGTCGCAGAGACGCTCGACTGGGCGGACACGATCCTCGTGGAGTGGGGCCACCGCGCCCTCGCCTGGGTGTCGCTGCTGGAGGGCCTGGACGCCCGGATTGTCGCGCGGGTCCACCGCTACGAGGCGCTCACACCGCTGCCGATGCTCACCGACTGGTCCGCCGTCGACGACGCCGTCTTCATCTCCCCGGCCTTCCGTGACGTCGTCCGGCGGACGGCTCCCGCCGTCGAGGGAACCCGTCTCGCGGTGGTCCCGAACCGCGCGGACCTCGCCGCCTGCCGCCGGGAGAAGACGCCGGACGCCGCACGCACCGTCGCGCTCGTCGGCTGGGACCGCATGGTCAAGGACCCCGCCTGGGCCCTGGACGTGCTCGACCGGCTGCGCGCCCGTGACGAGAGGTGGCGGCTGCTGCTCATCGGCTCCGACACCCCGTCGGAGCCGTGGCCCGAGGCCCGCGAGTACTTCGCCCGCGTGCAGGAACGGATCGACGCCGCCGGCGGGGCCGTCGAGGTCCGTGGTCACACGGACGACGTGCCCGGCGCCCTGCGCGAGGTCGGTGTCATCCTCAGCACGAGCCTGCAGGAGTCCGCGCACGTGTCCCTCCTCCAGGGCGTCGCGAGCGGTGCGCTGCCCGTGGTCCGCGACTGGCCGGACCTCGCCGGCTGGGGAGGCCCCGCCGAGCTCTACCCGAGGGACTGGGTCGTCACGACACCGGACGAGGCTGCGGCCCGCGTGATCGCCGCGGGGGCCGAGCCGCACGCCGGCGACGCCGCGCGGACCGCGCAGGCCTGGGCCGTCGACAACCGCGACTGGGCCGCCGTGCGGCCCCGGTTCGACGCCGTCGTCCTCGGGGCGGAGGAAACGCCGTGAAACAGCTGTGGGCCACCCTGCGCCAGCTCATGCCGCTGCTGCCCCCGGGCGCCCAGCGGTTCCTCACCGTGTACACGGTGGCGAGCTCCGCGCTCGCGCTCCTGGACATCGCCGCGCTGGGCCTGATCGCCCTCACCCTCGCGCCGATGATCCAGCAGCGGCCGCTCACGCTGCCGCTCGTGGGCACGGTCGCCGACGACGCGTACGTCGCCGTGCTGCTGCTCGTGTGCGGCCTCATCGTCCTCAAGGGCGTGTTCGCGCTCGCGCTGCAGTGGGCGGCCACCCGCCGGTTCGCCGCGTACGAGCTCGTCATCGGCGACCGCCTCTTCGAGGCCTACATCGGCGCACCCTGGACGGAGCGGCTGCGGCGCAACTCCGCCGAGCTGGTCCGGCTGGCCGACGTCGGCATCGCCAACACGATCTCCGGCGTGCTGCTGCCGGCCGCCCAGCTGCCCGCCCAGGCCGCCACGTTCGTCGCCGTGCTCGTGGTGCTGGTCGTCGCCCAGCCGGTGACGGCGGGCGTGACCCTCGCCTACCTCGGTCTCGTGGCGGCGGTGCTCTACTTCGGGATCTCCCGGCAGGCGGTCACCGCCGGCAAGGTGAACCTGCGCTACTCGTTCCGCGTCGCGACGCTGATGACCGAGATGGTCTCGGCGCTGAAGGAGATCACGCTGCGCAACAAGCTCGGCGAGGTCGCCGGCGTCGTCCACGACGCCCGGGAACGGTCGACCCGGGCGCGCAGCAACATCAGGTTCCTCAACGCCGTGCCCAAGTACGTCGTCGAGGCCGCCCTCATCGGCGGGTTCGTCCTCGTGGGCGGGGTCGCCTACGTCGGCGGCGGGATGGAGGAGGCCCTCGGTGCGGTCGCCCTGTTCGGCATCGCCGGCTTCCGCATGATCCCGTCGGTCACGACGTTCCAGAACATCATGACCCAGACGTCCTCGAACATCCCGCACGTCGAGGCCGTCATCCGGGACATCGCCGCGGCCGAGCGCTACACCGCCTCGGCGGAGCACGTCGGCAAGGACCCGATCGTGGGCCACCCCCGCATGCTGACGCTGCGGGACGTGAGCTTCACCTACCCCAGCTCTGCGGAGCCCGCCCTGCGCGGCATCGACCTCGACGTGCCGCTGGGCAGCTCGCTCGCCTTCGTCGGCTCCTCCGGCGCGGGGAAGTCCACCCTCGTCGACATCCTCCTCGGGCTCCTCGTGCCCTCAGGCGGCAGCATCGAGCTGGACGGGGTCCCGCTCGAGTCCGTCCTCGGCGCCTGGCGCTCGAGGGTGGGGTACGTGCCGCAGGACGTCTCCCTCTTCGACGCCTCCATCGCCCAGAACGTCGCGCTGACCTGGGGCGAGGAGATCGACGAGGAGCGGGTGCGCACGGCCCTCGAGCGGGCGCAGCTCCTCGACGTCGTCGCCGGTCGCGCGGGCGGCATCCACGCGAGGATCGGCGAGCGCGGCATCGCGCTCTCCGGCGGGCAGCGGCAGCGGCTCGGCATCGCACGCGCGCTGTACGTCGACCCGCTGGTGCTCGTCATGGACGAGGCCACGAGCGCGCTCGACACCGCCACGGAGGAGGCCGTCACGACGGCGATCCGCGGCCTGCACGGCGACGTCACCGTCATCTCGGTGGCCCACCGGCTCTCGACCATCCGGCACAGCGACCAGGTCTGCTTCATGCGCGACGCCACCATCGTCAACCGGGGCACCTTCGACGAGCTCGTGGCCGCGGAGCCCGAGTTCGCCCTCCAGGCCCGGCTGGCGGGCCTGTCGTGACCGCGCCCGACGTCGATCTCGTCATCGCCGTCCACGACCCCAGCCGGCCGGTGGCACGCGCGGCCGCCTCCGCCCTCGCCGGTGACACCGACGCCGTACGGGTCACGATCGCCTGCCACGGGATCCCTGCGGCCGACGTCGCGGCGAGCCTGCCCGACGACGTCCGCGGCCGGGTCCGGATGCTCGAGGTGCGCGACGGCCTCGGCAGCCCGTCGGGGCCCTTCAACGCCGGTCTCGACGCGGCGACCGCCCGGTACGTGGCCATCATGGGTTCCGACGACTACGTCGAGCCTGGCGCCCTGCGAGCCTGGGCCGACGCCGCGGACGCCGCCCGCGCCGACGTCATGCTGGCACCCATGCGTCACCAGAGCGGAGAGCGGATCCCTACCCCGCGGGTGCGCCCGGGCCGGCACCGGCGCCTCGACCGCGTCAAGGACCGCCTGGCGTACCGCACCGCACCGCTGGGGCTGATGCGCCGCGAGGTGCTCGAGCGGCACGGCCTCCGTCTCACGCCCGGCATGCGCTCGGGGGGCGACGTCGCGTTCACCGTGCGGCTCTGGTCCCTGCCTGTGCGGGTCGATCTCGCGGCCCGCGCACCCCGGTACGTCGTGGGTGCCGACGCCGTCAGCCGGGTCACGACGGCGGTGCGGCCTGTGACCCAGGAGCTGGAGGCGTGGGAGCACCTGCTCGCGCAGGACTGGTTCACGAAGCTGGACCCCGCCTGGCGGCGGGCGGTCGCCGTCAAGGCAGTGCGCATCCACCTCCTCGGGGCCGTCCGGCGCCGCCCCCGCGCGGAGTTGTGGCACGCCGGCGAGGCCGCGTGGCTGGGGGAGCTCACCCGCGGCTGGGTGGGCGCCGCACCGCTGGTGGCGCGGCCCCAGGCCCGGGCCGACCGGGACCTGATCGACGTCATGCTCGCGCCGACGACGGAGGAGGCACTGGCGGCCGCCTCGGCCCGCCGCGCGGTGGCCGGCCGGTGGGACCAGGCACTGACCCGTGAGCTCGTCGCCAACCTGGAGCGCGAGTCGGTGCTGCGCCACTACGTCGGTCTGCGCCTGCGTCACTGACGCCGGGCCCGGCCCCGTCGTGACCCGGCGGCACCCCAACCCGGTCGCTGCGGCGCCTCGCCGCGGTCAGACGGCCGCGGCGTAGCGTCGTTGGAGCTCGTCGACGTAGCGTTCCGCGACGAAGTTCGCCCGGGCCCAGTCCCGGCCGCCCAGCCTCACGGCGGCGGCCACCGGATCGGCGAGGACCCCGCGGGCCTGCTCGGCCACCTCGGCGGGGCTGCCCGCGACGACCGGTGGTGCGGCACCGTCGGGATAGCGCCACGGGGTCCCCGGCATGGCCAACGGCGCCCCGATCGCCAGCGCCTCCAGCTCGCTGACCCCGAGCAGACCCGTCGCCTGGCCCACCACGAGGTCGGCACCCGCGAGCAGCTCGAGGTAGCCGTCGTGGGGGAGGGGGCCCACCAGCTCGACGCCGGCCGCGCGCGCCTGCGCCGCCAGCGGTCCCCAGTCGAGCCCGACGAGCCGGACGGCGGGGACGGCCGCGCGCAGCGCACCCGCGACGTCGATCATGCGCTCGGCTCCCTTCTCCGGGCCCCACCGGGAGGCGAAGACCACCGTGGGCGCGGCCCTCGTGCCCGGCCGCCACGCCGGCAGGTTCGCGACGTCGACGAAGGCGGGCATGAACTCGGCGTCCGCGCGTGCGGCCGTGGCGTTCTCCGCGGTGTCGAGGTTCGTGTAATAGACGCCCATGGCGCCGTCGACGGCCCGTCGCACGAGGTCGCGGGTCGCCGGCGCGGACCACTGCTCGCGGATGTCCGTGCCGTGCAGGTGCAGGAAGTACGGCCGGCGGGGCATCGACCCGGCCGTGACCAGGGGCACCGACGTGGCGTAGTGCACGTGCGCCACCTGGGCGCGTGTCAGCTCGGCCCGGCGGCGCAGGACGTACGGCAGCCACCGCACGCGGCCGATCCCGGACGGGGTCGGGCCGGACGGGCGGACCGCGGCAGGGGGCAGGTGCCGCCACCGGTACCCCCGGGAACGGGCGGCCGTCACGAGGTTGTGCGCCACGCGGGCGCAGTCGTTGACGTGCAGCACCCTGGGCCCGGGGTCGGTCATGGGCCGAGGGTACCTGCGCAGTCCGGACGGGCGCCGATGGCATGATGGCGACCATGCCCCGGCCCCGGATGCTCGTCCTCTCGTTCTCCCCGATCGCCGCGGACGCCCGGGTTCTCAAGCAGGTCAGGTACTTCGTCGAGCACTACGACGTCGTCACCTGCGGCTACGGGCCGGCGCCCGAGGGGGTGGTGCGCCACCTGCAGCTGCCGGACGGGGTGCCGAACAAGCTCGACGGCCGGCTGATCACGGCTCGCGCCTACCGGGCGGTGTACTGGCGTCAGGCTGCGGTGAGCGCCGCACGGGAGCTGCTCCGGGGTGTCGAGGCAGACGTCGTGCTCGCCAACGACCTCGACGCGCTGCCGCTGGCGCTGGCGCTGCGCCCGCGCCTCGGTGTCCATTCCGACCTCCACGAGTACTTCCCCCGCCTGCACGAGGAGAACGAGAAGTGGCGGCGCCGTATCGGCCCGTACATGGCGTGGCTCTGCCGCCGGTACCTGCCGCGCGCCGCGTCGGTCAGCACGGTCAGCGGGGGCCTCGCCCGCGAGTACGAGCACCAGTTCGGCGTGCCCGTGCAGGTGGTGACGAACGCCGCCCCGTACGCCGATCTCGAGCCCACCCCGGTGGCCGACCCGGTGCGGCTGGTGCACTCGGGCGCGTGCCTGCGCAGCCGGAACATCCACCTCATGGTCGAGGCGATGGCGCCTCTCGCCGGGAGGTACGCCCTCGACCTGTACCTCACGCCGAACCACCCCGACTATCTCGCCGAGCTGCGCTCCCGCGCGGCCGAGCTGCCCAACGTCGTGGTCCACGACCCGGTGCCCTACAGCCGGCTCATCCGCACGCTCAACGACTACGACCTCGGGGTCTTCGTCCTCCCGCCCGTGTCCTTCAGCTACGCCCACGCCCTGCCCAACAAGGTCTACGACTTCGCCCAGGCCCGGCTCGGGATCGTCGTCGGGCCCTCGCCGGAGATGGTGGACCTCGTGGAGACCGCCCGGAACGGGGTCGTCACCGCCGGCTTCACCGCCGAGGACCTGGTTGCGGCGCTGGAGGCCCTCACCCCTGCGCACGTCGCGGACCTGAAACGGGCCTCGCACACGCGCGCCCACGAGCTGTCCGCCGAGGCCGAGGTGGAGAAGTGGGGCCGCGCCGTCGCCCGCATCCTGGAGCCGGTCGCGTGAGCGCCCGGCCTCGCCTGCTGATCCTGTCCTTCTCCGACATCCGGTCCGACGCCCGGGTGCTCCGGCAGGTGCGCCTGTTGCGTGACGACTACGAGCTGACGACGTGCGGGTACGGGGAGGCCCCGGAGGGCGTCGCCGCCCACGTGCGGATCCCCGACGAGCTGGTCCACTGGCACAAGGACCGCCTGTTGCTGCTCCAGCGCCGCTACGCCGCGGTGTACCGGAGCAACGCGGTCGTCGCCCACCTGGGCGAGCGGCTGCCGCGGGACCACTTCGACATCGTCCTCGCCGACGACGCCGACACCGTGCCGCTCGCGCTCTCGCTCCGCCCGCGCCTGGGGGTGCACGCGGACCTCCACGAGTACGCGCCGCGCCAGAACGAGGAGTCCCGGCGCTGGCGGTGGTTCGTCGCCCCGTACTACCGGTGGCTCGTCCGGACCTTCGTCACCCGGGCGGCGTCGGTGAGCACGGTGGGCGCTGGCCTGGCGGCGGAGTACCGCCGCGAGTTCGGGGTCGAGGCGCGTGTGGTGGTCAACGCCGCCCCGTTCCGGGACGCGGAGCCGGGTGCCGTGGCCGACCCCGTGCGGCTGGTCCACAGCGGCCTTGCCCGCCGCAACCGCCAGCTCGAGGTGATGACCGAGGCGGTCGAGCGCACGACGGCGGACGTCACGCTCGACCTCTACCTCATGCCCAACGACCCCGCCTACCTCGACGAGCTGAAGGAACGGACCGCGGGAAGCGCCCGCGTCACTGTCCGGGACCCCGTGCCCCACGACGAGCTCGCGACGACGCTCGCCGCCTACGACGTCGGCGTCTTCGTGCTCCCGCCGCTGACCTTCAACTACCGGTGGACCCTGCCGAACAAGTTCTTCGACTTCGTCCAGGCGCGGCTGGGCATCCTCGTCGGCCCGTCGCCGGAGATGGCCGGCCTCGTGCGGGAGCACGGGCTCGGTGCCGTCACCGACGGTTTCGCGACGGAGGACCTGGTCCGCGCGCTCGACCGTCTCGACCGCGAGGAGGTGGCCGCGTGGAAGAGGGCGAGCCACGCCGTCGCGAGCGAGCTCTCCGCCGAGGAGCAGGTGCAGGGCTGGGCGCGGGCGCTCGAGGAGATCGCCGCACGGCGCCAGGACTGACCGGCGGCTCTGCGCGCGGGCGCGGCGGCGTGCTCGGCATCACCCGTCCGAAAGAGCCCGCACCCCCGGAGCGTGGTGCGACCATGTCCGGGTGATTCCTCCCGCTCGCGTCGTATTCTCCCGTCACGGACTGACGGCGGTGCTGGCGGCGCTGCTCGGCGGGATCCTCGTGCTGGGCGCCCCGGCACAGTTCGCAGCCGCCGCCCCGGCACCGCAGGACGACCCGGCCGGCGGGCCCGTCGACCCGGGGGACGTCGCCGAGACCGTGCCCGGTCTGCCGGTCGAGCCGCCGCCGTCGTCGTCGCTGAGCGGGGGTCTCGGCACGGCCTGGAACCTCGGGCTGGCGGCGGAGTCGGCGGCGATCACCGGGGCCGCGTTCGACGACGCCGGAGCCTGGGCCGTCACCCGCTCGAAGGTTCCCGCCGCGCTCTATCGCTGGGACGACGAGACCGGGGACGTCGTCACCGTCCGCGACCTGCCGATCGGTGCCGGCTCCTGGGCCATCCTCGCCCTGGGTGACGACGCCCTCACCGGTGACCTGCTCGTGGGCACCTACGCCCCGGCTGCGCTGGTGACCTACTCCCCGGCGGACGGGACGTTCGGCCGGGTGGTCCGGCTCGGCGCGGACGAGACCGTCATGGCGATGGCCCTGCGCGCCGACGGCACCGTCGCCGTGGGCACCTACAACCCCGACGGCGCCCGCCTGCTCTCCTACGACCCGGCCACCGGCGCCGTCACGACGCTCGCACGCTGGCCGGAGTCCCGGTACGTCCGCTCGTTGGCGGTGGTCGGTGACGCGGTCTATGCCGGGCTCGGCACCCCGGCCGCGCTCTGGCGCTGGCAGGGCGGCAGCACCACCCGGATCCAGACGCCGGGCCTGGAGAGCGAGTCGATGGTCTACGCGCTCACGACCGACGGGAGCAGCGTCTACGGCGGAACGGAGCCCGGCGGGCAGGTCTTCACCGTCGACGCCGGCACCGGGTTCCGCCTGCTGGCGGACACCGCTGCCCGCACGGTCGACGCGCTGGCGGTGGACGACGGCGACCTGTACTACACCGTCCGGCCCACCGGTGCGCTGCACCGGATTCACGTCGGTGCTCCCGGCACGCCCCAGAGCCCGGCGGACCTCGGGGGCCAGGGCGCGGGCACGACGGCGGAGCCGGACGGGACGCCGGTCGAGCTCGCCACCCCTGCGCCCGGGTCGGAGACCCGGCAGCTCTTTCCCACCGCCGACGGCGTGCTCGGGATGAGCGGGACCGCCGACCTGTGGCGGGTGGGGGACACCGTCGAGGTCACCGCGCTGACCCAGCACGGGGCGCCGACCGGGCCGGAGGGCTCCCCGCAGGGCGTGGACCTTCTCGGCACGGACATCGTGGTCGGCGGCCACTGGCGCTTCCACCAGCACTCCCCCGACGGCGCCATGGACAAGGTCGTACCGGTCTCGGGCGAGCCGAAGGCCACCGTGGCCCACGGCGGCGAGCTGTACGCCGCGACCTACCCGGGCGCGGAGATCCACCGCCTCACCAAGGACGGGACGGGCAACGAGCTCGTCGCGAAGATCCCCGGCGAGCAGATGCGGCCGCGCGCCATGATTTGGTACGGGCGGACCGGCCAGCTGCTCGTCTCGACCAGGCCCGCCTACGGACGCTTCGGCGGCGACCTCACGATGGTCGACCCCGGCACCGGCCGGCTGACCAGCTACGTCCGCCCCTTCGGCGACCACACCGTCACGGCGATGCAGGACTGGGGCGGCGACGTCGTCGTCGGGACCGAGACGTACGGTGAGGCCGAGGGGACCGCCCCGGGGGCCGGGGCGGCGTACGTGGCCCGGTGGAACCCGAACGGTGCGGTGCGCTGGAAGCGGTCCGTCGACAACGCGCCCATGGTCGCCTCGGTCACCCAGGTGCGGATCGGCGTGACGCCGTACGTGCTCGCCAGCACCAACCTCGGCACCGTCGCGCTGCTCGACGCCGGCACGGGGAAGATCCTGTGGCGCACGGACATCGGCAACATCGTCGACCAGCTCACCACGGTCGGGGACCGAACCGTCGGGCGGGTGGACGGGCGCCTGCACGAGTTCCACGTCACGCTCCAGGGCCTGCGGACCGTGCGGCTGATGAACGACGCCGTCCGGTGGGTCGCCCTCGACCCGGACGACAAGAACGGGTTCGTCGCCGTCGCCCCCACCGCCGACGGCTCCCCGGTCCTCTGGCGGGCCCGTCTCAAGGCCGCTCCACGGCCGGAACGGATCGGCGGCGCGAACCGGTTCGAGACAGCCGCGCAGATGTCGCGGGCGAGGTTCGGCAGCGCCGGGACGGTGGTCCTCGTGCGCTACGACGACTTCGCGGACACCCTGGCCGCGGCCCCGCTCGCCAGTCGGCTGGACGCACCGATCCTGTACACGACGCCGTCGGCGCTGCCGTCCCAGACGGAAGCCGAGATCAAGCGCCTCGGCGCACGCAAGGTCGTGATCGTGGGGGGAACAGGCGCCGTCTCCTCCGGGGTCGAGAGTGCGCTGCGCTCGCGCGGCCTCGGCGTCTCGCGACTCGGCGGCGCGGACCGCTACGCGACGGCGGCCGCGGTGGCCACCCGCGTCGCCTCGGTCGACGGGAGGAACGGCCAGCCGGTCTTCCTGGTGACGGGGCTCGACTTCCCCGACGGCCTCAGCGCCGCGCCACCCGCCACGTTCACCGGCGGTGTCGTCCTGCTCACCCAGGGGACGGGCATGCCCGCCGCCACCCGGCAGCAGATCTCGCGGACCCGTCCCTCGGCCGTCTACACGGTCGGCGGCCCGGCTCAGAAGGCGGCCACGGCGGCCGGCGTGCGCCCGCGTGCGGCGTTCACCGGGGACGACAGGTACGAGACGGCCGTGCTCGTCGCCGACCGGTGGTTCGGCTCGCCCGAGAACGCCTACCTCGCCAACGGGCTGACCTTCGCGGACGCCCTCGTCGCCGCCCCGGCGGCCGGGCGGGAGCGGGCGCCGATCGTCCTGACGCGCACGGACCCGCTGGACCCCACCACCCACGGCTACCTGCGCCGCGCGCGGCCCGGCTCGGTGCAGCTCGCCGGCGGCCCCGGGGTGGTCAGCGACCGGGTGTGGGACCAGCTCAGGAGGACCTACTACTGACCACGCCGTCCGTGCGGGGGACGGCGCCGGAGGCCAGCGCGTCCAGCACCCGGGCCGCCGCCGCGCCGTCCCCGTACGGCGCTGCGTCCGTGTCCGCCGGTCGCGGCCGCCGGGCCGCCGCGACGAGGTCCGGGCCGGGCTCCGCGAGAACGTTCCACCCGAGCTCGACCGTCTCCACCCACTCGGTCTCGGTGCGCACCGTGGTGCACGGTGTGCGCAGCAGGAACGCCTCCTTCTGCAGACCGCCCGAGTCGGTCACCACCCCGCGCGCCTCGAGCACCGCCGCGACGAGCTCGGGGTAGGGGAGCGGTGCGTGCGGGCGCAGCGTGCCCTGCTCGAGCGAGATCCCGGCGTCGCGCGCCTTGGCCACCAGCCGCGGGTGGGCGAGGAGCACCGTGGGCGCGTCGAGCCGGGCGAGCGACTCCACGACGGCCGCCAGGCGGTGAGGGTCGTCGGTGGTCTCCGCGCGGTGGATCGTGGCCAGGTAGTAGCCGCCGGGTTCGAGGGACTCCTCGGCCAGCAGCGGCGAGACCGTGCCGGCCACCTGGTCACGGACCTGGAGCAGCACGTCCGTCATCACGTCGCCCACCAGCACCGAGCGGGCGGCCAGGCCCTCGGCGGCGAGGTGCTCCATCGCGCCCTGCGTGGGCGCCAGGAGAAGGTCCGCGGCATGGTCGGTGAGGACGCGGTTGTGCTCCTCCGGCATGCGGCGGTTGAACGAGCGCAGACCCGCCTCGAGGTGCGCGACGGGCACGTGCTGCTTCACCGCGGCCAGCGCCGCGGCGAGGGTGGAGTTGGTGTCCCCGTAGACGAGGACCCAGTCGGGCACGTGGCTCTCCAGCACGTCGTCGAGGGCGGCGAGCATCTGGCCGGTCTGGCGCCCGTGCGTCCCCGAGCCGACCCCGAGGTGCACCGCGGGTGCCGGGATCTGCAGGTCCTGGAAGAAGACGTCGGAGAGCATCGGGTCGTAGTGCTGGCCGGTGTGCACGATCGTGTGGTCCACACCGCGGCGCGCCGCCTCGTGCGCGATCGGGGCGAGCTTGACGAACTGGGGACGGGCGCCGACGACGGAGAGGACCTTCACGCGGGGGAGTCTACGGGCGCTGGTAGTTTCGCCGGTGTGCGCATTCTTGCTGTGACGACCTGGTTCCCGACCGCTGTCGCCCCCAGCAGCGGCGCCTTCGTCGTCCGGGACGTCCACGCGATCGCCTCCCGCGGGCACGACGTCGACGTGGTGCACCTCGTCCCGCCCCACCAGGACGACGGCACGCGGCGCACGGTGCACGAGGGGATCCGCGTGGTCCGCGTCCCCATGAGCACGACGCGTCCGGACCAGATCGCCGCCGCGGCACGGGCCCTGGCGCCGCTGCTGGAGGGCGCCGACGTCGTGCACTCCATGGCGTTCTCCTCCCTCCTGCCGCTGTCGCTGCGCCGTCCCCGCGCGCCGTGGGTGCACACCGAGCACTGGTCCGGGCTGACCTCCCCGGAGAACCTGCCGCGGAGCTGGCGGGTCCTGCTGCCGGTGCTGCGCCGGCTGCTGGCCCGGCCCGACGTCGCCACCGCGGTCTGCGAGTTCCTCGCCACCCCGCTGCGCGAGGTCCGCGCCACGCGCGAGACCGTCGTCGTCCCCTGCATCGTGCCGGTCCCCGAACCCGTGCCGGCCCGGCCGGAGCGCGGGCCGCGGCTCCGGCTGGTCGACGTCGGCGGGCTGATCGACCGCAAGGACCCGCTGCTCGCCGTGGAGACGGTGGCCGAGCTCGACCGGCGCGGCGTGCCCGCCGAGCTGGCCCTGGTGGGGGAGGGCGAGCTCCGTGACCAGGTGACGGCGCGGGTCGCCGAGCTGGGGCTCACGAACCGCGTCCGGCTCACCGGTTCGCTCCACGCTGCCGGCGTGCTCGACGAGCTCGCCCGGGCCGACCTGTTCCTCGGCCCCACCCGCGGCGACAACTTCTTCGTGTCCGCCGCCGAGGCGCTGGTCGCCGGGCGCCCCGTGGTCGTCGGTGCCACCGGGGGACAGGGCGAGTACATCCGTCCCGAGGTCGGGGAACTGGTCGACGTCCAGGACGCCGGTGCCTACGCCGACGCCGTCCTCCGGGTCGACGCCGCGACCGCCGGCCTGAGCGCCCAGGAGATCAGCGACACGGTCGGGCAGCGTTTCTCCGTCGCCGCCGTCGCCGCCGGCTACGACGACGCCTACGACCGCGCCCGGCGGGTCCGCCGGTGAGCGCCCCGGTCGACGTCGTCATCGCCGTCCACACCCCCACCCGTCCGGTGGGCCGGGCCGTCGCCTCGGTGCTGGAGGGCAACGCCGAGCACACCCGTACCACCGTCGTGTGCCACAACGTGCCCGCCGAGGAGATCGCCGCGGTCCTCGCGCCCGAGCACCGGGACCGGGTGCACTACCTCGAGCACCAGGACCCCCGGCCGTCCGCCTCCGGTCCCTTCAACGCGGGGATGGCCGCCGCAGAGGGGGAGTTCGTCTCCATCATGGGCTCCGACGACCGCCTGGAGCCCGGTGCTGTCTCCTCGTGGCTGGACCTGGCCCGCACCACCGGCGCCGAAACCGTCATGACGCGCCTCGCCCTCGGGCGGCCGGGCCGGGCCGTGCACACCCCGCCCGCCCGGCCGTGGCTGCGCGGCGTTGCCGACCCGGTACGTGACCGGCTCAGCTACCGCAGCGCCCCTCTCGGGCTGGTGTCCCGGGCGGCGCGAGCCCGCCTCGGAGCCGATCTGGTCGAGGGCATGGTCGTCGGTGGTGACGTGCCGTACGTCACCCGGCTCTGGTTCGAGACCCGCGTGGCGGTCGACCGGCGCGGACCCGCGTACGTCATCGGCGAGGACGCCACCGACCGGGTCACGTACGTGCCGCGCCCGATCGAGCAGGAGCTGGCCTTCCTCGCCCACCTCCTCCGGCAGGACTGGTTCCGCGGGTACTCCGCCGACGCGCGCCGCGCGATCGTGACCAAGCTGACCCGCATCCACCTCTTCGGCGCCGTGCACAACCGCCCCGACCCGTTGTGGTGGACGGACGAGGAGCGGGCCGCGCTCGCCGGGGTGGCCCGCGCCCTGCTCGACGCCGCGCCCGGCTTCGAGGAGGTCCTCTCCCTGTCGGACCGCGATCTCCTCGACGCGATCCGGCTGCGCCGGGCCACCGCGGAGCAGATGATCGCGGCGGCGCAGGCGCGTCGCCGGCACGGCCGGCCACGCACGGTTCTCACCCGCAACCCCCTGCGTGTCCTCGCCCGGGAGGCTCCGGGGCGGCTCATGGCGGCGTCGCTGCTCACCCGGTGAGCCCGTCCAGGGACCTCCGCTGCGCGACGGCCGGTCCCGGCTCGATATCGTGACCCCTGGCGTGGCGGCACGCGCGCGCCGGAACGAGGAGTGACATGCGTATCGCTGTGGTTGCCCTGGGGAAGATCGGTCTTCCGCTCGCCGTGCAGTTCGCCGACGCCGGCCACGAGGTGGTCGGTGTGGACGTGCAGAGATCAGTTGTCGATCTGGTGAACGCGGCCACGGAGCCGTTCCCGGGGGAGGCGCACCTGCAGGACAAGCTGTCCGAGCTGGTGCCGGCGGGTCGGCTGCGGGCGACCACCGAGTACGCCGACGCGATCCCCAGCGCCGACGCGGTGGTCGTGGTGGTGCCGCTGTTCGTCGACGACGAGACCTGGGCCCCGGACTTTGCGTGGATGGACGCCGCGACCCGGTCGCTGGCCGAGCACCTCACCGCCGGCACGCTGGTCTCCTACGAGACCACCCTGCCGGTGGGGACCACGCGGGGCCGGTGGAAGCCGCTGATCGAGGAGCTCTCCGGGCTGAGGGAGGGGGAGGACTTCCACCTGGTGTTCTCCCCGGAGCGGGTGCTGACCGGCCGGGTGTTCGAGGACCTGCGCCGCTACCCCAAGCTCGTCGGTGGCCTCACTGCCGAGGGCACGGCGCGGGCGGTGGAGTTCTACGAGGCGGTGCTCTCCTTCGACGAGCGCCCGGACCTGGCCCGCCCGAACGGGGTGTGGGACATGGGCACCGCGGAGGCCGCGGAGATGGCCAAGCTCGCCGAGACCACCTACCGCGACGTCAACATCGGGCTGGCGAACCAGTTCGCGCTGTTCGCGGACAAGGCCGGGATCGACGTGTACAAGGTCATCGAGGCGTGCAACTCCCAGCCGTACTCCCACATCCACCGCCCGGGGATCGCGGTGGGCGGGCACTGCATCCCGGTCTACCCGCGCCTGTACCTGTCCACCGACCCGGACGCGTCCATCGTGCGCACCGCGCGGCAGTCCAACGCCGCGATGCCCGAGCACGTGGTCGCCCGGGCCGCGGAGGTTCTCGGTGACCTGTCCGGGCTGCGCGCCGTGGTGCTGGGCGCCTCCTACCGGGGGAAGGTCAAAGAGACGGCGTTCTCCGGGGTCTTCGCCACCGTCGACGCCCTGCGCGAGCGGGGGGCGCGGGTGGCGGTGCACGACCCGATGTACACCGACGACGAGCTGGCCGGGTTCGGGTGGGAGCCGTACCACCTCGGTGAGGAGGTCGACCTGGCGATCGTCCAGGCCGACCACCCCGAGTACGCCGACCTGGCCCCTGCCGACCTGCCCGGACTGCGCCTCCTCTTCGACGGCCGCCGCGTCACCGACCCCGCCGCCTGGAACGGCACCCCCCGTCTGGTGATCGGCGGCGGCGCATGAGCGCGGGCGTCCGCCCGTGAGCCAACCGCCCCGGGTGCGGGTGGTCACCGTCGCCTTCAACCCCGGCGACGAGCTCGAGCACTTCGCCGAGTCCCTCCGGTCGGCGTCGTCCGCGCCGGTGACGCTGGTGATCGTCGACAACGGCACCGAGACCGCCGTCGTCGACGACGTCGCCGCCCGCCACGGCGCCGAGGTGGTGCGGCCGGGGACGAACCTCGGCTACGGGGCCGCCGCGAACATCGGGGCGAGGCGTGGCGAGGAGCCGTGGGTCGTCGTCGCCAACCCGGACATCGTCTGGCACCCCGGCTCCCTGGACGAGCTGCTTGCGGCGGGCGACCGGAACCCGCGGGCGGGCTCGCTCGGACCCAGGATCCTCAACACGGACGGCACCGTCTATCCCTCCGCCCGCGCCGTGCCGTCGCTGACGCAGGGGGCGGGGCACGCCCTCTTCGTCAAGATCTGGCCGGGCAACCCGTGGACGAGGGCGTACCGCCAGGGGCAGGAGGAGATGCTTCTCACCGAGCACGCGGTGGGGTGGCTCTCCGGCGCGTGCCTGCTGCTCCGCCGGGAGGCGCTCGCGCCGCTCGGCGGGTTCGACGAGCGGTACTTCATGTTCTTCGAGGACGTCGACCTCGGCGACCGCCTCGGCCGGGCGGGCTGGCGCAACGTGTACGTCCCGACGGCCCAGGTGGTGCACGACCAGGGGGCGAGCTGGCGGCACCGGCCCGCGCCGATGGTCCGGGCGCACCACCAGAGCGCGGAGACGTACCTCCTCCGGCGCTACAGCGCGTGGTACCTCGCGCCGCTGAGGTGGCTGATCTCTCTCGGACTGCGGGCGCGGGCGTGGGTGGAGATCCGCAGGGGCTGAGACGCGCCACGTTAGGGTGGCGGGCGTGCCCCGCTGGAAACGACTGCTCAACCCCGCACGCCGGTACTCCATCTTCCTGGCACCCGTGCTGCTCCTCGTCACGCTCCTGGCCTGGAGCGTCGCCTCCCCGGTGGGCTCCAGCCCGGACGAGGACTTCCACCTCGCCAGCATCTGGTGCGGCCAGGGCGAGCGCGAAGGGGTCTGCGAGCCAGGAGCCACCGCCGTCGAGCAGTCGGTGCCGGCGCCCGTGGCCGGCGGCATCTGCTACGCGCTGGAGTCATCGCTCAGCGCCGAGTGCTACGAGGAGCGGATGGACGCGCCCGTGGAACAGATGGTCTCCACCGGGCGCGGAAACTTCACGAGCATCTACCCGGCAGGCTTCTACTGGGTCAACAGCCTGCTCGTCGGGGAGAACGTCGAGACGTCGGTGCTCGCCATGCGCGCGCTCAACGCGATCCTCGTCGTCGGGGTGCTGACCGCCCTCTACGCGCTGCTGCCCCGCAGCCGCCGCAACGCAGTCGCACTCGCCGTCACGATCACGCTCATCCCGCTGGGTGCGTTCCTCGTCGCGTCGATCAACCCGAGCGGCTGGGCGATCTTCGCGGCGCTGGCGGTCTTCGTCGGACTCTCCGGCTTCTTCGAGAGCGAGGGACGACGGCGATATGCGCTGGGCGGGGTCACCCTGGTTGCCGCCTTCATGGGGACCGGTTCACGAGCCGACTCAGCGGCCTACGTCGTCGTGGCGGCCTTCTCCGCGATCTTCCTCCACTGGTGGCGGCCTGGGACGGCCAGCTGGTGGCGCCCCGTACGACTGCGGTGGAGCGATCTCGTCGCGCCGGCGCTCGTCCTCACCATGGCTGCCGCCTTCTTCTTCGCGTCACGGCAGTCCCGCGCCCTCAGCTCGGGCAACACCATCAGCGCCGCCATGGAGGACCCGACGGCCGACACGCCCGGGAAGCTGGGCATGGGGCAGCTGCTGTGGGACAACGGCATGAACGTCCCGAGCCTCTGGGCCGGCGTGTTCGGGTCCTGGGACCTCGGTTGGCTCGACACCGAGATGCCCGCCTTCGTCGCTGTGGGGGGTCTCGTCGTCTTCGGTGCGATCGTCTTCACGGCGCTGCCGCACGTGACCCGCCGGGACGGCCTCGTGCTTGCGGGGATACTCGGGTTGCTGTGGCTGCTGCCGATGGTCCTCATGTTCCGTGCCAACGCCCCGGTCGGCGGCGCCGTGCAGCCGCGGTACATCATGCCGCTGATGGTGCTGCTCGCCGGGGTTGCGCTGTGGCGCTCCGCCGTCGGTGGGCGGCTCTCCCGAGGGCAGCTCGGACTGATGGTGGCCACGCTGGCTCTGGCGAACTCCTTCGCGATGCACAACAACATCCGGCGGTACGTGACCGGTGACGACGTCACGGGCTTCAACCTCAACGCTCTGCCGGAGTGGTGGTGGGACAGCGCCGTCTCGCCGATGGTCGTGTGGCTCGTGGGTTCGGCGGCGTTCGCCGGGTTCCTTCTTGCGATCGTCAGCCGGATGGGTGCCTGGGATAGGACGCCTGGTGCCGGGACGCGTGCGGCTGTGCCAGGGGACGAGCCTCTGACCGTCTCCTGAGCGTGGACGGGAGCGGCCCGGCCGAGACCAAGTCTCGACCGGGCCGCGCCGCTGGGTGCAGGAGCTACTGCCCCTGGGCGGCGTACTTCGCCTCCACGGCGGCCTTCTGCGGCCGCCACCAGTCCTCGTTGTCGCGGTACCAGGCGATGGTGTCCTCGAGACCGGAGCGGAAGTCCTTGAACTCCGGATCCCAGCCGAGCTCCTCACGCAAGCGCGTGTTGTCGATGGCGTAGCGCAGGTCGTGGCCGGGCCGATCAGCGACGTGCTCGTAGTCCTGCGGGTCGCGGCCCATGAGCTCGAGGATGAGCTCGACGACGTCCTTGTTGTTCTTCTCGCCGTCGGCGCCGATGAGGTACGTCTCGCCGATCTTGCCCTGCTCGATGATGCGCCAGACCGCGGTGTTGTGGTCGCGCACGTGGATCCAGTCACGGACGTTCTGGCCAGCGCCGTAGAGCTTGGGCCTCACACCGTCGATGAGGTTGGTGATCTGGCGGGGGATGAACTTCTCGATGTGCTGGTACGGCCCGTAGTTGTTCGAGCAGTTCGAGAGGGTCGCCGCGACGCCGAACGAGCGGACCCACGCGCGCACGAGCAGGTCAGAGCCGGCCTTCGTGGAGGAGTACGGGGAGGAGGGGTTGTACGGGGTGTGCTCGGTGAACTTCGCCGGGTCGTCCAGCTCGAGGTCGCCGTACACCTCGTCGGTGGAGATGTGGTGGAAGCGCACGCCGTGCCGGCGGACCGCCTCGAGCAGGGTGAAGGTGCCGATGAGGTTCGTCGTGACGAAGGGCGACGGGTCGTTGAGGGAGTTGTCGTTGTGGGACTCCGCAGCGAAGTGGACCACCAGGTCGGCGTCCTTGACCAACGCGTCCACGACCTCGGCGTCGGCGACGTCGCCCTCGACCACGGTGATCCGGTCCGACACGCCCGCCAGCGAGGCGGGGTTGCCCGCGTAGGTGAGCTTGTCGAGGACGGTCACCTGGGCGTCGGGGTAGTCCTCGACGGTCTGGTGGACGAAGTTGGCGCCGATGAAGCCGGCACCTCCGGTGATGAGCACGCGCAAAGGGGGCCTCCTCGGCCTGGGTCGGGTCTGCTGGTCGCCAGTATGAAGGATCGCCGGTGCGGGATCGACTACGGGCGGCCGATGCCGTTGTAGGTCCAGCCGGCCTCGCGCCAGGTGGTGGGGTCGAGGGCGTTGCGGCCGTCGATGATCCAGGGGTTGCGCACGACGTCCTTGAGGCGTGCCGGGTCGAGGTCCTTGAACTGCTTCCACTCGGTGAGGAGCAGGACGACGTCGGCGCCGGTGGCGGCGGCGTAGGCGTCCTCGGCCACGTTCATGTCGGGGCGGCGGCGGGCGAGCACGGGGCCGGCGGCGGGGTCGGTGACGGTGACGGTGGCGCCCTCGCCGGCGATGCTGTTGGCGATGTCGAGGGCGGGGGAGTTGCGCATGTCGTCGCTGTCGGGCTTGAACGCCGCTCCGAGGACGGCGACGCGCCGGCCGGTGAAGGTGCCGCCGACGGCGACGCGGGCGAGGTTGATGGCGTGCTCACGGCGGCGGTCGTTGATGGAGTCGACCTCGCGCAGGAAGGTCAGGGCCTGGTCGACGCCGAGCTCGCCGGCCCTTGCCATGAAGGCGCGGATGTCCTTGGGCAGGCAGCCGCCGCCGAAGCCGATGCCGGCGCGCAGGAACTTCTTCCCGATGCGGTCGTCGTGGCCGATGGCCTCGGCGAGCTGGGTGACGTCGGCGCCGGTGGCCTCGCACAGCTCGGCCATGGCGTTGATGAAGGAGATCTTGGTGGCGAGGAAGGAGTTGGCGGCGACCTTGACGAGCTCGGCGGTGGCGTAGTCGGTGGTCAGACGGGGGATGTCGGCGGCGATGAGCTGCTTGTAGACGTCGTCGAGGACGCTCTTCGCGGACTCGGCCTGGTCCGCGTCCCGGGGCAGGCCGTAGACGATGCGGTCGGGGGAGATGGTGTCCTGGACGGCGAAGCCCTCGCGCAGGAACTCGGGGTTCCACACCAGCAGCGCCCCGGTGGGGGCGAGCTTGTCGGCGATCTCGGCGGCGGTGCCGACCGGGACGGTGGACTTGCCCACCACCAGGGTGGGCCCGTTCGTGTGGTGGTTCAGGTGGGGGAGGAGGGACTCCACGGCGGCGTTGAGGTAGGTCAGGTCGGCGGCGTAGCCGCCCTGGACCTGAGGGGTGCCGACGCCGATGAAGTGGACCTGGGCCTCGGCCAGGTCGGCGAAGTCGGTGGAGAAGCGCAGCCGGCCCGAGTCGACGTTCCGCTTGAGGAGCTCGTCGAAGCCCGGCTCGTGGAACGGCGCCACCCCCTTCGACAGGGACTCCACCTTGGCGGCGTCGACGTCGATGCCCACCACGTCGTGGCCCAGCTCCGCCATGCACGCCGCGTGCACCGCACCCAGATACCCGCAACCAATCACCGAAATCTGCATGGGAGCACGGTACCCGCGTGCGTGATACACGGGCGAAATCTAAGGTCCTGGTGCGTGGCCAGCGAGCCAGACGATGCGCAGTTGACATCGGCATGCTTCACAGGTCTGGGCGTCCCGGCGTACCGCGAAACGGCGCCTCCGCCAGAGCGACAAATGCACGAGGCGGAGGGAACCTCTGTCGCCGCGTACAGTGTCGGTGCCCCGGCGGAGCACCGCTGCGCGGCGGGAGTACCACGAGGGGAGACCAGGTGAGCATCGTCGAGGACCTTCGCGGCTCTCGTGAACTCCTGCTCAATCTCACGCGGCGGGAGATCAAAGGCAAGTACAAGAGGACCGCACTGGGCCAGTTGTGGTCCCTTGCGAACCCTCTTGCAGCGATGGCGATCTACACCGTCGTCTTTGCGCTCATCATTCGGGTCGAGCCAGAGCCGGGTGATCCTAGCGGTCTAGATATCTTCGCGCTCTGGCTGCTGTGCGGGCTGCTGCCCTGGAGCTTCTTCACGAACGTCGTCAACGGGGGCATGGGGGCTCTTGTTGGCAACGAGAACCTCATCAAGAAGGTGCATTTTCCGCGGATCGCGCTGCTGGTCGCCAACTCGTTCTCATGGATCTTCAGCTGGTCCATCGAGATGGTGGTCCTCCTGGTGGCGCTGTTGCTCGTCGGGGCGAATGCGCTGCCGTGGGTGCCGTTGGTTGTGCTATTCATGGCGCTGATGTCCCTCTTCGCCACCGGCGTTGCTCTCATGCTCTCGGTGGCGAACGTCTATTTCAGGGACACCCAGCATTTCGTAGGAATCCTTTTCCAGGTATGGTTCTACCTCACTCCGATCCTGTACCCGGTCTCGCTCGTAGCGGGCCTATCGGATGACGTGGGTCCACTGATCGGATCTGTCACTCTTCTCGACCTCTACATGCTCAACCCTGTGGGGGAGTTCGTCGAGGCGTTCCGAAACCTTATGTATGACAACCGATGGCCCGAGCTGTCCACCACGTTGAGCTGCGTGGCGTGGGCGGTGGCTGTCTTCTTCGTCGGGTACTCGATCTTCAAGCGCCACGAGAAGGGACTGGCTGAAGCCCTGTGACAACGACAGCCGTAGCGGTGGAGCACGTCTCCAAGAAGTTCCGCGTCTATCACGAAAGAAACCAGACGCTTAAGAGCGCCATCATGCGACGACGACGATCCGTGCATGAGGATTTCTGGGCGCTCGACGACGTCACTTTCGATATACCCGAAGGATCCACCTTTGCGCTGGTGGGAGATAACGGCTCTGGCAAGTCCACACTTTTGAAGTGCATGGCAAAAATTCTCTACCCGAACAAGGGGTCCATCGCCGCCAATGGCAAGGTTGCGGCGCTCCTCGAGGTTGGCTCAGGGTTCCACCCGGAGTTGTCGGGGCGTGACAACGTCTATCTCAACGGTTCGATTCTGGGCATGACTAGACCTGAGATCGACCGGAAGTTCGATGAGATCGTCGACTTCTCCGGCGTCGAGGAGTTCATCGATCAGCCTGTGAAGAACTACTCCTCCGGGATGTACGTGCGCCTCGGCTTCTCCGTAGCTATCAACGTCGATCCGGAGATACTCCTGGTCGACGAGGTGCTCGCGGTGGGAGATGCCGCTTTCCAGGACAAGTGTGCCGAGAAGTTCGCACAGTTCCGCCGCGAGGGCCGGACCGTTGTTGTGGTCTCGCACTCGATGCCCCAGCTTCGAGCGATGGCCGACCAGGCGGCGTGGCTGCAGCACGGGAAGCTTATGGAGGTAGGCGAGGCTGGCGGTGTCCTGGAACGCTACCTCGACTCAACCCGTGGTAGCACGCGTCTAGACGAGCAGGGACGATCACACTGGGGCTCGGCAGAAATGGTTGTCGAAGACGTCGAGGTCATGAGCTCCGAGGGCCCCACGCGGCCTATTCGATCGGGAGAGGACTTGACCATACGCGTGCATTACAGGGTCGAGAAGCCGGTTACGGATCCCGTCATCGGTGTCGGGATCGAGAGCACAGACGGCACATACTTGTGGGCGTCCAACACATTCGATCACGGCCCAAAACTCGGGACTGTACGGGGTAGGGGCTACGTAGACTGCCACGCTCCTGAGGTCGCGTTCGCACCCGGGAACTACGTCGTGATCACCACACTGACCGACAGCACCACGCAGCACGTCTACGACCAGGTCCGGGACAGCGCCCGGTTCGCCGTCGAGAGCGGAAAGCAGCGTTGGTGGGGCGGGTACATCCACACCGAGTCGAGGTGGCAGGCGCCCCGCCATGTTGAAGTGGGGCCAGCCTGATGGCGCGCGTGCTTGTCGTCACTCTCGACACCTTGGCCGAGCGCATGGCTGGACCGGCGATCAGGGCGTGGGAGATATCGTCAGCGTTGTCGGACGAGCATCAAGTCCGTCTCGTGACGTTCGGAACTTGTGATCGCGTTGGCGAAGGTTTCACCACGCGCCATGTCACGGTGTCCGACTTCCGTGGCGAGGTAGACCGTTCCGACATCGTGATCATTCAAGGTTTCGTCATGCAGACGTTCCCATGGCTGCAGCAGGCTGAGCAGGTAATAGTCCTGGACCTCTACGACCCGTTCCATCTGGAGTCGCTTGAGGTGGAACGATACAAGCCCACTGAGCAGCGGCACGCCTCGCTCGCCAACGCGCTGCGTGAGCTCAGTGCCCAGACTGCGCGAGGCGACTTCTTCCTATGTGCCTCAGAGAAGCAACGAGACCTTTGGCTCGGTCACCTGGCGGCCTCCGGCCGAGTCAACCCGGAGACCTACGACGCCGACCCGTCGATGCGCACTCTCATCACAGTCGTGCCTTTCGGTACGGCTTCCTCGGCCCCGCAACGGAGAGCGCCGGCAATCAAGGGTGTTGTGCCGGGCATCAGCGCGGAGGACAGAGTCGTGCTTTGGGGGGGCGGCGTTTACAACTGGTTCGACCCGGTGACGGTGGTGAAGGCCATCAACCAGGTCCGCCAGAGCGTTCCTGAGGTGCGTCTCTATTTCATGGGTATGAAACACCCCAATCCGGACGTGCCTGAGATGGCCATGGCGACAAGGACACGCCACCTCTCCGACAAGCTTGGCCTCACCGGGACACACGTCTTCTTCAATGAAGACTGGGTTCCTTACGCACGCAGAGCCGACTATCTACTTGACGCGGATGTAGGCGTTAGTGCTCACTTCGAGCACATCGAGACGGCGTTCAGCTTTCGCACTCGCATTCTCGACTACCTCTGGGCGAACCTGCCGATCGTCACCAGTGCGGGCGACACCTTCGGTGATCTTGTCGCTGCAGAGAGCCTGGGCGCAACGGTGCCGCCGGCTGACGTCGACGCTATGGCGCAAGCCCTCACGCACTTGCTGACGAACGACTCTGCGCGGGAGGCGGCACGTGTAAACGTAGCGAGGGTCGCGGAGCAGTACACCTGGCCCGTAGTGCTCGAGCCGCTGCTGAAGTTCTGCCGAGACCCGCAGCGCGCGAAGGACTCCCAACGCCTGGGCGGAACAGCCGTCGACTTCATGTCCTTGCCGCTGACGACTCGAGTCCGACTGGACGCCACGGCAACGTGGCGTTATCTCCGGAGCTCAGGCCCTCGCGCGGTGATCGACAAGATCCATTGGCGCCTGGCGAAGCGTCGTGTCTGACTAGTCGCGTCGGCCCCCGCACGTTGACGTCATGTCAGTCCCCGCACGTTGACGTATGGATCCAGCATCTTGCGTGGGTTCCACCACGCAAGAGCAGAACGCTCGTAGTCCTCGATCCGAGCCACTCGGCTGCTTGACTCGAAATGGTGCAGCCGTGCAAAGGGGGTGCAGACGACCCGGCGCCCCGTGGCCCCCACCTTCAGGCAGAAATCAACGTCGTTGTAGTTCAATGGCAAAGATTCGTTGAATCCGCCTACCTCGGCGAAAACGTCACGAGCCACCAACATGCAGGCCCCGGTGACCGCGAGGAAATCGAGGTCCACCACCTTCGAGCCGAAGTAGCCCGCATCGTCTTGTTCGAAGATGTGCAGGTGCATCGCCTCGCCGTCGTTCCCGAAGGTGACACCCGTGTGCTGGATGGTGCCGTCGTCGAAAAGCAACTTGGCGCCCACGACGCCCACGCCATTCTCGCTTGCTACGGCGATCATTCGGTCAAGCCAGCGTGGCTCCAGCACCTCGGTATCATCATTGAGGAGTACCACGAACTCACCAGCGGCCGCGCCGACGCCCACGTTGACGGAGCGCGAGAAATTAAACGTCCCGCGTACCGAAGCAATTCGTAGGCGGTCACCGAGAAGGCTGGCGCACTCATCGAGCACCTCCTTCGGTGTGTGCTCGCTCGGGACCAGGACGACTTCCCACTTCGGATAAGCCGTTCGATCGAGAATCGACTGCAGTGCGTTGGTGACGAGCAGCGTCTCTGAGCCTCGGAGTTCACGCCGGCTACCTGCCGTGGGCACCACGATCGAGACGAGCGGAATGTCGCTGGGTTGACGCCAAACGCGCACAAACCCAGGCTCGGCGCTGTCTCCGTGCCCTGTGGACTCCACCACGACTGGGACCCCGAGCCTCTGGTAGCGGGCGCTCACCGCACGGCGCCCCGCTTCCACCGCGACCTCGTCCATGATTGGGGCCGTCGCACGTGTGAGTCCCACCACAGGGACGTGGCGCACCTCATGGGCGACTTCAGTCGCCCGGAGGGCGAGATCCCACTCGCGCACGGGTGCGAAATCCTCGCGTAGTCCGCCTATGCGGTCCCAGACGTCGCGGCGCACCAGGCAGAGGCGCCCGAGATAGGGGTACGCGTCGAGGTACCGGGGTACCCAGCGCGGCTTCGCGAATACGCCCGCGCCTTCGTCCGCGGCCCACTGTTCATCTGTGTAGACAACGTCGGGCTCGTCGTCCGGTGCCAACACGCTGACGACCGCCTCTAGCGCTCCGGGCTCGAGCCGGTCACCGGCGGCTATGACGGCCACATATCTGCCCGTTGTCCGCCCGACAGCGACATCAACCGACTGCGAAACGGTCGTCCCTTCTGGTGCGACGACCAACTCCCACGGGCCTGCACCCTGCGCAGCGAAGGACTGTTCCGTGGCCGACCTCGCGGTCACGTCGTGTTGCTCGTCGATGACTACGAGACTGAGGAGCGGCTTGATCATCACTGCATGCGCCGGGTAAGAACTCGTCGACCGCCTGCTGCGACGTTCGCGGGCAGATTCCACAAGCGCCACCGCCGCGACGTGACCACCGCTTCGTATGCTTCTTCTGCTGCTCCGGCTCGCTCAGCTGCCGCCGCAGCCGCAGCTCGGGCCACACTGAGCGCCTCCTCCTTCTCCGAGAGCGCCGCAGCTTGATCCTTTAGCAGTTCGTGGCGCACGACGATCGCAGCCCGTGCTTGGGTAAGGGCCGCGGTCAACTCGGCACAGTGCGTACGGAGACCTTCGAGCTCAAGTTGCAGCGTCCGGTCTGCCTCACCGAGATGGGTCGCCCGGTCACGCTCGACCAGCATGCTTCGCCAGTATGCCTCGAACTCGTTGTCTGGGCTGTAGGGCATGGGCATACGTTAGGGGACGTCCCACTGCGCCGGCGCCCCGCCGCGTAGTTCACCCGCGGCTAGGCTGTCTTGGGATGCTCAGTGCGCGTGAAGGAGCAGCGGTGGCTCGTAACTACGGGACGGCTGCGACCGTGCTAGGCATCGTGACCCAAGATGAGTGACGGGAAGGGAGAGGGGCGCAGGTTGCCTGCCGAACCTGCGAACCGAGTCTGTTTATGCGCGTCGTCCAAGTCTCTGCCCACTTCCCTCCCAACTTCGTAAGTGGCGGCACACTTGTGCCGCACCGAATCGCCGACGCTGTAGCGAAGGCGGGTCACGAAAGTTATGTCTACGCTGGTCACTTGGATGACTCTCGAACTCCGCTCGAGACCTGGACCGACGTCTTGGAGTCAGGTGTCACAGTCCGCTGGATCGTCACCACGCCTTGGACCGCGTGGAGCGACCCTCGTAACAGTCTCAATCCCGACGTTGAGGCGGACTTCCGGAACTGGCTTGCTGATACCCGACCGGATGTGGTTCACCTCCATTCGTTGCAGACGCTCGGCGGCTCACTTGTCCGTGCGGCGAAGGAGTCCGGTGCTCAGGTAGTTGTCACCATGCACGATTTCTGGTGGTTCTGCGCCAGACAATTTCTAGCTACCTCGGACTATCGGCCATGTTCGCTGGTCGTGGACTGCGGAACGTGCGCCTGTGCGGTCGACCACAGTTGGCTGCGTGCCCGCAACGACAACCTCATGCCGTTCCTTCAGTACGCCGACGCCATACTCGCGCCATCCGCTAGTGCGGCCAGAGTCTTCATCGCCAATGGCGTCCCCGCGGAGAAGGTGAGAGTCGACGAGAACGGACTCCCGGACGAAGTGGCCCGGAGGGCTGACCCGGCCGGCGTCCCCGAGGCGGCTGACGGTCCGCTGAGACTGATGTTCGCGGGCGGAGCGGACCCGATGAAGGGGTTCGACGTCCTCGCGGAGGCCGTCGGCGATCTCACAGGCATACCGGGATGGCGTCTTGACGTTTACGGGGTAGACCGCCGTCCTCCCGGGCTGCCGCCGCAGGTGAGGCTGCAACCGGCCTACCGCCCTGAGGAACTGAGCGACGTGCTCTCGGAGCACGAAATTCTCGTCCTGCCGTCGATCATGCGAGAGTCGCACTCCATTCTGACTCGGGAGGCGCTCGACGCTGGCCTGGCGGTCGTCTGCTCCGACACGCTAGGACCTGAGGAGGCCGTCGACCACGGACGCAACGGACTGGTGGTGCCGGCAGGCGACGCCGAAGCGCTGGCCGCGGCGCTACGGCTGCTCGTATCCGAGCCGACGGCTGCGCGCATGCTCACGAATCAGGGATCCGCGACCCCCATCCGCCCCTTCGCGGACCAAGCAAGAGGACTGGTCGACCTCTACGCTGAGCTTGCCCTGCCGGCAGGAGACGTCGAGCCCGAGGCCGACGACTCGCTGCTCCGGTCGGCCGAGCTGCAAATCATGCGCCGGGTTGTGTTTGTCGTCGGGATCCAGGGAGCCCCTCTGCGGTACCGCGCGCATCTGCCCGCCGAGGCCCTGCGGATGCTTGGTCTCGAAGTCGAGGTGCGCCACTACCGCGACCCTGAGCTCGTTACGCTCGTGCAGCGTGCGGACGCCGTGGTGTTCTACCGCGTGCCCGCGACGTTCCAGGTGCTCGACCTCATCGACGCCATCCGACGGCGCGAGCGCCGGATACCCGTGCTCTATGACGTCGATGACCTGATCTTCGACCCGAACCTCAAGAACGAGGTCCATGGGCTCGCATCGCTCCCGCAGGCTGAGGTGGATCTGTGGTGGCACGGCGTGGCGCGCTACCGCACCACCATGGAGGCCACGGACATGTTCATCGGCTCCACGGCGGAGCTGTGCCGCCACGCGACCGCAACCACGGGGTTGCCCGCCCGTCGTTTCAACAACGGCGTCGGCACACTCCTCGCCCAGGCGAGCGACGACGCGCTGCGGCGGACGCGGGCGGAGGGTCCGTTGCGTATCGGATACTTCTCCGGCACGACGACGCACGACGCGGACTGGGCAGCAGTGGAACCGTCGGTCCTGCGCGTCATGCGCGAAAGACCGGACATCGAACTGTGGCTCGGTGGCCATCTCCAGCCCACGCCGGCTCTTGAACTGGTGGCTGACCGCGTCAAACGGCTCCCGTTCACGCCTTGGCTCGAGCTGCCGGGTCTTCTCCGCGACGTCGACGTGTGCCTGGCACCGCTGACTCAGGACAGCCGGTTCAACGAGGCGAAGTCCGCGATCAAGTGGCTGGAGGCAGCCCTCGTCGAGACCCCGGTCGTTGCGTCTTCGACTGAACCGTTCCGCGAGGCTATCGATTCTGGTCGGACGGGCATTCTGGCGAAGACTGGCGACGACTGGGCGGCGGCTCTTTTCGCGCTGCTCGACGATGCTGCGCTCCGTCGTCGCATGGGCACCCAGGCGCGGCGCGAGGCACTCCTGCGCTGGTCCCCGCACGTGCAGGGCCCGGTCTACCTGGCGAACCTTCTCGCAGCTGCGGAGCACGTGCGCCTGCACGGCTCCCGGCGGAGGTCCACTGAGTGGACGGAGGTGGCGGACGACGAGCCGCTGTCCGCCGCGGAGGCGTTTGTTGAGCCGTACGCTGTCCCGGGGGCAACATCGCGCCTGCCAGGCTCGTTGCTTCGCCACCCCTTAATGGTGAAGGCCGCGACGGCGCACCGCGTTTACCGAGCGGGGGGAACTCGCGCGGTTCTAGACAAGACCGTGAAGACGGTGCGAAAGCGGTTCGGCTGAGCCGAAGTGCTGCCTCCTGGCGTGCGGGTTTCTCCCGTAGGTGGCGTGCCCACCTAATGGGTTCTTCACCGCGCATGCAGGTAGCGAGGTAGTCGGCGGGCACGGCACGGGATGTAGACTCCACGGCGTCGATGACTGCTGTGTGTTCTGTTCCCGCGTAACCGGGACGCTTCCTGCGACCGTTTGGTCGACAATCAAAATTTCTAAAAAGGGTTGTATAGCGGATGAAAGCTTCAGTGATCGCACTACTCGGTGCTCTGGGTGTCGCGTTCGCGTGGGCTACCGCCTCTCCGGTCGGGGCCAGCCCTGATGAATCGGCGCACATTGTGTACGCGTGGGGCACGGCCACGGGGCAGACGCTCCCCGGACGTGAGTCGACCATCGTTGATGATAACGGAGTCACACTTGTCAAAGTAACCGTGCCAGCTGATCTCTATCATTATCCGAAAGAAGACTGCTACGCGAGAAACCTAAGTGCGACGCCGACTTGTGGGATGGTGATCGAGCCTAGTGCGGACGCTTCTTCTGTTGACGACGTCAGTTACATGACTCGCTACCCCCCGCTGTACTATGCCGCCGTTGGTGGCGTCATGCGGACCGCTCTGTCTCTCGATCTGTCGGGCTTCTCGGCCTTATATCTTGCTCGTATCTTCTCGGGGTTCGCCTCTATGGCAATGGTTGTTGGTGCTTTCGCACTGCTAAGGCGATCGTTCGGTATTGGCGCCGCTATCTTGCCCCTGGTGGCGGCTGCAACGCCTACCGCACTCTCACTCTTCTCAGCGGTTAATCCGAACGGGTTTGAGATCGCTGGATCGATACTGGCTGCTGCTGCATGCGCAACTGTGGGTGACCACGTTCGACGGGGCGTTCGTGTTCCTGCGTACATCCAGGGCGTGCTCATTGTGTCGATGGTGGCCCTCACATGGACAAGGCCGCTGAGCGTCGCTTGGGCAGGGCTCCTCTCGATGGTTCTGCTGGTGCCGGTCGGAGCGCGGGCAATACCATTCCGCGCTCTCAGCGGACTCACGCAAGCAGTGCTCGTCCTAAATTTAGTCGCCGCACTAGGTTGGCTTTACTACTCGCTTCAGACTCGGCGGATCGGTGAAGAGGATCCCAACGTTGACTGGGGGTCCCTGCCGCTACTCGTCAAAGTTGTCCTCATCGTGATGAAATTCGGGCCTCTGCTCACCCAGATGGTGGGTTGGATGGGGTGGGACGTCACGCTCCCGCCTTTGCTGACCGCTATCTGGATCTCGACAGTGGCTGCTCTGGTAATTCTCGCAATTGCAGTCAGGGAAAAACGGCGAGGCGTTTGGGTGGCTCCAGCGCTCCTCTGTGGTTCAGTGTTGGTTGTGGGCGCCTACAGCATGCTGACTGGTTTCGGATGGCAGGGACGATATTGGCTCCCAGCGGTTGCTATGTTCATCGTTCTTCTGACGCCGTACTTCCAGTTTGACAATCTGCCGGACGCGTCGAGGCGGCGACTTGTGCGCGTGTCGGTAATCGTGTTCGGCGCGGTGAATACCGTCTCGCTCACCTGGTATATGTGGCGATACGTCTACGGTGCGGAAGCGTGGTTTGCTCGTTTCGACCGAGCGCCGCTTCCCTTCGATGGGGTTGAGTGGATCCCGGTGCCGTTTGGAGATGGCTTTGTCGTGCTTAGCTGGCTGGTGTCCGTCGTCCTTCTCGGGGTCGCTGTCGTCTTCACCAAACCAACCGCGGGGGCGAGATATGGCCAGCCTCTATTGAGGGATTAGATCTCCGAGAGTATGATCGAGGAGGCAAGTCGATCGGAATTTCCATCGCTCCGTTGTTCCATCCGCAGCACGAGCCAGGCCGCGGTTTGGTGGAATTCTTGAGTGAGTGAGCCACGTCTCGAAGCAGCTCTCAACGGTGACTTCGCTGGCAAGGCGGGGTAGTCTCGCTTGCTTGGGTGAGCAAGTCGCGTTCCCGCCACACGTGGACGGTCTTGGTCCACGGGAACTGAAGGCCCCACTCCTAAGGAAAGCAATGAAGTTGTTCGTTCAGGTCCCTTGCCTCAACGAGGAAGAGACGCTGCCTCTCGTTCTTCGCTCCATCCCGCGCGAGATCCCCGGGGTTGACTCGGTGGAGATCCTCGTCGTTGACGACGGTTCGACCGATCGGACGATCGAGGTGGCACGTGAGCACGGAGTGACCCACTTCGTGCGGCACGCGCGCAACATGGGCCTCGCCCGGTCGTTCCGCGACGGCGTCGACTACGCGCTAGCGCACGGCGCGGACATCGTGGTGAACACCGACGGGGATAACCAGTACCCGCAGGCGAGGATCACGGATCTTGTTCAGCCCATCGTCCGCGGCGAGGCAGACGTCGTCATCGCAGACAGGCAGACGTCGAAGATCGAGCACTTCTCTCCGTTCAAGAAGGCGATGCAGAAGGTTGGGTCCGAGGTCGTCAACGTCGCGGCGGGGACAGACCTCCCTGACGCCGCGAGCGGCTTCCGCGCCTACTCCAAGGCGGCGCTAATCCGGCTGAATGTCGTCACGCAGTTCAGTTACTGCATGGAGACGATCATCCAGGCCGGCAACAAGCGCCTGCGCATCGAGTCGCTCCCGATCACCACCAACGCGAAGACCCGTGAATCGCGTCTGTTCAAGAACATCTGGCAGCACATGTTCAAGTCCGGCACGGCGATCACCCGGTCCTACCTCATGTTCAAGCCGCACATCGTGCTCGGCGGACTGGGGACGATCATGCTCGTCGCCGCCCTGATCCCGTTCGTACGCTTCCTGGTGTTCTGGCTCATGGGCACCGCGAGTGGCCACGTGCAGTCGCTGATCTTCGGCACCGCGATGCTGGTCGGTGCGCTGCTGAGCTTCGCGCTCCTCGTCATCGCCGACCTGCTGCGCACGAACCGGGTCCTCCTCGAGGAGTCGCTGGAGCGGCTCAAGGAGATGCAGTACCGGCCGCCTACGGAGGTCGCCCGCTTCCCGGCCGGTGACGGGCAGGCACGCGAGCCGTACCTCCTCCCCGACAGGCCCGGGGCGCGGCTCTTTGCCCCGGCGGACGCGGTCCCCGGCGCTCGCCCGGCGACGACGGCGACCGGCGAGACCGTCGTGCCCCTGGACGGCGAGACGGTCCCGCAGCGGTGAGGGTGCTGGCCTTCGGGACGTACGACGTCAAGGCGCACCCCAGGGTCCAGGTACTGATCGACGGCCTGCGTGAGCACGGACTGCCGGTCAGCGAGATCGTCGAGCCGCTGGGACTGTCGACGGCGCAGCGGGTCTCGTTCCTGCAGAACCCCGCGTCGCTGCCCCGGTTCGTCGGCAGGCTTCTGCGTCGGTGGAGCGTGCTGGCGCTCCGGGCGGTCAGGCTTCGCGGCGCACAGCGCCCCACGCACGTTCTCGTCGGATACCTCGGGCACTTCGACGTGCTCCTGGCGCGGCTGCTTTTCCCCCGGGCGCAGATCGTGCTGGACCACCTGATCTTCGCGGCCGGCACGGCACGCGACCGCGGTGCCGGCGACGGTCTCCGTACCCGTCTGCTTGGCCTGCTGGACAGCCTGGCGCTCGGCGCGGCCGACGTGATCGTCGTCGACACCCCGGAGCATCGCGAGCTGGTGCCCGCGCGCCGGCGGGACTCCACGGTCGTCGTGCCGGTCGGCGCCACTAGCAGTTGGTTCGAGGCCCCTGGGGCGCCCGAGCGGGAAGGCGTGAACCCGCTCTCCGTGGTCTTCTTCGGCCTGTTCACCCCTCTCCAGGGAACCCGGGTCGTCGGCGAGGCGCTGCGCATTCTCCATGACCGCGGGGTCCACGTCCGCGCCACCCTCGTAGGCGCCGGGCAGGACTCCGACGCCGTGCACGCCCAGGTCGACGGGCTGCCCAGCGTCACCTGGCAGGGCTGGGTCGACGGCGCTGAGCTGCCCGCCCTCGTGGCGTCCCACGACGTGTGCCTCGGCATTTTCGGCACTACCGCCAAGGCGCTCAATGTGGTGCCCAACAAGGTCTACCAAGGGGCCGCGGCGGGGTGCGTCGTGGTCACGAGCGACACGGAGCCGCAGCGACGCGCCCTCGGGGACGACGCTGTGCTCGTCCCGCCGGGCGACGCCGAGGCGCTCGCGAACGCGCTCGCGGCTCTCGCCGGTGACCCGGCGACGCTCGCCGACGTGCGCCGGGCTGGCGCCCGCCGCGCGCGGGAGCGCTTCACCGCGCGGGCAGTGACCGAGCCGCTGGTCGAGGTGCTCACCCGATGAGCCGGGTCCTTCAGTTGCTGCGGTCCCCGTGGGTTCGCAAGGGCTTCGTCGCCGTCGCGCTGGGCGCGGCGGTTTGGGCTGTGGTCGGCCAGTGGGAGCAGGTCAGCGCGGCGCTGGCATCCATCCCGCCGACGACGGTCGCTTTCAGCCTCGCCGTCGGCGTCGGCTACGTCTTCGTCACCATGATGTCCTGGCGCGCAGTCCTGCACGACATGGGCTCGGCGCTCACCGTCCGCGAGGCCTCCGGGCTGTTCTTCGTCTCGCAGCTGGGGAAGTACCTTCCCGGCGGCGTGTGGAACTTCCTGGCCGCGGCCGAGATGGGCACGGACCTGCGGATCCCGCGGAGACGGTCGATCTCGGTCATGATGGTTGCCATCCTCGTCTCCATCGTGACGGCGATGATACTGGCGGCCGCTGCCCTCGCCGTCGGACCGGCCGAGCTCGCCGGCGAGTACGGCTGGGTCGCGTGGTTCCTCCCTGTTCTCGTGCTGCTGCTCGTGCCGCCGGTGCTGAATAGGCTGCTGTCGGTCGCGCTGCGGCTGACGCGCCGTCCGCCGCTCGAGAAGCCGGTGAGCGTCCGGGGTGTCGCCGCTTCCGCGCTCTGGGCCCTGCTCGGGTGGGTGCTCGCGGGCGTGCAGGTGTGGCTCGTGATCTCGGCGCTGGGTGCCCCGAGGTCGCTCGAGACCTTCGCCCTGGCCGCGGGCGGCTACGCGCTGGCCTGGACCATCGGCTTTGTCGTCGTGGTCGTCCCCGCGGGCGTCGGGGTGCGGGAGGCCGTTCTCGCCGTCGCGCTCGCCGGGCACCTCGGCGCAGGCTCCGTCGTCGTCACCGTCCTGCTCTCCCGCGTCCTTCTGACCGCGGCCGACTTTCTGCTCGGCCTTGTCGCCTCCGCCGACGTGCGGCACCGCTCGCGGCGGCTCGGACGGGCCACCGCCTCCTGAGGGCGACCCCTAACCGGCTGACCGCTCCCTATCTGAGGGGGCCGGTGCGGCCGAGTAGACCGTCGCGCAGGCCACGGGTCATGAGAGTCGCCCGCCGCACGCGCTCCGCGGGGACGACGACGTTGAACGCGACGTATTTCATGAGCCACACGACGTAGCCCACGCTCCAGCGCCAGCCCATCAGGCCGGACCGGACGAGGAGCACCGTGTTTCGGGAGATGAAGTACGTCCGGACGGGAGAGTGGACGTGCACCTCCTGGGCCCGGCCCGGGATCTTCGCGAGCCGGTCGCCGAGCTCGTGGTCGAGCCGGGCGCCGGTGACCGCGAACAGCGCGTAGCCCGCCCGACGGGCGCGAAGGCCCCACTCGAGGTCGACATGGTCGATGAACCACTCCTCGTTCATCGGGCCGACGTCCCGCAGCGCCGCCGTCGTGACCAGGCAGCCGGAGGCGATGAGGAAGGCCGCCTCGACGAGCCCGTCCCGGCTCTCCTCCGGCCGCGCCCGCCGCGGGCCCCACGTGCGGGAGACATAGACCATCTGCTCCGTCGCCGAGCGGGTGTCGGTGGACACCGGGCCGACGGCGGCCACCGCACGTCCGCGCGCCGTCGCCCTGTCGAGGCCGTCCAGGAGCCGCTCCACCATGTCCGTGGCCGGCAGCGAGTCCTGGTCCGAGAGCAGCACCGCGTCAGCGCCGCCGTCGAGCGCGCGGGCGATCCCAATGTTCTGGGCCCGGGCGATGCCCTCGTTGCGACCCAGCTCGACCAGCTCGGCGCCGGCGGCCGCGCACGCCGCCCGCAGCCGCTCCCCGCGGCTCGGCTCCGAGCCGTTGTCCACGACGAGGACATCGGCGCACTGGTCGGCCAGGGCGAGCAGCAACGGCGCGGTCAGCGTGACGTCCGGCTGGTACGTCACGACGACGGCGACGACTCGGGGCGTCCCGGGCATCAGCGGCGCAGCGTGGCGATGTACTCCTGGACGGCGTCATAGCGGGGCAGCAACCCCTGCTCCTCGGCCTCCCTGAGCCCCGGTGCGGCGCTGTCCTTGTCCGACAGCAGCAGCTCCAGCGGTCGGCCGGCCCGGTCCTCGGACGGCCACGCGATGCCGACCGCCTCGTCGAGCGGGTCGATGCCATGCTCGCGGCCGGGGGCGTAGGGCGCCGAGCACAGGTAGACGACGGTCGAGTCGTCCTCCAGGGCGCAGAAGGCGTGGCCGAGGCCCTCGGAGATGTAGATGGCGCGGCGGTCGGTGTCGTCGAGCAGGACCGTGTCCCACTGCCCGAAGGTCGGGGAGCCGACCCGGATGTCGACGACCACGTCGAGGACGGCGCCGCGCGGGCACATGACGTACTTGGCCTGCGAGGGCGGCACGTCGGCGAAGTGGATGCCGCGCACCACGCCTGCGGCGGAGACCGACGAGTTCGCCTGCCGAAGGTCAAGCGCGTGGCCGACCGACTCGACGAAGGGGCCCTCCTTGAAGGCTTCCAGGAAAACCCCGCGGGAGTCGCCGAACTGTTTCGGCGTGATCTCCCACGCGCCAGGGACCTTCAGCTCTCGGAACTCCACGGAGCAACTCCTTCTTCGCGTTCGGATGTGCTCGGCAACCCTAGCCGGGCCCACCGCGCGGCGCCGAGGGCGACCACGACGCCCGGTGCGGGGTCCGTCGGGCCCGGCGCTAGGCTCGCGGGAGCGAACGGGAACGACGGAGGTAGACGCATGAGGTGGATCGTCACAGGAGCGGCGGGGATGCTCGGCACGGACCTGGTGAAACGGCTGGCGGGGGATGGGCAGCAGGTGCGGGCGCTCGGGCGCTCCGACCTGGACGTCACGGACGCCGGCGCGGTGGCCCGGGAAGTGCGGGACGTGGACGTGGTCGTCAACTGCGCGGCCTGGACCGCCGTGGACGACGCCGAGGCGCAGGAGGCCGCCGCCTTCGACCTCAACGCCGTGGCGCCGCAGCTGCTCGCCCGGGCCGCCCGGGAGGCGGGGGCGCGCATGGTCCAGATCTCGACCGACTACGTGTTCGACGGGCAGGCCGACGAGCCGTACGCCGAGGACGCGGCGCTAGCGCCGCGCTCCGCGTACGGCCGCACCAAGGTGGCCGGGGAATGGGCCGTGCGCGCCGAGAACCCTGACCATCTCGTCGTTCGCACCGCATGGCTGTACGGCGCCCACGGCGGGTGCTTCCCCAAGACGATGGCACGGCTGGCGGGCGAGCGGCCCGAGCTCCAGGTCGTCTCCGACCAGTTGGGGCAGCCCACCTGGACCGCGGACGTCGCCGACCTCGTTGTCCGCCTGGTCGACGCGCAGGTGCCGGCCGGGACGTACCACGCCACGTCGTCGGGGCAGGTCTCCTGGCACGGTTTCACCCGGGCGATCGTCGAGGCGCTTGGGAAGGACCCTGAGATGGTGAGGGAGACGACGTCTCACGCCTTCGTTCGACCGGCCCCCCGGCCTAGTTACTCCGTGCTCGGACATGCAGCCCTCGATCGGGCTGGGATCAAGCCGATTGGGCACTGGGCTCAGCGCTGGCACGCTGCTGCTCCGGCGGTTCTCGGATAGGCAGCACTCCATACCTGGAAGACAGATACGGTCGAATTCCGCTCTCAAAGGGTTCCAGTTGGTTCTAACCTGAGGCGTTATCTGAAAGCTCGACGGGAAGATCCACCATGCTTCGTGCGCTCTCGCCGTATCGACTCAAACCTGCGGTCATGGCGGCGGTTGGTATGGCCACGCTTAGTGTCTTGATTGCGACCGTCGGAACGACCTCCGTACATGGGGCTGAGGCCACGACGCGCGTCGGGCTACGATCATTGGGCGCAACAGCGTCGACGTCAGAGCTCGAGTCTGTCGTTTATCTCGCCGACCAACTTGGTGGCCCGGCCGCTCTCACGTATAGGTACGCGACCCCAACCGATCATATCTTCGCGGGGGTGTGGAAGCGGAGTGCGTCTGGGATGCCATCACGGGACACGTTGGCGCTCCGCAGGGGAAGCAACATCGCCCTCAGTTATCGCCACGCCGGAACTCAGGACTTCTCCTTCACTTTCGGCCGAGCTGGCGATGTTGTTCTCAGCGGCGACTGGGACGGGGACGGCGTTGACACATTTGCCGTACGCAGGGGGAACGCGTACCACCTCCGGAACACCAACACGTCGGGGCCCGCTGACAAGATCATCATCTATGGCAAGGCGAACGACGAGGTGTTCGTGGGGGACTGGGACGGGAATGGCACCGATACCCTGGCGGTCCGCCGTGGGAGTGTCTTCTACGTTCGGAATTCCATCTCATCAGGAATTGCCGATCGGGTCTTCGTGTACGGCCGATCGAGCGACGAAGTGCTCGTCGGTTCGTGGCGATCCGGAGGACGTGACAGCTTCGCCGTCCGCCGCGGCAACGTTTACCACGTCAAGTACGAGATCGGTTCTGGTTCGGCGGACCGCGTCTTCTCCTTTGGCAGAGCGACTGATCAGGCACTCGTCGGCAACTGGGACGGGCAAGGCGGACAGACTATCGGTGTTCGCCGTATTCAAGGCACTGCGCCGCCTCCGAGGGTTGGGACGGGCAGGGTCGATCGCGTATCGCTGAAAGTCGACGGTGGGCAGGCCGCGTGGGATTCCCAACGGCCGGTGATCGCTGGGGACGGCAGACATGTCGCCTTCTACTCCTATGCCTCAGGCCTGGCAGATGGTGTGACTGCTTTGGGCTACCCATTCGCATACGTTCGCGACCTGCAGACGGGGCACACCCAATGTCTGAGGGAAGATGCGCGATGCCTCGACCTCACCTACGCCGGTCCCATATCGCTCTCAGACGATGGTTCGCGCCTTGCTGTGGAGAAGCAGGGCACGGTGATTCTATGGAACGACACGGACCCGGACCAGGTCCGGCGGCTGGAGGGAAGTCAGCCCTCACTGTCCCCAGACGGACGGTGGCTCGTCTATCGCGCCTCGAGGGAGAGTGGTCCCGGGGCGCCGCCCTCCAGTCTTGTGGTCCGCGACCTCGTCACCGAAGAGGAGGAGTTCCTGGCCGAGCCGGTCGCTGCGGATGGACCGGCAGCGGCACGCCATTCGCCTCTGTTGTCGGCCGACGGGGGATACGTCGCGTTTGTCTCTACAGCACCGGAGATCCCGGGGGACACCAACGAGGCTCCCGACATTTTCGTTCTCGATCGGGGAACAGGTGCCGTCAAGCGGGCTACCGTCGCGCACGACGGAACTCAGATTTCGGGGCAAGCGGATCATTTGAGTCTGGCGGGTATTAGCGCTGACGGTCGGTTCGTCCTCTTCGTGTCCACTCTCCAACTCGATCCGATGGATACGAACGGTTACGAGGATGCTTACCTTTTCGACGCTCGTTCAGGAAGGAGCGCTCGGGTCTCCGTCGGTCCTGCCGGACAACAGTCCGTGAATCCGGCGCGGGAAGCCGATCTCTCTGCTGACGGCCGGTTCGTTGTTTTCACCAACCAGGGGCATGCTTACTTCCCACAGGAGTCATCCGCCATGAAGGACGTCTTTGTGCGAGACACCGTCGCGGGCCGGACCACTCGTGCTTCTGCGGCGCTGGACGGGACACCTGGGAACGGCTACTCGAGTTCGCCGACGATCTCGAACGACGGTCGTCTCGTGGCCTTCTCGTCCGTGGCAGATAACTTGGTGCCGGCCGACACAAACAACGTGGCGGACATCTTTATCAAAGATCTCGGCTCCTGGCCCAGTGCGGGCTGACGCCCTGCGGAGCTCAGGCTGATCAGCGAGAGATGTACCGGGCCAGGACGGCCCGGCACATCCATGACGAACCGCTACAGACGGTCCACGAGGAGGTTGATGAGGTACTCGCCGTAGCCGGACTTGCGCAGCGGCTCGGCGCGCTCGACCAGCTCGTCGTCGGACAGCCAGCCCTTGCGCCAGGCAACTTCCTCCGGGCAGCCGATCTTCAGGCCCTGCCGGGCCTCAACGGTCCGGACGAAAGCGGTCGCGTCGGCGAGGGAGTCGAACGTGCCGGTGTCGAGCCACGCGGTGCCCCGGGGGAGGACCTCGACCTTGAGACGGCCCTGCTCGAGGTACGCCTTGTTGACATCGGTGATCTCGTACTCGCCCCGCGCCGAGGGCTCGAGGTTCTTGGCGATCTCCACGACGTCGTTGTCGTAGAAGTACAGGCCGGGCACGGCGTAGGAGCTCTTGGGCTCGGCCGGCTTCTCCTCCAGGGACAGCGCCCTGAAGTCCTTGTCGAACTCGACCACGCCGTAGGCCGTCGGGTCCGAGACGTGGTAGGCGAAGACGGCTCCGCCGTCGATGTCCTCGAACCGGGAGAGCGTCTTGCCCATGCCGGGGCCGGAGAAGATGTTGTCGCCCAGCACGAGCGCGGCAGAGTCGTCACCGACGAACTCCTCGCCCAGCACAAAGGCCTGCGCCAGCCCGTTGGGCACCTCCTGCACGGTGTAGGAGATCGAGATGCCGAACTGAGAGCCGTCACCGAGCAGGCGGCGGAAGGACTCCGCGTCGTGCGGGGTGGTGATCACCAGGACGTCACGGATACCCGCGAGCATGAGCGTGGTCAGCGGGTAGTAGACCATCGGCTTGTCGTACACGGGAACGAGCTGCTTGCTGACGCCCTGCGTGATCGGGTGCAGACGGGTGCCGGACCCGCCGGCCAGAATGATTCCTCGCATCGGGCCATTCTTACGCATCCGTAGGCGGCCGGTAACTCGGAGTGTCCGTCCCGTCGAATCTGCCGCCCCCAGCCGTTCCCCAGGAGGACACTGGACATGTCCGGTGGGAGCGACAGCCGGTGACGCTAAGGGGAATGACGATGCTGCAGCGTTGCGGTGTCTCTGTCGGTCGGCGTGCGACTGGGTGGCTCGCCGCAGTCGCACTGGCTCTCCTCGGCCTGACCCCGTTGCTGCCGGCGGCGCCCGCGGCGGCGGCCACCCAGTACGGCCACGACATCTCCTGGCCGCAGTGTCCCGCCCCCGACGGCTTCGGGCTCCCGATGCCGCCGGCGTCCAGCCAGTTCGTCGTCGTCGGCCTGACCAAGGGCCTGGCCTTCACCGAGAACCTCTGCCTCGCGGACCAGGTGGCGTGGGTACGGTCCAACGGCAAACCCGCCCACGCGTACGCCATGTCCACGTTCCCGACGACGGCGCAGCTCGCCACCTACCGCAACGCCGGACCGTGGCGCGGAACCACCCGGGCGGCTCAGCTGAGCAACGTCGGCTACGCGGAGGCGACGGCAGCCGTCGCCTCGCTGAACGGCGTCGGCTGGCGCCCGCCGGTGGTGTGGATCGACGTCGAGCCGCGTCCGGCGCAGCCCTGGCCGACCGCGACGGCGCAGCAGCGGCTCGAGAACAGGTACGTCGTCGAGGGGCTCATGCGCGGGCTGCGCGAAGCCGGCTTCTCCTACGGGGTGTACTCCTACACCTCCGGGTGGCAGGACATCACGGGTGGCTGGCGGCTCCCCGCGGTTCCCGTCTGGGCGACGGCCGGCCGCCTGGACTACCCGACAGAGGCCGCGGACCGCTGCACACAGCCAAGCTTCTCCGGCGGACGCGTCTACCTCTCGCAGTGGTACGACGACACACGGGACTACGACCGGACCTGCGGCGCCTACGCCTTCACGCCGCTGGCTGTCCCGCCGTCGTCGATGACGGGATCGTCGAGCGACCTCGACGGCGACTGGCGCAACGACGTCCTCGCCCGCTCCGGAGACGGCAGGCTCTGGCTCTACCGCGGCAACGGCAGCAGCGGCTGGCTCCCGCGCGTGCAGATTGGCAGCGGCTGGAACGGGATGGACGTCATCGACAGGGTCGGCGACTTCGACGGCGACGGTCGCCCGGACGTCCTCGCGCGGGAGAAGGCGACCGGCTATCTGTGGCTCTATCGCGGCAACGGCACTGGAGGCTGGCTGCCGCGCGCGCGGGTGGGCAGCGGCTGGAACGGCATGAACGCGGTCTTCTCACCGGGCGACTTCAACGGTGACGGCCGCGTGGACGTCCTGGCCCGTGAACGGACCACCGGGTACCTGTGGCTCTATCCCGGCAACGGGCGTGGCGGCTGGTTGCCGCGGGTGCGCGTGGGCACCGGCTGGAACGGGTTCAACGCCCTCGTCGGCCCGGGTGACCTCACCGGCGATGGCGCCACGGACGTCCTCGCCCGCGAGGCCGGCACCGGTCGTCTTGTGCTCTACCCGGGGAACGGCCGTGGAGGCTGGAAGCCGCGGGTCGCGTACGGCACCGGCTGGAACGCCATGAACGCCTTCGTGGGCCCGGGCGACTTCACCGGAGACCGCGTGCCGGACCTTCTGGCCCGCGAGGCGGCGACCGGCTACCTGTGGCTCTACCCCGGGAACGGCACCGGCGGGTGGCAGCCGCGCGTGCGGGTGGGCTCCGGGTGGCAGTCGATGACCGCGCTGAGCTGACCGGCCTGCAGGCAAGTTCACAGGTCAAACTGGTCGACACCTGCTCCGCGGGCCTGGAAACTGGACGCCAGAGGTCCGTACGACTGCCGTCCGGCCAGTCGCTTCTCGGGGGAGAGCCATGTCTTTGCGAAACGTCGCCGTGCGGCTGTTCAGCGTGCTGAGCCTCATGGCTCTCGGTCTGGTGGCGGTGCCGGGAGCGGCACAGGCCGCCGAGGAGCGCTATCCCGCCCCGGCGGACGGCGCGTGGGAGGTGGACGGTCGCGGCTGGGGCCACGGCATCGGCATGTCGCAGTGGGGCGCGCAGGGTGCTGCTCTGAAAGGGCTCACGGCCGGCCAGATCCTCGGCTTCTACTACCCGGGCACCACGAGCGGCACGGTTGGCAACGGCACCGTGGAAGTTGCGCTGTCGGCGCTCGCCCTGGTGCCCACCAGCACCGTGACGCTGTGGGCGCCGGCCGGGCAGAGCGGCTTCACCGTCTCGGTGGTCGGCGGCGGGACCCGCTCGGTCTCCGGTGGCCGGCTGACCGTCACGCGGTCCGGCGACAAGTACGCCTTCGAGCGGCGCACCTCACGAACCGGGGACGTCGTGGAACGCTTCTCCATGACTGGCACGCAGGTCCGGGTCGTGACCGGCGACGGCGTCGTCGTCGCAAGGAGCAGCTCCGCCACCACCGGGACGTGGTACCGCGGTAGCATCCGCCTGGCCCCGAGCTCGGCGGCCACGGCCTTCGACGTCGTCAACGACGTCAAGCTCGAGGACTACCTGCGCGGCGTCGTACCGCGCGAGGTGCCTCCTTCGTGGCACATGCAGGCCCTGCGGGCCCAGGCCGTCGCCGCACGCAGCTACGTACTGGCCGAGGGACGGAAGTCCACCTACTTCGAGACATGCGACACGGTGCAGTGCCAGGTCTATGGCGGCCGCGCCACGGTCGATGCTGCGGGCAACGTCACGGCGCCCAAGGAGCACTCGCGCACCGAGGAAGCCGTCTCCTCCACCGCGGGGATCGTCCGGATGGCGGGTTCGTCTCCCGCCTTCACCCAGTTCTCCTCGACCAACGGCGGCCACAGCCGCGCGACCAGCAACCTGGCACGGCACCCGTACCTCGTGGCCCAGCCCGACCCGTACACGGGCACCGCACCGGGGGACAGCCGGACGAGGTGGACCAGCAGCCTTCCCGTGTCGACAGTCGCGAAGCAGTGCCCGGACGGCGGCAAGCTCAACGCGATGGTGGTGGTTGAGCGTGACGGCAACGGCGAGCTCGGCGGACGCATCACCCGGCTCCGTCTTGAGTGCACGACGAAGGACATCGAGCTGACGAGCACCAGCGCCATCGCGTTCGGTATGTACTCCCACTGGTGGAAGCCCAGACCCGAGCCGGTCACCACGCCGGTCGAGCGCATCTCCGGCTCCGACCGGTACGAGGTCTCCGCCGCCACCTCACGAGCACACTTCGAGCCCGAGGTGCGGGTCGCCTACATCGCCAACGGACTGACCTCGGTCGACGCGCTCTCCGGCGCACCGGTCGCCGGCATGAACGACGCCCCGGTGCTCCTCACGCAGGCCGGCGCCCTGCCGACCAGCGTCGCGACGGAGCTGGCCCGGCTGAAGCCTGAGCGCATCGTGATTCTCGGCGGTACAGGGGCAGTGAGCGGCGCGGTGCAGCGACAGCTCAGCACCTACACGTCCGGCCCGGTCGAGCGGTTGTCCGGCTCCGACCGCTACGCCGTCTCCGCCGCGGTGTCCCGGGCAAGCTTCGACAGCGGTGTCGACGTCGCCTACGTCGCCAACGGGCTCACGTCCGTCGACGCGCTCTCGGCGGCCCCAGTGGCCGGTAAGAACAACGCACCGGTGCTCCTGACGCAGACCGGCGCCCTGCCCTCGACCGTGGCCGCCGAGCTCGACCGCCTGAACCCGAAGAAGATCGTGATCCTGGGCGGGACGGGAGCGGTCAGCTCTGCCGTGCAGAATCAGCTCGGCCGGTACACGACGTCGGTGGAACGCTGGTCCGGCGCCGACCGGTACGCCGTCTCGGCCACCGTCTCCCGCGCCACCTTCGGGGCCGGCGCCCCGGTGGTCTACATCGCCAACGGGCTCACGTCGGTCGACGCGCTGTCGGGCGCTCCGGTGGCCGGTATGCAGGGGGCCCCGGTCCTGCTCACGCAGGCTGGCGCGCTACCGACGTCCGTCGTCACCGAGCTGAGGCGGCTCGATCCCGGCAAGGTCGTCATCCTCGGCGGTGGTGGTGCCGTGAGCGCCGCGGTGCAGGACCAGCTCTCGCGGCTCTGACCCGCAGCACGGGCCAGACACGAAGCGGCGGGCGCGTTCCCGCGCCCGCCGCTCGACCAGGTGTGTGTGCTAGCAGGCCCTCAGCTTCGCAGCGTTGTTGCTGACCACGCCGGTGCCGCCGAGCACCACGACATTGGTGGCGCCGAGGCGGGTGATCTCCGCCTTGGTCGCCGCCGGCACGCACTCCTTGCGGGTGAGGAGGAGCGGCGCGCCCTCGAGTGCGGCCACGGGGGCACCGGCGAGCGCGTCGGGGTAGTCGGCGCCGGAGGCGAGGTACACGGTGTCAGCACCCTGCGGGTACGTCTTGCGTGAGATCGCCGCCGTCGTCTCGTAACGGTCGCTGCCCGCCCACCGCTCAACCTTGGCGCCCGGCACGATGCGCTGGATCTCGCGGACGACGGATGTGTCGACCACGCCCGTACCGCCCAGGACGACCACCTTCGCCGGCTGCCCGTACTCGAGCAGCAACGCCGTGTCTGCGGGCAGGGCGGTGCGCCGCGTGAGCATCAGGCTGCCGCCCAGCCGGCCGGCTGCTGCCGAGCCGCCGAGGGCGTCCGGGAACGATGAGCCGGTGGCGATGAAGACCGTGGTGTCGAAAGCTCCCGTCTCGACCGCAAGATCGACAGCGGTCTCGTACCGGTCCTTTCCGTACAGGCGGTAGACCTCTTCGTAGTCCTTCAGCTGGCTCTCCATGAGGCTGCTGACCGCTCCGGCGCCACCGGCGATGTTGATCCACAGCGGCCCCAGACGGGAGAGTTCGCCTCTCACCGTCGACGGCAGCGCGCCATCCCTGGGCACGAGGAGCAACGGCCCTCCTTCGGCCGCAGCCAGGGGACCCGCCGCGAGCGCGTCAGGGAAGTCGGCGCCAGACGCCACGGTGACGGGGTAGTCGTCGCCCGGGAACTGGGGCACGAAGGCGTACTTCGAGATCGCGACGGCGGTCTCGTACCGGTTCGCCCCGGCCAGCCGGATGTGGGTGGTGTCGCCGTCGGCGGCCGCGGCCGGCGCGGCGAGACCGAACGTTGCGGCCAGGCCGCAGATCGCAGCAACGATCTTGATGCGCATCTAGTGCTCCTGATGACAGGTGAGGGGGGCGCCGTCGGCACCGACGGCGACGACGCTGCGGTCGTGCCCCTATTCAAGCGGTGGACGGCCGATTTCAATGCCGGAATCGGGACGCGATCTGTACGGATCATTGCGGACGCCCCGTCACCCCGCATTCACCCCAGGAGTAGACCCCCTTCACCCGGCACAGCCCCGTACGGGATACCTCTAGGTGAGGAAACTCGACACGGTTAGCGGCCGTCGGCCGCACATTACCGGGGCCGCAACGTTGCGGTCGGGGCGAGCGGGAGGAACGGGGCGATGGAGCACAGAGGACTGCTGAAGGGGCAAGGCATCGTCGCAAGAGGCTGGCGGGTCGGTGTGGTGACGGCCGCGGCCGTCACCCTCGCGCTCGGGCCGGCCGGTGCGGCGTCCGGCCTGCCGCCGACGGCGAACGAGCCCCCCAGTCCGGCAGCGCCTGTGCCCGGCGCGGACGTCAGTGACGCGCTGACGGTGGAGGGAGCCTCCGGCGCCGTGGTGGAGCCCAACTTCTCCGCCACAGACGGTCCGGAGGCACCCGAAGAGGTCGCGCCGACCCTGTGGTGGCGCTGGACGGCACCGTCCAGCGGGACGTACGACTTCCACACCCACGGCAGCGAGGTCGACACGGTCCTCACCGTCAGCCAGGAAGCCACGAACGGGCTGACGGCAGTCGCCTCGAACGACAACGCCGGAAGTGTCGTCACGTCCGAGGTCAGCTTCCAGGCGGAGGCGGGCGCGTCGTACGTCATGGAGGTCGAGGCCAAGGACGGTGACGCGGGGCTCGTCACGCTGGGCTGGACCGGCGACGAGGCAGCTCTCTCCTCGACCCAGGCGGAAGCTCCTGCCTCAGCCCAGCTCGTGGCACCCAGCAGCATCCCCGTCACGATGAACACCGGGGAGAAGCCTCAGTCGAAGCTCTGGAGCTACGACGGGCGGTGGTGGGCGGTCCTTCCCTCGACCGCTGACTCTCAGCCCGGCACCTGGTTGTGGCGCTACGACGCGACGGCGAAGGCGTGGACGAACGTCCTTCGCCTGGCTGAGACGACGACTGCTCAGGCGGACACCAAGCGTGTCGGCGCCGTCACGCACGTCCTCCTGCACGGGACCTCTCCGGTGCTGATCTCCCTCGAGTACGACTCCGTCAAGAAGACGTACAAGCCGTGGTCCGGCCGTCCGAACCCCACCTCGATCAACCTGCCGGCCAGCGAGACCGCGACCATCGACATCGACTCCACCGGCCGCATGTGGGTCGCCTACGACAACGGGACCAACGTCGAGGTGCGAAGCGCACCGAAGCCCTATTCGACCTTCTCCGGGCCCGAGGTCCTCGCCAGGGACATCGACCCGGACGACATCGCCGTCGTCACCGCCATGCCGAAGCTCAACCGCATCGGGGTCTTCTGGTCGAACCAGGCGACAAAGCGGTTCGTGTTCCGCACCCACGCCGACGGCGCCGCCGCCGGCACGTGGACGGCGGCTGAGTATCCCGGGAGCGCGGCGGCCAAGGACACGGTCGGCCACGGGCTGGCCGACGATCACCTCAACGTGGCCGTGGCGAGCAACGGGACCCTGTACGCCGCCGTCAAGACGGGTTACGACACCGTGGGCGAGCCGGTGATCGGTCTGTTCGTGAGGCGTCCGACCGGCTCGTGGGACAACCTTCGCCAGGTCGACGGCATCGGGACCCGAGGCATCGTCCAGCTCGACGAGACTGCCGGGAAGGTTCGCGTCATCTACACGGCAGCGAACGACGGCGCGGACATCCTCTACAAGGAGGCCAGCACGAGCGATCTGTCGTTCGCCGGTTCCGCACGAACCTTGATCGCCGGCAACTACAACAACGCGACCAGCACCAAGGAGAACGTCAACGGTGCGCTGATGGTCATGGCGGCCTCCGGCACCGGGGTCTCGCCGATGGTGGCCCGGTGGGGATCCATCGGCACGGTGCTCGCGCCCCAGCCGGACCCACAGCCGCAGCCGGAGCCGCAGACGAAGACGGTTGACCGGTGGGCGGGTGCTGATCGGTACGCGGTGTCGGCGAACGTCTCGGCGCGCAACTTCAAACCCGGCGTGGCGGTGGCCTACGTCGCGAACGGGCTGACCTCTGCCGACGCCCTGTCCGGGGCCCCGGTGGCGGGCGCTGACAAGGCGCCGGTACTGCTGACGCGTGCCGGGTCGCTGCCCGCCGAGGTGGCTGCCGAGCTCGGTCGTCTGAAGCCGCAGCGGATCGTCATCCTCGGCGGTCCCGGCGCGGTCAGCTCGGGCGTCGCGCAGCAGCTCGACCGCTACACCACCGGCGCGGTGCAGCGCTGGGCCGGCAGCGACCGGTTCGAGACCTCCGCCGCCATCGCGCGAGCCAACTACAAGGAGCCCGGGATCGACGTCGCCTACGTGGCGAACGGGCTCACCTCGGTCGACGCCCTGTCGGCCGCACCCGTGGCGGGCATGAAGGACGCACCGGTGCTCCTGACACGCTCGGACACCCTCCCGCGCGCCGTCGCCGCGGAGCTCGACCGGCTCAACCCGAAGAAGATCGTCATCCTGGGAGGGACCGGCGCCGTCAGCTCCAGCGTCCAGCGTCAGCTGGACGGGTACACCGGCCCGGTGGAGCGCTGGTCCGGGGCCGACCGGTACGCGGTCTCGGTCTCCGTCTCCAGGACGAACTTCCCGAACGGCTCACCCGTCGTCTACGTCGCCAACGGACTGACCTCGGTCGACGCCCTGTCGGCCGCACCGGTGGCCGGCATGAAGAAGGGCCCCGTCCTGCTCACCCAGGCCGGTGCCCTGCCCACCGCCGTGCAGGCCGAGCTCAAACGGCTCAACCCCAGCCAGGTGGTCATCCTCGGCGGCACCGGAGCCGTCAGCACGACTGTCCAGAATCAGATCAGAACCACGATCGGTGCGCGATAGCCGCACGCCACCGCACGGCGGAACAGCCGTGACACAGCAGATGCCCTTCGTCCGGGCCCGAGACCTGCAGGTCGGTCTCCCCGGGCGGAGGGCATCCGCGTGTCTGCGTCGTGGCCGACCCTTCCGTCCGCGGTCACCCGGGGGCGTGGCGATCTTCTCGGGAACCGTCGACGTCGGCTGACCGCTGTGCAGACACCGCGCCGGAGGAGGAGGAATGAGAGCGGGGCCCTGGCCGTCAACGCGTGATGCTGGCGACCTGGTTCTGCACGGTTGCGCTGACGGCGCCCGTGCCACCGAGGACGACGACGCGGTCGGGGTCGAGGCGCTTCAGCTCTGCCTGCACGGCGGCGGGCATGGAGCCCGCCTGGGTGAGCAGGACCGGTGCGCGGTTCTTGCCGGCCACAGGCGCCGCGGAGAGGGCGTCGGCGGACGTGAGGCCGTTGGCCACGTACACCACGCCGGCCCCGTTCGGGAAGGCCGCCCTGGAGACCGTGACCGAGACGGCGTAGCGGTCGGTACCGGACCAGCGGGTTGTCGAGGCGGTGTACCTGTCCAGCTGGCGCTGCACGCCGGGGCTGACCGCACCGGTCCCCCCGAGGATGACGATCTTCTTCGGGTCGAGCCGGTCGAGCTCCGCGGCGACCGCGCCGGGCAGGGAGTCCGGCCGGGTCAGCAGCACAGGGGCGTCCTGCATGCCGGCGACGGGGGCGGCGGAGAGGGCGTCGACCGAGGTGAGTCCGTTCGCCACGTAGGCGACGTCGACACCCGGCTTCGGGTAGTTCGCCCGGGAGATGACGGCGGAGGTCTCGAAGCGGTCCCCGCCGGCCCATCGCTCCACGGGGCCGGACGTGTACGCGCCCAGCTTGTTCTGCACGGCGGAGCTGACGGAGCCGGTGCCACCGAGAATGACGATCTTCGCTGGTCGGAGACGCGCGAGCTCGTTCGCCACCTCGCCCGGCAGGGAGCCCACGTGCGTCAGCAGCACCGGGGCCTTGTCCGCGGCCGCCACTGGGGCCCCCGAGAGGGCATCGGCCGAGGTCAGGCCGTTCGCGATGTAGGCCACGCCGACACCGGGGGCGAAGTTTCGCTCCGAGACCTCCGCCGAGACGGCGTACCGATCCGCACCGGACCACCGGTCAACCGTGCTGCTGGCCACGGACGGCGACGTGGGCGTCAGGACCGTCGACGAGGGGTACTGCGCGAAGTTCTGGGTCGCGAAGGTGAGGCCGTTCCTCGTGGCGACGCCGATGCCCACGTGGGTGAGGCCGGGCCGCAGCATGTTCTCCCGGTGTCCCTGCGAGTTCATCCACATGCTGTTGAACTTGTCGCCCGTGGCGATGGACTGGGACGCGTAGGCGACGTTCTCCGCCGCGAGCCGCCAGCCCGCTGGGTACTGCCTCGAGTAGTCGGGGTTGTGGGACATCCGCCCGACGCGGGCCTGGTTCTCGCTCCACGCCTGGGCGACCGAGTCCAGCTCGACGACCCGCTGCAGGGGCGCTAGCCCGGCCTTCGCCCGCTCCTGGTTCAGCAGCGTGAAGATCCGGTCCGCGACGGACGCGTCCGACGCGCTCGCCGGCGCGGCAGCACCCGTGACGGACAACGTCACCGCCATGACGGCGGTGAGCAGCACGGTCAGCAGTCGAGCCGTGGTCGGCGGCAGGCTTCCCGAGCTTCTGTCCGTCGGTGCGGTCGCACTGCCGTGCGCAGGCGTGCCGGAAGTTGGCTGGTCCATGGCAAGTTCCCCCAGTCTTGCGACCGCCGCGTCCTCTCGTTCCTGACCGAGACATCACGGCGTTAACGGTCCGTGAAAAAGCGTAACTCCCGACGGTTTCCGCGGCCTGCGATTCGGCTACGACGTCGGAGCGTGACTCCCGGCCGTCACATCACTCGTCCGCCGAACGGCAGCAGGTTGCCGTTCCAGATCGCTACCTCCTCGACGAACTTGCCGGTCGAGGGGGCGTGGAGTCGCATGCCGTTGCCGGTGAAGATCGCGACGTGGTAGATCCCCGTCGGCTGGCCGTTGTTGGACCAGAACAGGAGATCGCCGGGGCGCAGGTCGTCGAGCGAGACGCGGGTGGTGGCGTTCCACTGGTCGCGGGTGACCCGGGGGAGCTGCCGTCCTGCCTTCTCGAACGCGCGCATGACCAGGCCGGAGCAGTCGTAGCTGTCCGGTCCGGCGCCGCCCCAGGCGTAGTCCTTGCCGAGCTGGGTGCGCGCCCAGGTGATCGCGGTCGTGCCGGTCCTGCTGGTGCCCGGTGTGCGGTAGGCCGCGGCGATCTTCGCCATCTCGTCCGTGTAGACGGGCGTCGTGGTCACCGGCTTGTCGTCCAGCACCGGGTCCTCGACCCGGCCGGCCGCCTGGTTGAGCACCGCGTCGCTGACGACGCCCGGGCCTCCGAGGGCGACCACACGGCTCGCGCCGAGCCGTGCGAGCTCGAGAGCCACGGTCGGGTCGATGCTGCCCGGGCGGACGAGGAGCACGGGACCGCGCTCGCGGCCGGCGAGCGGCGCCGCGGAGAGGGCGTCGGGGAAGTCGTAGCCGTTGGCCAGGTACACCACGTCCGAGCCGTCGGGGTAGACGGCGGCGGAGATGGCGGCGGAGGTCGAGAACCGGTCGTTGCCGCCGAGGCGGGTGACGGAGCCGGACGTGTAGGTACGGAGCTCGGCGGCGATCGACTCGCTCACGGCACCTGCGCCGCCGAGGATGACGATCCGCTGCGGCCGGAGGGTCCGCAGGGCGCCGGCCACCGAGGTGTCCAGCCGGTCGCCGCGGACGAGCAGCACGGGGTCCTTGCCGGAACCGGCCACCGGGGCCCCGGCGAGGGCGTCGGGGTACGTCAGCCCGGAGGCGACATAGGCGACGCCGACCCCGCTGCCGAAGGTCGCCGCGACCGCCGCCGCCGTCGCGTACCGGTCCGCGCCCGAGAGCCGGGTGACCGACCCGCCGGTGTAGGCCCGCAGCTGTGTGGCGACGGCGTCGCTCACCACGCCGGGCCCGCCGAGGATGACGATCCGGCCCGGCCGCAGCCTGTTCAGCTCCGTCTTCACCACGGCCGGGAGCGCGGTCTGCTGGACCAGCAGGATGGGGGAGCCGTCCGCCGCTGCGCGCGGGGCGCCCGCCAGCGCGTCCGGGTAGTCGAGCCCGTTGGCGACGTAGACCGACGCGACACCCGCGGCGAAGTTGTCGCGCGAGACGGCGGCCGCGGTGGCGTACCGGTCGTCGCCGGACAGCCGGTCGACCGTCGCAGGCGCGGCGAGCGCGGGCGGTGCGAGCAGGGCGAGGAGCACTGCGAGGGCGGCAGCCAGCAGCACGCTGACGCTTCGGGTGGCGGCGGAGGCGGTCACGAATGCTCATTTCCAACGGCGGACAACTTGACCCGCCGCTGGATGAGACGTGCGACACGCCGCTACCAATACGGACGCTGGGTCCTCACCGATGGTAACGGAGTGATCAGTGTGCCGGGTGTGACTTGCACCCGGATTCTGCCGCTGCTCGCGACGCGCTACCAGCGCAGATCCACCCGCTCCTCCGCGGCGATCCGCTCCAGCGTCTGCGCGTCCGTCCCGGGCTCCGCGAGCACGAGCGAACCGCCCGCCCGCCACACGGCGAGCGCCTGCTCCAGGAGCCCGGCCAGGTCGCGGGGCGAGACGAGCGCCCGCACCGGCTTGGGGTCGTCCTCCTCGGCCTCGCCGTGGTTGGGGCGGCCCAGCTCGAGGGTCCCGCGGGCCCAGTCGGCGAGCTCGCCGAACGTGGCCTCCAGCCCCGCGCCGACGAGCGCGACGTCGTCGTCCTCCGGCTCCGAGACGTAGCCGAGCTGGTCGCCGTAGCTCATCAGCTCGGCCGCGGCGTCGACGACCTCGCCCGGCAGCTCCGGGCCGTCCCAGGACATCGCCAGCGCCGGCAGGGCGACGGCGAGCACGAGATCCGCGTCGTCCGCCCCCGGCGCATTCTCCGGGTCGGTGGTCACGACGACGTCGACGTCCTCCACCTCCTCCTCGGGCAGCACGACGCGCGCTCCCGTGGTCCAGGAGGCCAGGGCCCACACCAGGGTCCGCCAGTGGACGGGCAGGTCCAGCACCACGGTGGTGCCCGGCTCGGCGTCGGCCTCCTCGACGAGGAGGTTCGCGGCCTTGGTCACCCAGTTCGCGAGCACGCGCCCGGAGAGCTCGGTGCGTTCGCCGTCGGATCCGTACCAGGTCAGCCTCGGCGAGGCGCCGTCGTGACCGAACGCGTCGAGGAGGCGGCCGGGGAGAGTGTCGGGATGCGTCATGGTGCTGAGACTACGGGCGCCCCCAGGGTCCGTCGCCTCGCTCCTGGGGGTCGCGCTCGCGTCAGGGAGCGGCTGCTCGCGCGTGCGGACTACTCGATCGGGTGGTCGTGGTCGCGCACGATCTCGGTGATCTGCGGGTACTCGGCGTCCCCCGCGAAGGCGGCGTAGTGCGGGGCCTCCCACACCGAGGTCGTCAGCTCCGCGCCGTCGCGGTAGCCGTGGAACGACCCGCCCGCCTGTCGCACGAGCAGGGCGCCGGCGGCGATGTCCCACGGGTGGGTGGAGGTGCCGAAGGTGCAGTCGACCCAGCCGGCCGCCACGTGCGCCAGCCCCAGCGCGCCGGAGCCGCCGCGGCGGACGGAGCGGAACTCGTCCACCAGCATCGCGAAGCGCTCGCCCGCCGCGGGGCCGGCGGCGACGTCACGGGCCGCGGGGTAGTCGGTCAGCACGGTGGCCGCCGACGCCTCGGCGGCGCCCGCGCAGCGCAGCGGCCGACCGTCGAGCCACGCGCCGGTCAGGTCCGCGGTGAAGAGGTTCTCGGCCATGGGGTCGTAGATGACGCCGGCCGTCAGCTCGCCGTCGACGGCCGCCGCGATCGAGACGCAGAACTGGGCGATGCCGCGAGCGAAGTTGGACGTGCCGTCGATGGGGTCCACGAGCCACAGCACGGCTCCGTCGCCGACCGTGCCGCCCTCCTCGCCGAGGATCCGCGAGTCGGGGTGGGCACGCAGGATCGAGGCGCGGATCGACTCCTCGCTGGCGGTGTCGTACTCGGTGACCAGGTCGTGGTGGTCGCGCTTGAACGCCACCTCCACCTCCGCCCGGAACGCGTCGCGAAGCATCGGGCCGACGGCGGTCGCGGCCTCGACGGCGACCTCGCGCAGGCTGGTGGAGAGGGCGGTGAGGTCGGTCACGGGCAAGGGAAGCCTCCGTCGTCGGTACCAGGCCATCCTGCCAGCAGGCGACGCGCGGGCATCCCGGCCGAGGATCGCGCGGTTTACGACGACGAGGCCCGCTAACCCACGGGAGCGCCGACACGCCGCACGACACGCCGGAACGAACCACACTCGTGAGATTTTCCGGGCCGATATAGCACCGTTCCGCTTGACGAACGAGGATGACACGCGTGTAATTCAGGGGTCTGGTCCGCTGAAGGAAAGGGGAAGTGCCGTGTGGAACATTCTCGGTGATGGTCCGCTGACCTTCAGCATGCCGTCGGCGACGCCGCAGGGTGGCGCCGACGTCCTGCACCTGGTGGGCACGGACGGCCCCGACGAGGGGGCCCTCGCCTGGCAGGACCGGGCACTGTGCGCGCAGACCGACCCCGAGGCGTTCTTCCCCGAAAAGGGCGGTTCCACCCGCGAGGCCAAGCGGGTCTGCACCTCCTGCGAGGTGCGCTCCGAGTGCCTCGAGTACGCGCTGGAGAACGACGAGCGGTTCGGCATCTGGGGCGGCCTGTCCGAGCGCGAGCGTCGCAAGCTCAAGCGCCGCGCCGTCTGACGCTGCCGCTTGGATGGCGGCCACGACCCCCACCCCCGTCAGACCCTCCACGCTCGCCGTGGTGGTCAGCGCCGGCGTCTCCGTCTACCTCCCGCGGACGCTCGCCGCGCTCGCCGCCCAGACGCACCTGCCCGACGTGGTGGTCGTCGTCGACGTCGGAGCGCCCGGCAGGGACCTCGGCACCGGCGTGCCCGTCCACGACGCCGTCGCCGGGGCGGGCCTCGACGAGGTCACCCGGGTCCGCGTCGTCCGCGCCCCGGAGGCCACCACCTTCGGCGAGGCCGTGCGCCAGGGCCTGACCGAGTACCGCGCGCTGGTCGAGCGCGCCGCCGAGCGGGCCCGCAAGCGTGAACGGGCCACCGGTTCGCTGAGCGGGTCGTGGTCGCGGGTCACGGGTGAGCTCACCCCGGTGACCACGGGGGAGTTCCGCGCCGTCGGCGTCCTGGGCCGGGCCCCGGACGCAGGCGCCCAGCCGGACTGGCTCTGGCTCCTCCACGACGACTCCGCCCCCGCGCCCGCCGCCCTGGACCAGCTCCTCCACGCCGCGGAGTCCGGGCGCTCGGTCGCGATCCTGGGCGCCAAACAACGCGACTGGACCGAGCCGGACCGGCTCCTCGAGGTGGGCGTGCGCGCCACCCGCACCGGCCGCCGCGTCTCCGACATCGAGCCCGGCGAGATCGACCAGGGCCAGCACGACCACCGCGAGGACGTCCTCGCCGTCGGCACGGCCGGCGCCCTCGTGCGCGCGAGCGTGTGGGAGGAGCTCGGGGGCACGGACCCCGCTCTCGGTCCCTTCGGTGACGGCCTCGAGCTCTCGCGCCGCGCCCGCCTCGCCGGCCACCGCGTGGTGGTCGTGCCGACCGCCGTCGTCCACCACGCCCGCGCGTCCCTCCTCGGGCTGCGGGCCGGGCCGACGACACACACCCAGGACCCGGCCGCCGCGGTGCCGGACGCCCGCCGCTCCTTCCTCGCGCGTCGCCGGGCGCAGCTCTACAACGCGTTCGTCGCCGCGCCAGCGGCGCTCGTCCCGCTGCTGACCGTCGGGTTCGTCCTCCTCGCGCCGCTGCGCGCACTGTGGCGCGTGGCCACCAAGGAGATCGGCCTGGCCGGCGCCGAGATCGCCGCCGTGCTGGCCGTGCTCGCCCAGCCCGGCGCCGTGTGGCGCGCCCGACGTCGCACCGGCAGCGTCCGCCGCATCCCCGCCCGGGCCCTGGTGCCGCTGCAGGCCACCGGCACCGAGATCCGCCGCGCCAAGCGGGACGTCCGGCGCACGGCGGCCGCCGCGCGCCGCGCCGCCCAGGCGCCCAGCGAGCTCGAGATCGCCGAGCGCGCGGCGCTGGCGAGACGACGGCGCACGGCCGCCACGCTGACGGCGCTCGCCCTGACCGCCGTCGCCCTCGCGGCGTTCGCGCCGCTCGTCCTGGCGGGCCCCCTCACCGGTGGCGCCCTCCTGCCGGCCGACGCCACCCTCGCCGAGCTGTGGCGCGCCGCCCGCTCCGGCTGGGTCGCGGCCGGCGACGGCCACCCCGGCCCGGCGGACCCGTTCCTGCAGGCGCTCGCGGTGCCGATGCTCCTCCTCGCGCCGTTCGGGGCCTCCACCAACGTGCTGGTCACCGCACTCGTGGTCCTGGCGGTCCCGCTGGCCGGGATCGGGGCTTGGTTCGCCGCCGGCGCCGCCACCCGGTCGGTGTGGCTGCGCGCCTGGGCGGCGGTGGTGTGGGCCCTCGCCCCGAGCCTGCTGCTCGCGACCGGCCAGGGCCGGCTCGGCGCCCTCCTCGCCCACCTGCTGCTGCCGTGGGTGGCGCTCGGGGTCGCGCGCGCCGTGGCCGTGGACCGGCGTGATGTGGTGCTCTCCGGCATGGTGGGCGCGCGACGCACGGCCCGTGCCCGCACCCTCGAGGCTCTCCGGGGGCCGACCGGGCCGGAGGGTGCGCACGACCTGGAGGCCACCTCCGCACCAGGGGGCACCGTCGCCACCCGGCGCACGCGCGCCGGCTCGATCGCCGCCGGCGCGGGCGCCGCTCTGGCCCTGGCCGGTGCGGCCGCGGGAGCCCCCGTGCTGCTGCCCGCCTCCGTCGTGGCCGTCCTGCTGCTCACCCTGGCGGTACCCCGACGGCGGCGCGTGCTGCTCGTCGTCCCGGTGCCCGCGCTCGTGCTGCTCGGCCCGCTCGTCGTCGCCGCTCTGGGCGACCTCGAGGCGGGGAGCTGGCGGCTTCTCCTCGCCGACCCGGGGGTGGCCTACGCCTCCGACGCCGGCCCCTCGTGGCTGGCGGCGCTCGGCTGGCCCGTGGAACCTCCGGCTCTCCCCGGCCTCGACGGCGAGGGCGCGGCCACCCTCGTCGCCCGCTGGGGCATGGTGCTGGGCGGTGCGACGCTCGCGCTCGGTGCCGTGCTCGCCCTGCTGCGCGGCACCGGCCGGGCACGGGCCGTTCGCGGGGGCTGGCTCCTCGCGCTCGTCGGCCTGGTGACCGCGCTCCTGGCGGCCCGGACGGACGTCGCCGTCGGCACCGGTCTGGACGGCGCGAGCCAGGTGGTGCGCGGCTGGGCCGGGGCCGGCACCTCGCTCGTGGTGCTGGGACTGCTGATCGCCGTCGTCTCCGCGGGCGACGGGTTGCGCGACGCGCTGGGCACGCGCAGCTTCGGCGTCGGCCAGATCGTCGTCGCGGTGCTCACCCCGCTGCTCGTGCTCGGGCCGCTGGTCACGGCGGCCGGCTGGCTGGTCTCGGTGCACCAGGCCGGCGACGACGCCCCCACCGAGCTTCTCGCCGTCCACGGCCGCGACACCGCACCCGTGCCCGCCGTCGCCGCCGAGATGCAGTCCTCCGGCAGCCGCTCGCGCGTCCTCGCCCTCACCCCGGCCGACGGCACCGTGCGCGCCGAGATCTGGCGGGACGCCGGACCGCAGCTCACCGAGACCTCCGCCGCCGAGTCCGCACGTGAGCTCGTCGGGGCGGGCCCGGACGCCGCGGAGGCCGAGGTCGCCGAGGTGGTCGCCGCGATGGCCGTCGGTGCGGCCGACGACGTCGGCGCCGTCCTCGGACGGCACGCCGTCGGGATCGTGCTCGTCCGGCCGGAGCCCAGCTACGTGCCCGCCGGCACCGAACCCACCACCGCCGAGCGTGCCGCCCTGGTCGAGCAGCTCGACGCCACCGCCGGGCTGGAGCGCGTGACCGAGAACGAGTCCGGTGCGATCTGGCGCGTCTCCCGGGAGGCGGGTCAGCCGGGCACGGCGGACTCCGTGGCCCGCGCCCGGGTGGTGGACGCCGACGGTGCCTGGGTCCAGGACGTCGACGCGGGCCAGATCCGGATCGGCACGGAGCTGCCGTCGGGGCCGGAGGGACGCACCCTGGTGCTCGCCGAGCGGGCGGACACCGGCTGGCGCGCCTGGTACGACGGTCGCCCGCTGCGTGCGACCACCGACGGCTGGCGCCAGGCCTTCGAGCTGCCCGCCCACACCGGGACCCTCACCGTCGGCCACGAGGCGCCCGGCGGTACCGCCTGGGCCTGGGCGCAGGGCGTCGTCATCGGCCTGACGGTCCTGCTGGCCCTGCCGATCCGCCGACGCCGGACGGAGGTGGAGTGATGAGCGAGAACAAGACCCCGCAGGACGTCCCCGACGAGACCCCGCAGGACGCGGACGAAGCGCGCGCGCCGGAGGAGGCACGCGCGCCGGAGGAGGCACGCGCCCCGGGGGAGCGGCCAGCGACGGACGACGCGGCCCACAAGACGGACGAGACCGGCGCCGAGCCGGACGACGCCGCCTCCGAGGTGGGCGACGCAGCCTCCGCGCCGAGCGACGATCCCGGCCGCCCCGACGGGGACGGCACGGCCGACGTCGCCGAGTCACCTGCACCGCGTCCGTCCCGCGGGCGCTCGGTGGCCCGTGGCATCGGGCTGACCGTCTCCGGCCTCGCGCTGCTCGCCGCGGCCGGCGGCGCCGTCGTCGCGGCGGCGGCCTGGCCTGCCGGGACCGCCGAACGGGTCGCCCCCGATGCCGTGGAGGTCCCCGCCGGTCCGGTCACCACGGTGTGCGCCGGGCCGCCCGCTCTCGCCACCGGTGAGGGCATGTCCGTCGACCCCGAGCTCGACGCGGCGGACGTCACGCCGTCCTCGCTCACCCAGCTGCTCACGCTGCCGCGCGAGAACGGGGGAGCGGCGGAGGCCACCTACACGCCGATCGAGGGCGACGCCCAGGACCTCGCCCGCACCGGCCAGGTCCGCGCCCTCCAGGTCGTCCCCGACAGCACCGGCATCCTCCGGGCGGAACCGGCCGGGGACGTCGCCGCCCTCCCCGCCGGGGCGACGCTCACCCGCACCGACGCCGGCGACCTGCGCGGGCTCGCCGCCGCTCCCTGCCTGGCTCCGCAGAGCACCTCGTGGCTGGTCGGCGGCGGGACGGACCTGGGCCAGAGCGCCCAGCTCGTGCTCACCAACACCGGCGACACCCCGGCCACCGTCACCGCGACCATGTGGACCACCATCGGTGTGGCCGACGCGGCGCGGCTGGCGGAGATCGTCGTCGCGCCGCGCAGCGAGACCGCGGTGCTGCTCGAGGGCGTCGCCACCGGTGACCCGGCCCTCGCCCTGCGGGTGGACGCCAGCGGCGGGCAGGTGGCCGCGCGCGTCCAGGACACCCAGCTCGACGGGCTCGTCCCGGCGGGCGTCGACGTCGTCACCCCCGCCGCCCCGCCCGCGCTGACGGTCACCGTGCCGGGGGTCGTGCTCGCGGAGTCCAGCATGGACGACCCGGCCTCCTCCGCCGTCCGGCTCGTCAACCCCGGTGAGGAGACGGCCACGGCCACCGTGAGGCTCCTGGGGCCCGACGGCGAGGTCGACGTGCCCGGCGCCGAGGACGTCGTGCTCGATCCCGGAGCCGTCCTCGACCTCACGCTCGCGGGCGTCGAACCGGGTGCGTACGCCGTCGAGATCACCGCGGACCGGCCGGTCACCGGTGCGGTGGTGCTGGCCCGGGTCGGCGAACCGGGCGAGATCGACCCCGACGTGGCGCCGGTCGAGCGGGCGTGGACGCCGTCGGCCGCGCCGGCCACCTCCGGGGTGCTGGTCACCCCGGGCCTCGGGGAGCTCGTCGACACCGCCACCCTCACCCTGACCAACCCGGGCGAGGAGGACGCCGCGGCCGAGCTCGTCCCCGTCGGCGACGGCGGAGCGCTCGGGGAGCCGGTCACCGTCACCGTGCCCGGCCGCAGCACCGTCACCTCTGACGCGGCGAAGCTGGCCGCGGGCGCCGTCGCCGTCCAGGCGAGCACCGAGGCCCCGGCCGGGCTCCTGGCCGCGACCGTGCTCACCGCGAAGGCCGCCGACGGCGAGCTGGTCAGCGTGCTCCCGCTCTCGCCCGACCCGCACACCGCGCGGTCGGTGCGCGTCGACGTGCGCTGACGCTCGCTGCGCGCGACGTGAGTCGCCCAGCGCTGCGGGTCGACGGGCGCCGCGGGACCTCAGTCACCCAGGTACTCCGGGTCGATGTCCTCGGGCGAGCGCCCGAGCATCCCGGCGACCTGCTCGACCAGGACGATGCGCACCAGCATCTCGGTCTCCTCCGCGTCCTCGACCCGCGCGAGCACCGGGCGGCGGTAGACGACGATGCGGTGCGTCAGTCCGGCGGGCGGGTCGGCGGGGAAGTAGCGCCCCAGCGCCACGGTGCGGTGCTCCCAGGGCGCCGGGTCCGACGGCGGCACCTCCTCGACGGCGAACTCCACGCCGGCGAGCTCCTTCGGCCAGCGCTTCTCGAGGCGCCGCACGCAGCGCAGGACCGTGTCGTCGAACTTGTCGGCGCGGGTGCGCCAGGCGGGCAGCGTCGGCGGGACGAGCGGGCCGCGAAGGCCACGCCCCCGACGGTCCCGGCGCCGGGCCCCCCTGCGTCGGGGGAGCGCCGGGACCGGCAGCTCGGACTCGCTCATGGCTTCGAGGGTAACGGGGACCACGGCGTGGAAGCGCCGCCGTGTCGGCGGGAGGGGGTAGCGTCAGTCGGCGTGAGAGCCGTCCGTCAGTGCACCAGGTCCGCCTGCGACCGCGCAGCCGTCGCCACGCTCACGTACGTGTACGCGGACTCCACCGCCGTGCTCGGGCCGCTGTCCTCCAGCGCCGAGCCGCACGCCTACGACCTGTGCGACGTCCACGCGGAGCGCCTCACCGTGCCCCGCGGCTGGGACGTGGTCCGCCTGGCGACGGAGTTCGTCCCGGCCGCCCCGTCCGACGACGACCTCGTCGCGCTCGCCAACGCGGTCCGCGAGGCGTCGCGGGCGACGCCGCGGACCGCCGTGCCCGCCCAGCGTCCGGGTTCCGCCGTGCCCGCTCCCGTCACGCACCGGCTTCCCGAGCCCGCCGCCGACGGCGAGATCACCCGGCGAGGTCATCTCCGGGTCCTGCAGGGCGACGCCGACTGAACCGCCCGATCTGCCGACCGACGAGTCGGCAGACCTACCGAGGAGCACTTTCATGAGCCAGCACCCGCAGCCGCCGCGATCCGCCCAGATCGTGGGGATCGACCCCTGGGTCCGGCACGTGCTGCGCTGCCCCGTCACCGGCGCCGACCTCGTGGACGGGACGGGGCCCGACGGTCAGCCGGAGCTCGTCTCGACGAGCGAGGTCAACAAGCTCGCCTATCCCGTGCGTGACGGCGTGCCGATCCTCCTCGAGTCGGAGGCCCGGCGCCTGGACGCCTGACTCCCGCTCGGGCGTCGAACCGGTCGCCCGGACGCCGGCTCCTGAGCTGGGAGCCCGTCGCCCGGCTCCTGAGCTGGGAGCCCGTCGCCCGGACGCCTGACGGCGCGGCGGCACGCCTGCCTGTCCGGCAGCGGTCCTCCCGCGAGGCGGGCCCGCGGGGCATGGCCTAGTGTTTCCCCGCCGGACGAGCCGGCGCCGTCGGGAGGGATGAAGTCATGGCATCGGGTGGGGGCACCAAGGCGGTCATCACCGCGCTGGCCGCGAACATCGGGATCGCGGTCGCGAAGTTCATCGGCTACCTGCTCACGGGGTCCAGCTCCATGCTGGCGGAGTCGGTCCACTCGGTCGCGGACTCCTCCAACCAGTTCCTCCTGCTGATCGCGGGCAAGCGCTCGAAGCGGAAAGCCTCCGAGATCCACCAGTTCGGCTACGGGCGGGTGCGGTACGTCGCGGCGTTCGTCGTCTCCATCGTCCTGTTCACCCTCGGTGGCCTGTTCGCGCTCTACGAGGCCTGGCACAAGTTCAGCGACCCGCACCCCATCGACTCGTGGCAGTGGGTCCCGGTGGCGGTGCTCCTCGCCGCGATGGCGATGGAGGGCTTCGCGCTGCGCACGGCGCTGAAGGAGGCTGAGCACGCCCGGGGCAAGATGTCGCTGATGCAGTACATCAAGGCGTCCCGCTCTCCCGAGATCCCCACCATCGTGCTCGAGGACACCGGCGCTCTGCTCGGTCTGGTCTTCGGTCTGTTCGGCGTCGGCATGACCCTCGCCACCGGTGACGGGCGCTGGGACGCCGTCGGCTCCGCCGCCATCGGCGTGCTCCTCGTGATCATCGCGATCTTCCTCGCCCGCGAGGTGACGTCGATGCTCATCGGCGAGTCGGCGATGCCGCAGCACCACGACGCGATCGAGCGCGCGATCCCCGGCGCCGGCGTGGAGCGGGTCATCCACATGCGCACCATGCACCTGGGGCCGGACGAGGTCCTCGTGGCGGCCAAGATCGGCGTCTCGGCGGGCAGCACCGCCGGCCAGGTGGCCGACGCCATCGACGCGGCCGAGCAGCGCATCCGTGCGGCGGTGCCGCTCCGGACCCAGATCTATCTCGAGCCTGACCTGTACGAGGTCGCGCGCCACGAGGCCCGGACGGTCCCCGCGGGCGACGACGTCGCCGGCACGGAGGGCGCGCACCAGTAGCCGACGCAAGCGGCCGGGGCGAGACCGCGGAGAAAAGTCAGGCCGGGTGGTCCGTACGTGATGTACGGACCACCCGGCCTCGGGCCGGCCGCCCGTCAGCTCGTCGAGCCGACCGCCGGTCTCACTCGATGCCGATGCCGCTCAGGAAGTCGGGGTTCTCCTCGAGCCAGGCGTCGACCGACGCGGCCGGGTCGTCGCCGCCGTCCTGGTTGAACATGAGGTTCTCCAGCGAGTGCAGGTCGTCGCTGGACATCGCGAAGCCCTTGATCATCTCGGCGACCTCGGGGTAGGCGCCGGAGAAGTCCTTGTGGGCGTAGGTGTGGATGGACTCCGCGTCACCGAGGCTGCCCTCGGGGTCCTCGAGGTCCTTGATGGGGTACTCGTCGTAGGCCCAGTGCGGGCGCCACAGCGTCACGGCGATGTTCTCGCCGGCCGACGTCGCGGCGTCCAGCTCGGCGAGCATGGCCGGCGTGGAGGAGATGAGGTAGTCCATGCCCTCCAGGCCGTACGTCGGGATGACCGCCTCCTGGGTGGTCTTCGTCAGGCCGGCGCCCGACTCGATGCCCACCAGGCGGTTGCCGAAGAGGTCGGCGTTCTCGGCCAGCTCCTCGAGCGAGTCGACGGGCGCGTCCTCGTTCACCGCGATGGTGAGGGCGGCCTCCTCGTTCCAGGTGCCGAGGTCCTCGAGGTCGTCGCCGTACTTCTCCATGTACGAGGCGTGCGTCAGCGGCAGCCAGGTGTCGAAGTTGAGGTGGTAGTCGCCCTCGGCGAGGGCGGTGAAGACGACGCCGGCGTCGGCGGTCTCCATGTTCACCTCGTACCCGGCCTCGGTGAGGATGTGCTCCCACAGGTACGAGACCGCGATGCCCTCGTCCCACCCGGAGTGGATGCCGATGTTGATCGGCCCGGCGTCGCCGGAGCCGCCGGCCGTGCCGCCGTCGGTGGTCTCGCCGTCGGCGGAGCCGCACGCGGCGAGCGTCAGCGCGAGGGCCGTGGTGGTCGCGAGGACGGCCCCGCGACGCTTCAGATTCTGCATTCCGTTTTCCTTCCGTGAGCGCAGGCGCGCTCTGGTTGTTGGCCGGTTCGGCAGGTTCGTGCCGGGCCCGCCCCCGGCGGGCCCGTGGTCGGGCAGGTCAGGCGTCGGCGGCCCGCAGCTTCAGCGCGCGGGAGACGGGGGAGCGGTCGCCGAGCGCGGCGGTGACCCGGTCGAGGTACATCGCGAGGATGACGACGGCGAGCCCCGCCTCGACGCCCAGGCCGATGTTCACGCTCTGCAACGCCTGCACCACGGGCTGCCCCAGCCCCGGCGCGCCGACCATGCCGGAGATGACCACCATGGAGAGCGCGAGCATGATGACCTGGTTGATCCCCGCCATGATCGTGGGCATCGCCAGCGGCAGCTGGATCTGGCGCAGGATCCGTCCGGGGGTGGCGCCGAACGCGTGCCCCGCCTCGACGACCTCCTTGTCCACCTGCCGGATGCCCAGCTCGGTGAACCGCACCCCGGGTGCCATGGAGAAGATGATCGTGGCGACGATGCCCGGCACCACGCCCACCCGGAACAGGATGACGGCGGGGAGCAGGTACACGAACGCGGGCATCGTCTGCATGAAGTCGAGGACCGGCCGCAGCGACGTGGACACGGTGGCGTTCCGGGCCGCCCAGATCCCGAGCGGGACCCCGATGACGATCGCGAAGACGCTGGCGACGATGACGAGGGCGAGGGTGGACATCGCGGCGTCCCACTGGTCCACGCCGTAGATGACCGCCAGGCCGAGGAGGGACGCGACGGCGAGCCGCCAGCCCTTCGCCGCGAGGGCGAGGCCGGCGAGCACCAGCGCGACGATCCAGAACGGGGGCGCGCCGACGGCGGTGGCCAGCAGGTCGAAGACCGCGCTCAGGGCGCTGCCGATGCCGTCGAACAGCGCGTCGAAGGTGTCGGTGAGCCAGTCGACGAAGGTGTCGATCCAGGCGCCGAGCGGGATGCGGAAGAGCGGGTCGTTCATCGCAGCCCTCCTTCCGTCGAGACCCGGACGTCGTCGGTGCGGCCCTCCGTGGGCACGGCCGAGGCGCCGTGGGCCACCGGGTGGTCCCCGCCGGCCTGAGACGCGGCCTCGTCGGCGGAGCCGTCGGTGCCGGCGTCGGCGCCCTCCGCGGGGTCGGGGCTCGCCGGGGAGGCGGGGCTCGGTGTGCTGGGAGCCATCGCCTCGAGCAGCGCGACGCGCGGGACGACGCCGAGCAGGCGACCGCCGTCGTCGACCACGGCGAGCGGCAGGCGCGACTCGGCCGCGGGGGCGAACATCTCCGACAGCGGGGTGTCGGGGCCGACGGCGGAGTGGTCGGGGTGGACCAGGCCGTCCAGGGTGTCGGTGCCCTGGCGCTGGGCGGCGACGAGCTCGTCGTCGTGGACGGACCCGTGCAGCACCCGCCGCCTGTCGACGACGTACGCCGCGGAGACCTGGGCGGCACGCATCTCCCGCAGCGCGACCGCGGGGCCGGCGTTGCGCGGCACCGTGACGACAGGACGGCTCATGAACGAGCCGGCGGTGAGCACGCGGGACCGGTCGACGTCGGCGACGAACCTGGCGACGTAGTCGTCGGCGGGCTCGGAGAGGATCTTCTCGGCGGTGTCGACCTGCACGATCCGCCCGTCGCGCATCACGGCGATCCGGTCGCCGAGGTGCATCGCCTCGTTGAGGTCGTGCGTGATGAAGACGATCGTCTTGCCGAGGTTCGCCTGCAGCTCGACGAGCTGGTCCTGCATCTCCCGGCGGATCAGCGGGTCCAGCGCGGAGAACGCCTCGTCCATCAGCAGGACGTCGGTGTCCGCGGCGAGCGCGCGGGCCAGGCCGACGCGCTGCCGCATGCCGCCGGAGAGCTGGGACGGCAGGTGGTCCTCCCAGCCCGCGAGCCCGGTCATGGTCAGTGCCTCGGCGGCGCGGGCACGACGTTCCTCGCGCGCCACACCCTGGATCTCGAGCGGGTAGGCGGCGTTGTCGAGCACGCTGCGGTGGGGGAGCAGCGCGAAGTGCTGGAAGACCATCGACACCTTCGAGCGTCGGATCTCCCGCAGCTGGGCGGGGGACACGTCGGAGATGTCGGTCCCGTCGATCGCGATGCTGCCGGCGGTGGGCTGCAGCAGGCCGTTGAGCATCCGGATCAGCGTGGACTTGCCGGAGCCGGACAGGCCCATGACGACGAACGTCTCGCCCTTCTCCACCTCGAAGGAGGCGTCGATGACGGCGGCGGTGCCGAGGGGCTTGACCTCGTCACGGCTCTGGCCGCTTTGCAGTCGCTTGACCGCCTCCTGGGATCGACGGCCGAACACTTTGTAGACGTGCTGGGCGCTGATGGCGCTCACGATCACCTCACGATTGTCGAGGGCACGGTGGCCGGGCGCTCGGGGAGCGACCGTCCTCGTGTCGCGTCCGGCCGCGTCTGGGGGGACGATGGCCGTCGGCGGAGCCGGCGTGACGCTGCCGGAACGGCTCGTTCCGGCGCGCGCGGCCCCTTAGGGCATGGTTCGGACACGTCACCATGGCATCGATCCGTCGAGGGGGACACCCCCCGGGAAGTGGCGGATCGCGCCAGTTTCGGGCAGGCCCGTGCGGAAAGGTCGCGGTTCCCGGCGACGGCGGATCGTTACCATCTTGTGATCATCCATGGTCATTTCTTGCCCAGAACGAGAGATGGCACACAACAAGCGGGCTCCTGCCGATGACGGCATCATGAGCCGGAGTCGCCCGTCCGCCGGCAGCGGACGATGACGGATGGAGGGGCTGGGACGATGACGCCACCGCGCACCCGGATCACCCGGGCGAGCCGGCAGGACGGCCGCTATCCGCGGCCGCAGCTGGTGCGGCCGGACTGGGTGGACCTCTGCGGGCCGTGGGACTTCGCATCCGGACCGGTCACCGCGCTCGACGACCGCCCCCCGTTCGACCGTCGCATCGAGGCGCCGTACCCGCCCGAGTCTCCGGCGTCAGGCGTGGGGGACACCGGGTACCAGCCCGTGGTCTGGTACCGCCGCACGCTCACGGCGGCGGAGGTCGAGGCGGCAGGCGGCCGGGGGGACGGCCGCCGCGTGCTGCTGCACCTCGGCGCCGTCGACCACGAGGCGGACGTCTGGCTCGACGGCCACCACGTCGGCCACCACGTCGGCGGGCAGACGCCGTTCACCTGCGACCTCACGGCGGTGCTCGGCGACGGCGACGCCGAGCTCGTGGTCCGCGCCCAGGACGACCCGCACGACGTGTCCCAGCCGCGGGGCAAGCAGGACTGGCGCGAAGAGCCGCACGTGATCTGGTACCACCGGACCACCGGCATCTGGCAGCCGGTGTGGCTCGAGACCGTCCGGGCGGACCACGTCGAGGAGCTGGCGATCGTCCCGGACGTCCCGGCTGGCGCCGTCGACGTCGAGGTGCGACTCTCGGCCGGGGCCGGGGCCGGGACGCCCGCCGCGGCCGACGTCGGTCCGGAGGCGGACGACGCCCTCCGGCTCCGGCTCCGGGTCCGCGCCGAGCACGAGGACGAGCTCCTGGCCGAGCAGACGGTGCGGGTGCTCGGGCGGGACGTGCGCCTCCGCCTGGACCTGCCCCGACAGCACAACGGCCAGCAGTACGAGGAGCTGCTGTGGTCCCCGGAGAGTCCCCGGCTGGTGGACGTGACCGTGCAGGTGCTCCGCGGCGACGACGTGACCGACACCGTGCTCAGCTACACGGGGCTGCGCAGCGTGGCCGCCGCCGGTCGCCGCTTCCTGCTCAACGACCGTCCCTACTTCGTCCGCTCCGTCCTCGAGCAGGGCTACTGGCCGGAGAGCCATCTCGCCGCGCCGGGCGCCGAGGCGCTGCGGCGCGAGGTCGAGCTGATCAAGGAGCTCGGTTTCAACGCGGCACGGGTGCACCAGAAGGCCGAGGACCCCCGCTTCCTGTACTGGGCGGACCGGCTGGGGCTGCTCGTGTGGGGCGAGACCGCGAACGCCTACGCGTTCGACGCGCGCGCCGTCTCCCTCCTCACCGCCGAGTGGACCGAGCTCGTCCGCCGGCGGCGCTCGCACCCGAGCATCGTGACCTGGGTGCCGCTCAACGAGAGCTGGGGCGTCCAGCACGGCTCGCACGTCGCCGCCCAGCGGCACTACGGGCTCGCCCTCGCACATCTGACCCGGGCGCTCGACCCCACCCGGCCGGTGGTCTCCAACGACGGCTGGGAGCACACCGACTCCGACATCTGGACGATCCACGACTACAGCCCGCACGGCACGGAGCTGCGCGCCCGCTACGGCACGGCCGACGCCGTCGCCGCGCTGCTGGACGGCATCGGCCCGGCGGGCCGGCGGATGCGGCTGACGGAGGAGCCGGACCGCGGGCAGCCGGTCATGCTCACCGAGTTCGGGGGCGTCAGCCTCGCCCCCGCCGGCGACCCGCAGGCGTGGGGGTACTCCACGGCCCGGGACGCCGCCGACTTCGCCGCCCGGCTCGCCGAGATCCTCGACGCCGTCAACGCCTGCGAACCGCTCGCCGGGTTCTGCTACACCCAGCTCACCGACACCGGGCAGGAGACCAACGGTCTGCTCACCGCGACCAGGGAGCCGAAGCTGCCCGTGGCCGAGCTGCGCGCCGTCATCACCGGTTGCCGGGACGACGGGACGGCGGAGCCCGACGAGCGTCGGGGCCAGGTAGACGATCCAGCACCGGGTGCCCACGCCCCCCACCCGGACGACGACGGGGCGTCGCCGCAGGTGTGAGGACGCCGGCGGATGTGCTGCCAGCAGGCGTAGCACCCGCCCGCCTGCCTGTGCCGTCGACGGGCGCAACCGTCGACGAGAGGCTACGGTGACGCCCATCACGTCGACGACGACGGCGAGGCGGTGCGTATGAGCGACCTTCGGATCTCCAGACGCGGGGTCCTGGCCCTCGCGGCGGCCGCGGGCGCCGGGGCCGTCCTGTCCGCGTGCGGCAGCCCGACGCCCCTGACGGACACAGGTCCGGCCCCGGCGGCGGGCGGGTACAGCGGGCGGCCCGTGACCATCGAGTACTGGAACGGGTTCACCGGCGGCGACGGGCCCGCCATGCGCAAGCTCGTCGAGGACTTCAACGCCAGCCAAGAGCTCATCACGGTCCGCATGAACGTGGTCCAGTGGGCGCAGTACTACCAGCGCGTCATCGCCGCCGTGCACGCCGGCCAGGGGCCCGACGTCGGCGCCATGCACGTCGAGCAGCTCGCCACCCAGGCCGCCCGCCGCGCGATCAGCCCGCTCGACGACGTCGTCGCCGAGCTCGGCCTCACGGAGCAGCAGTACCCCGAGCAGGTGTGGCAGGCCGGCACGTACCAGGACCGGCGCTACGGCATCCCGCTCGACGTCCACTCGCTCGGCACCTACGCCAACACGGACCTGCTGGCGCGCGCCGGCCTCGACGCGGTGCCCGCCACCGGGCAGGAGTACGAGGCGGCGCTCCAGGCGCTCCTCGACGCCGGCGTGCCCACCCCGTTCTGGATGCCGAACCGGTGGCCGGCCCACCTGATGTTCCTCTCCCTGCTCTGGCAGTTCGGCGGCGAGCCCTACGCCGAGGACGGCTCCGCCGCGACCTTCGACAGCGACGCCGGCGTCCAGGCGCTGCGGTGGATGACGAGCCAGATCGAGAAGGGCTTCAGCCCGCCCGACGTGGCCGTCGACTCCCAGTACACCGCGTTCAAGAACGGCGAGGGCGCCTTCACCTGGGACGGGATCTGGCAGATCAACGACCTCGACACCACGGCGCCGGACCTGCCCTGGCGCCTCGGCCGGGTGCCCACGGTCGGGACGCAGTCCGCGGTCTGGGCCAACTCCCACCAGCTGGTGATGTTCCGGACCCGGCGCCCCGACGACGACAAGCTGCTCGCGAGCAAGGAGTTCCTGAACTACCTGATCAAGAACTCCGCCGCCTGGGCGGACGCCGGCATGATCCCCGCGCGGACGGACGCCCGCGAGGAGAAGGGCTTCGCCGAGCGGCCGCAGGCCGCCGTCGCGGAGATGATCCCCGACATGCGCTTCCTGCCGGCCATCGCCGGTGTCGGCGAGGTGCAGAGCCAGACCCTCGAGACCGCCGTCGCCGACGCGGTCCTGGGCCGGCAGGACCCGCAGGCGGCCCTCAGCGCCGCCGCCGCGCGCGCCAGCGCCCTGATGAAGGAGAACCTGCGCAAGTTCGAGAGGGGGAACCCATGAGCCACACCGAACCGGACGCGGTGGTGGACGTGCCGTCGCGGGCGCGGCGGCGCGCGGGAGGCGCCGTCCGGCCCGCCGGTCCCACGACCACGCCCGCCGGAGCCCGGACCGCGTCCCGTGCCCGCGACAACCGGGACGGCTGGCTCTTCCTCGCGCCGTACCTGGTGCTGTTCACCGTCTTCGTCATCGTGCCGACGGTGCTGGGGATCTGGATCAGCCTTCACGACTACGACTACACGCTGGCCGAGAAACCGTGGGTGGGCCTGGACAACTACACCGGCCTCCTCACCGGCGACTCCCCGTTCGCCGCGCCGTTCTGGCAGGGCATGCAGGCGACGGCGATCTTCACCGTCGGATCCGTCCCGCTGCTCCTGGTGGTCCCCCTGGTGGTCGCGCTGGTGCTGAACCTGAAGTTCCGGGGCCGGAACTTCTTCCGCGCCATGTACTTCGCGCCGTACGTGCTGGGCGTCGCCGTGGTGGCGGTGCTGTGGCGCTACCTGCTGGACACCAACATCGGCCTGGTCAACCACTACCTCGGCGCCGTCGGCCTCTCCGGCGCCACGCCGTGGCTGACGCAGCTGCCGTGGGCTTGGATCTCCCTCATCGGGGTGACGCTGTGGTGGACGCTGGGGTTCAACACGGTCATCTACCTCGCCGCGCTGCAGGACATCTCGCCCGAGCTCTACGAGGCGGCCAAGATGGACGGCGCCGGCGCCTGGCAACGGTTCCGCAACGTCACCCTCCCAGGCCTGCGCCCGGTGCTGCTGTTCATCACCAGCGTGACGATCATCGCCTCGGTGAACATGTTCGGGCAGTCCTACCTCATGACGCAGGGCGGGCCCGGGCAGGAGACGCGCACCGCGATCTACCAGATCGCCGAGACGGGTCTGACGAGCTTCAACTCCGGCGTCGCCTCCGCGATGTCGATGGTCTTCTCCTTCTTCCTCGCGGTGGTCAGCGTGATCGTCTTCCTCCTGTTCCGTGAACGCACGCCGCGCAACGCAGGGGGGCCGTCATGAGCGCGCCCGTCCGGCCAGTGGGCGAGGGGGCGCCGGTCGAGCCGGAGGGCGGGCGCCCCTCGTCCGAGCGGGGCCGGGCGGACCGGCGTGCGGCCGGCGGGGGCACCCCCGGCGGGCGCGGCGGTGCCGGTCGTGGCCTGCTCTACGCCCTGCTGGGGATCCTGACGCTGATCTTCGTCTCGCCGCTGATCTACATGATCTCGACGTCCTTCAAGACGACCGGCGACGCCGCGGCGCCCACGCCGCAGTGGGTGCCCCGTTCCCCGACCGTGCAGGCCTACGAGTCGATCTTCACCACCGACGGCACCCCGGTGGTGCGGTGGCTGGTCAACAGCCTCCTCGCCGCGACGGCGCAGACGCTGATCATCCTGGTCACCGCCTCGATGGCGGCGTACGCGCTCGCGCGCATCGACTTCCGTGGCAGGAACGTCGTCTTCGGCGTCATCATCGCGACCCTGTTCATCCCGCCCGTGATCCTGCTGATCCCCAACTACCTCGTGGTCGGCCGGCTCGGCTGGCTCGACACCCTGCTGGCCGTGATCCTCCCCGGCGCCGCAGGGGCGTTCGGGGTGTTCTTCCTCCGGCAGTTCTTCCTGGGGCTCCCGATCGAGCTCGAGGAGGCGGCACGTCTCGACGGCGCCTCCCGCTGGCGCACGTTCCGGCAGGTCATCCTGCCGCTGTCCCGGCCCGCGCTGGTGACGCTGGCGCTGCTGTCCTTCCTCACCAACTGGAACGACTTCCTCTGGCCGGTGTACGTGCTGTTCTCCCCGGAGAACCAGACCCTGCCGGCCGGGCTCTCCACGCTGCAGAACGCCAACGCCGTGCGCTACGACCTGCTCATGGCCGGCGCCGTGATCGCCAGCGCACCGGTGCTGCTGATGTACTTCGTCGCGCAGCGCTACATCGTGGAGGGGGTCGGCCGGGCCGGCCTGAAGGGCTGAGGCGACCTCCGGCGCCCCGCACCGACGGCCTCGGCGCCAGGCGCCGTGATGCCGAGCGTCTGGTCGGCGGCGCCCCGACGCCCGAGCGCACGGTCGGTGCCCGAAAGCCGAGTGCGACCGGTCGCCGCCGGCAAGTGACCTTGGTCCTGGCACGGCGGACCCTCAATAAGTACGGTATGTCGTGTGTTAAAACTTGGACCGCGCCCCTCCCGCGCCGACGCCCGGGCGCACCTGTCCACCCCGCGCCGGGCCGTGCTCGAGCTGCTCGTCGAGGAGCAGGAGCCGCTGACCGTCGCGCAGGTCGCGCAGACCCTGGACCAGCACCCCAACACCGTCCGCGAGCATCTGGAGGCGCTCGCCCGCTCCGGCCTCGCGAAGCGCGACCAGCTCGCCCCGGTCGGCCGCGGACGGCCCGCATCGGTGTACACCTACGCGCCCGAGGCCTCGTTCACGAGCCCGGAGTACGCCGTCCTCGCGCAGGTCATCATCGGCTACCTCACCCACGTCGTGCCGGACGGGCCGGAGCTGCGCCGGCACGCCCGCGAGATGGGTCGGCACTGGGGCAGGGCGATCCTCGAGCGGGCCGGGGGCGAGCCCGCGCCCACCACCAGGACCGCCGGGGCGGCCGTCGCCTACCTGCGCCGGATGCTCGACCGCACCGGGTTCGCCCCGGAGATGCAGCGCGAGGGCGCCGACCAGACCCTCCGGCTGCCGCGCTGCCCCGTGCTCGAGCTCGCCAAGGACCGCCCCGAGGTGGTGTGCAGCGCGCACCTGGGGATGGCGCGGGAGATCCTCGCGAGCACGGGCGGGATCGAGCCCGACCGGGTCTCGCTGGAGGCCTTCACCCAGCCAGGTGCCTGCCTGCTGCACGTGCGGTCTGTCGCGCACCCGGGTGAGGACCTGGTCGTCGGCCCGGTGGAGAACGCGCCGGCACCCGCCAGGCCCGACGAGGTGGTCCCGGCGCGCCCGGTCGCAAATCCGGGCACTGCCTCGCGCGGGGCGTGAGCACCGTGAGCAGCCCGACGGCGCACCCGCGCCCCGGTGCCCCCGCCTCGCCGGCCCGCACGGCACCGACCGGCTCCGGCACCTCCGCCGGCACCCCGGGCGTGCGTCCGCTGCGGACCCGCACCGGGTTCCGCCTCACCTTTCTTGTCCCGGGTGCCGTCGCGCTGCTCCTCGGGCTCGACGCTGCCCTGGGTCTGCTCGGTCTCCCGCAGCTCCTGGGCCCGTTCCTCGGCCTCGATCGCCTGCCCGAGGTGCACGGCCCGCTCATGGTGCTCGGCTTCGTCGGCACGCTCATCGCCCTCGAGCGCGCCGTCGCCCTCGGTCTGCCGTGGGGCTACGCCTCCCCGGCCGTCTCCGGCCTGGCCGCGCTCGCGATCGTCGCCCCGCTTCCCCTCGCCGCCGGTCAGGGGCTGCTCGTGCTCGCCCAGGTTCTCGCCCTGCTGGTCTACCGCCAGCTCCTCGCCCGTCAGCCGGCGGCGGCGGTGACCGTCCAGGCGCTCGGCGCCGTGGCCGCGCTCGGCGCGGCGGTCCTCTGGGCCGGCGGCGTGCCGGTGCCGGCCCTGATCCCTTGGCTGGTGACGTTCCTCGTGCTGACGATCTTCGGCGAGCGGCTCGAGCTCGCCCGCACCGAGGTGCTCTCGCCCGCCGCCTCCCGCGCGGCGCTCGGCATCGCGCTCGCCCTGCTCGGCTCCGCCGTCGTCTCCCTGCTCGCCCCGGAACCCGGGTTCACCCTGACGGGGCTGAGCCTGCTCGCCGTCGCGGGCTGGCTCGCCGCCAAGGACGTCGCCCGCCGGACGGTGCGCGCCGGCGGCCTGCCCCGGTTCATCGCCGCCTGCCTGCTCGCCGGGTACGCCTGGCTCGCCGTCGGCGGGGCGGTCTGGGCGCTCGGCGGTGCGGTGACCTCCGGCCGTGGCTACGACGCCGTGCTGCACGCCGTCATGCTCGGCTTCGTCATCTCCATGATCATGGCCCACGCCCCGGTGATCTTCCCCGCCGTGCTGCGCCGCCCGCTGCCGTACCGCCCCGTCATGTACGCCCCCGCCGCGCTCCTGCACGCCTCCCTGCTGCTGCGCGTCGCCGTGGGCGACGCCCGTGACCTCGAGGGCGTCGTCCAGGTCGGCGGGGTCCTCAACATCGTCGCGGTGCTCGCCTTCGTGGCCGTCGCCGCGTGGTCGGTCCTCACCGCACCGCGTGCGCGTCGCGTCCGGGGCACCGCACCCGCCACCGCAGGAGCCCGCCCGTGACCATCCCCGTCGGCCCCCCGAACGCCCGTCCCGACGGCGGAGCCGCCCCCGCAGGCGCGTCAGTTCCTGGCACGCACGCGGGACCCGTCGGCCCGGCCCACGGCGGGCGTGCGAGCGGATCCTGGTCCGGCCCACCGCGACGACCCGGGCTCGACCGGCGCACGTGGCACGTGCGCGCCAACGCGGTGGTCGTCGCCTGGTTCGTGGCGACGTTCGCCGTCGCGGTCGCGCACCGGTGGGTGCCGGAGTACGGCTGGCTGCTGGTCCACCTGACCCTGCTGGGCGCGGTGACCTCCGCGATCCTCATCTGGTCCAGCCACTTCGCCGACACCCTGCTCGGCCGGCCCGCACCCGGCGGGCAGCCGTTCATGGTCGCGCGCCTCGCCGCGCACAACCTCGGTGCCGTCGTCGTCATCGCCGGCATCCTCACGGCCACCGATGCCGTGACCGTCGCAGGCGGTGCCCTCGTCGGCCTCGTCGGACTCGTGCACGGCGGCGTCATCCTGCGTCAGCGGCGCGGCGCACTCATGGCCCGGTTCGGCAAGCTTTCCCTGTTCTACGTCGCCGCCGTCGCCTTCCTGGCGCTGGGGGCGGGCTTCGGCGTGCTGCTGGCGCGCGCGTCGGCCGACGCCGTCGCCCAGGCCCACCTGTACGTCGGGCACGTCGGCACGATGCTCCTCGGCTTCGTCGGACTGACCGTGCTCGGCACCCTCGTCGTGCTGTGGCCCACCATGCTGCGCACCAAGATGGTGCCCGGGGCCCCGCTCGCCGCCGGCCGCGCGCTGTGGGTGCTCGTCGGGGGTGTCCTCGCCGTCGCCGCGGGCGCGCTCGCCGGCCTGGCGCCGCTCGTCTCCGCCGGTGCGCTCGCGTACCTGGTCGGCATGGCTCTGCTGGTCCGGCCGATGGTGACCATCGCGCGCAGCAGGCCGCCGCGCTCGTTCGCCACGCTCTCCGCGGCCTGCGCGGTCGGCTGGGCCGCGTTCTGTGTCGCGGCGCTGGGCATCGTCGTGCTGTCCGCGCCCGCCTGGCCCGACGCCGTGGAGAGCCTCGGCCTGCTCGCCGCCCCGTTCGCCGCCGGGTTCGCCGCGCAGGTGCTCCTCGGGGCGCTGAGCTACCTCGCCCCCGTCATGCTCGGCGGTGGGCCGTCCGTGGTGCGCGCCGTCAACGAGGAGATGGACCGCGGCGCGGTCGCCCGCGTGGTGACCCTCAACCTTTGCCTCGTCCTTTTCGTCCTCCCGGTGCCCTCGCTCGTCCGCGTGACGACGTCGATGCTCGGCCTCGCCGCCATGGCGACCTTCCTCCTCCTGCTGGCCCGGGCCCTGCTGGCGCGGCGCCGCCTCGGCCGTCGCGGCGACGGCGACCTGCTCGCCACCGGCATCCCGACCGGCCCGCCGCCCGCGCGCCGCCGTCTCGGCGGGGCGTGGGGCGTCGGCGCCGTGGCGCTCGCGGTGGTGCTCGGCGTGGCCGGCGACCCGGCCGCCGCGGGCCTCGGCGCCGGCTCCGCCGCCGGCGAGGTCGCCGCCACCGGCGGGACGACCACGGTGCAGGTGACGGTCGAGGGCATGCGGTTCACGCCGTCGGTCATCGAGGTCCCCGCGGGCAACGAGCTCGTCATCGAGCTGACCAACACCGGGACCGACGTCCACGACCTCGTCCTCGAGACCGGTGCCACCACCGGCCGGCTCAGCGTGGGGGAGACCCGCACCCTGGACGCCGGCGTCATCGGCCGCGACGTCGACGGCTGGTGCTCCGTGGCCGGCCACCGGCAGATGGGGATGACGCTGCAGATCGTCGCCGTCGGTCCGGACGACGGCGGACCGGCCGACGGCGGCTCCTCCGGATCGACCGGCTCCTCCGGATCGACCGGCTCGGCGACCGCCGGTGGCCACGCCAGTACAGATGCCGGTGCCGCGGGCGACGACGCACGTGGGGTCACCGGGTCCGACGCCGCCGCGGACGGTGCGGGCGCCGCCGGCCTGCTCGACCTGATGGCCGACCCCGGCGAGGGCTTCGAGGCGCACGACGCGACCCTTCCGCCCGCTCCCGGCGCCTCCGTGCACGAGCTCACCCTGACCGTGAGCGAGGTGCAGGCCGAGGTGGCGCCCGGCGTGACCCAGGAGCGGTGGACCTTCAACGGCTCGGCGCCCGGCCCGACGCTGCGCGGCAAGGTCGGCGACGTCTTCGACATCACCCTCGTCAACGACGGCACCATCGGGCACTCGATCGACTTCCACGCCGGCGCCCTCGCACCCGACCGGCCCATGCGCACCATCGCGCCGGGGGAGTCGCTGACCTACCGGTTCACCGCCACCCGCAGCGGCATCTGGATGTACCACTGCTCGACGATGCCGATGTCCATGCACATCGCAAACGGCATGTTCGGCGCCGTGATCATCGACCCGCCGAACCTGCAGCCCGTCGACCACGAGTACGTGCTGGTGCAGTCCGAGATGTACCTCGGTGCGGTCGGCGGACCCGCCGACGCGGACAAGATCGCCGCAGAGGAACCCGATCTGGTGGTCTTCAACGGCTACGCCAACCAGTACGACCACGACCGCCTGCCGGCCCGCGTGGGGGAGACGGTGCGTGTGTGGGTCCTCGACGCCGGTCCCTCCCGCGGCAGCTCCTTCCACGTGGTCGGCGGTCAGTTCGACACCGTCTACAGCGAGGGCGCGTACCAGCTCGGCGGGCCCGACGGCGTGGGCGGGGACCCGACCGGCGGGGCTCAGGTCCTGCCGCTCACCGCGGCGCAGGGCGGGTTCGTCGAGCTGACGTTCCCGGAGGCCGGGAACTACCCCTTCGTCTCCCACGCGATGGTCGACGCCGAGCGTGGCGCGCACGGCTACTTCACCGTGACGGACTGAGGACGCCGCCTGTCTGGTGCCGGGGCCCATGGCCAAGCGCGCGACGAGGGTCCGGGCCATGGCGCGGCGCCGCGGTAGGGCTGGCGGGATGGCTGGGCGCCCGAGGGAGGGCCGGGTAATGGCGGGGCGCCCGAGGGAGGGCCGGGTGATGGCGCCACGCCTGCGGATCATGCCGCGGCGATGCGGCTTCGCTCTGGTTCGTCTGTGCCGGACCGCCCGAGCGTCCGGGCGACGTGATGCTTTCCGGCGTTTCCAGCGTCGCGCGACTGACGCGAGCTTTGCTCGCACCGGTGCACCTACGCGTGAACGCGCGCGCCTGGCTGGCACGGTGCGCGCGTAGCTGGCACGGGGCCAGCGGTGGTGGCCGGTGCGAGCGGGGCGGGATCGGTGCCAGCCTGGGTGGCACGGGGCCAGCGGTGATGGCCGGTGTGAGCGGGGCGGGATCGGTGCCAGCCGAGATGGCACTGATCAAGCTCAGGTGGAACTGCCAGAAAGAGTCATGTCGGCCCGCGACGTCAGGTCGCCCGGCGGATGTTGGTTTGGCGGGGTCGTCGCGGCCGGCGTCGTCGCCCCTCGCCCTCATTCCGCGGCCGAGTGCCGCTCGAGGAACTGGTACACCTCCGTGTCGTCCACGCCGGGAAACGTGCCCGGCGGGAGCGCCGCCAGGAGGTGCGAGTGGGCCCGGGCGCTGGGCCAGGCCTGGGACCCCCAGCGGGCGGCGAGGTCGGCCGGGGGACGGCGGCAGCAGGACGGGTCCGGGCAGGAGGATCGTGCCCGGACGGTCGTCTCACGGCCCTGGAACCACTTCACGTGCGCGAAGGGCACGCCGACGTCGATGGCGAAATCGCCGTCGGCCGTGCGCTCCACGTGGGTGGTGCACCAGTACGTGCCGCGTCCCATGTCCGTGTACTGGTAGTGGGTGGCGTACCGGTCGGGGTTGGCGAAGACGCGGCGCGACGCCCAGTTCCGGCACACGATCTGCCCCTCGATGGCGCCGGTGACGTCGGTGGGGAAGGTGACGTCGTCGTTCTCGTACGCCTTGTAGATCACGCCGTCCTCGCCCACGCGCATGAAGTGCACCGGCAGGTCGAGGTGCTCCGTGGCCAGGTTGGTGAACCGGTGCGCGGCTGTCTCGTAGGAGACGGCGAAGATGTCGCGCAGGTCGTCGATGGCGAGCGACTTGGCCGCCTTGGCCTCCTTGAGGAACTCGACAGCCGGCTTCTCCGGCATGAGCAGGGCAGCGGCGAAGTAGTTGGCCTCGACCCGCTGGCGGAGGAAGTCGGCGTAGCTGGTGGGGTCGGAGTGGCCGAGCGCGAAGTGCCCGAGCGTCTGCAGGACGATGGTGCGCGGGTCGTGCCCGCCGCGGTCGGTCACCGGCAGGTAGATGCGCCGGTTGCGCAGGTCCGAGATCGACCGGGTGGAGCGCGGCAGGTCCGGCACCCGGTGCAGCGTGAAGCCGAGGTGCCCGGTCACCGCGCCGACGCCGCGCTCGGTCAGCGGTCCGGCGGTGTGCCCGGCCGCCGCGG